>NZ_JBBORC010000001.1:3315000-3480000 GCF_038004425.1 Solibacillus sp. FSL W7-1464
GAAGATTGCTTCGTTTTTAGCAATAACCGCTTCCACCAGAATGAGCTCTCTTTCAATTAAGTATTCAACAAACACTTCCAAGTCCACAGAGTAATAACTCAACTCCGGATGATCATGCAATTGCTGAATCGTCCATGAAGGTTGTGCAAGCATTGTCTCCAAAATATGTTGTGCCCCATCAGCAGTTCTGGAATTTATTAAAAACTCACCGGCTAAAAATAACAACTCCAGACGCTTCTCAAGACTTTCGCTGCTCATAATCAATTCTTCATATAATTTATAAATTGCAGGATCATTGCGTTTCACCTGGGCCCATACTGTCACTTCCGGATAATGCCCGCTATCGATAATCGATAATCTCCCTAAATGATGCAATGACGCAACTACATGATTGTACGCATCTAAATAATGACCATCTTCAAACAATTCTTTTCCTTCTTTATAACGGCGGATTAACTGGGCAAACTGGATACCTGTTTTTAATTTACGACCGAAGAACGGGAACTCTTGCAATTCAGAACGCAGTTTATATAAAAACTCATTGCGGTCAAACATAACCTTCCCATGGAAAAGCCAATCAACCAACCGCTTATGCGAGCCAATGAAAATCCATTTACGCAACCGTTCCTCCGTTAAAATATGCATCACCATTTTCGCTTCACCATATGAATAGTGTTTCGAATAAATAGGCTTATCGCTTTCTTTCACAATAATTAAAAGAACCGAATCAAATGTATCGGTCATATTCTCAGCACCTTCGCGCTTGTTTATCAATATTACTCCAAGCGTTTCCGGCTGGCTTGCACGTTCCTGATATATCGGTCTTAAAATATGTTCCATTGTTATCCCCCTATAAAGTATACCTTCTATATAATGTCCGTGTAGATGCTGTAAGATAAATTAACTAATATTACGCCGATAAACTTCCAACATGCTGAAAGTCCATCATTTCCTTAAAATAAATAATAGCAATCCCGCTACTTTTTCTTTCGCCATTCATTTATAAAAACCCTTCATTTTAACATTTTTATATAGTATTAGAGGATCTTTATAAGCCACCTAATTCTTTCCTGTCTACTAATTTATATCCAATTCATGTTATAGTATATTTTAGATTAGGAGGCAATTGAAATGAAAAAATATAATAGTAAAATTAATAAGATCCGCTCTTTTGCATTATCCCTTATTTTCATCGGCTTCGTTATTATGTATGGTGCAATCTTTTTTAAAAATAACCAAATACTTGTATTAATCTTCATGACAATTGGACTTCTTTGTATCATCGGCAGTACAGCTGTTTACGGCTGGATAGGATTGCTGTCTACAAAGGCTGTGCAAGTCGTCTGTCCGGAATGCGGGAAATGGACAAAGGTTTTAGGTCGCGTGGATATTTGTATGTACTGCAATGAACCGCTTACTTTAGATCCTGCATTGGAAGGAAAAGAATTCAATCAAGAATACAATAAAAATTAAATGTCCAATAAGGGCTGGAGTAAAGGTGATTAAACTTTTACTCCAGTTTTTTGTATAAAAAAAACCCAGCAACAACACCGTTACTAGGTTAAATTATTATTGGACTTTTGTTGCGCCGACTGCAATACAGTCAGGACATGTACCATAGACTTCTAAACGGTGCGAATTAACTTGAAAGCCCGTTACTTGCGAAGCAAACTGCTCCACTTCATTTAATCCGGGATAGTGGAAATCTACAATTTTACCGCAGCCATCACAGATCATGTGATAATGGTCGCCTGTTACAAAATCAAAACGACTCGCTGCATCCCCATAAGTAAGCTCTTTTACTAAGCCCACTTCACGAAAGACACGTAAATTATTATAAACTGTTGCTACACTCATATTAGGAAACTTATCGCAAAGCGCCTTGTATATATCATCAGCTGTTGGGTGAATCATACTTTGAATTAAATATTCCAAAATCGCATGACGCTGAGGAGTAATTCGTACACCAGTAGTCTTTAACGTGTCCAGCGCATCCTTTAAATGCAATTCAGACATCGTCATGCACCCCTTTTCATACATATTATTAATTTGTAATCGTTATAAATAGTGTAGCGAATTTGTCCATGCGTTGTCAACAATTGCTTATTCCATTCAAAATAAAAGTATTCGATAAAAAAGCTAATTGAAAATGAAAACGATTAAAGGCTTATTCTTTCATCTAGCATTCTCAATTAGTACCCTCGTAAAATATCCATTTTATTCTCTAAATCACGTTCCCCTTTCAGCCACTTTTGCAGACTTGGTTTGAAAATATCCAGACTGCGCTCCACATAACGTGATGAATGACTTGAAAAATGCGGTGATAGTGTCACATTATCCAATTCCCATAGCGGGCTGTCTGCCGGTAATGGTTCGATTTCATAGACATCCAGTACGGCATGCTCAATTAGCTCGTCTTGTAAAACCCCGACAAGAGTATCCGTTTCGACCAAGTCTCCTCGCCCGAAATTCATAAAGATGGCAGAACTTTTCATCAGTTCAAAATGCTCTCGAGTCAGCATATGTTTCGTTTCCTTTGTAGATGGCAGCATAGAAAGAATAATATCCGCTTTTGGTAACTGCTCTTTTAAATCATCCAGCTTATACGTTTCATTCATATACGGTGCTTCTTTGCCTGAACGATTGCAGCCAATTGTATGAACATCGAATGCCTGCAGTATACGTCCTACTTCTCCGCCGATTGCACCCGGACCGATAATCAATGCTGTACTTCCATTTAACTCTGTCGGACGCGCCTTTTTATTCCATTCTTTCTTCTGTTGCTGCTCATAAATAAACGGCAATACACGTTTCAATGCTAAAATATGAGCTAAAATCGATTCAGTCATCGGCTTCTTATGTATACCGCGCACATTCGAAACAAGTATATTACGTTTCGCGATCGCTTCTGCCGGCATCTTCTCGATTCCAGCAGAAGCAACGAAAATCCATTGCAGTTTGTCTGCATGCTGTACATGCTCTTCTTTTAAATCTTCCCCATAAGTTACTAAAACATCTGATTGAGCAAGTTTCTCCACATCCAGCTTCTTATCGAATAAAAAATCGGCTTGAGGAAACTGTGCCAAAAGCGGCTGCTTTAAATCCTCGCGCGGTTCAAATGTAAAATAAATCGTTACCATCATAATTCCCCTTTGTGCACCTATTAATTTGTGCGATTTTTTAAATAGTTTAACACATCTTCAATATGATTTTTCACCCGTACTTTACGCCACTCTTTTTCAACGATTCCCTCTTCATTGATTAAAAACGTTGAACGTTCAATACCCATATACTCTTTCCCAAAGTTTTTCTTCAACGTCCATACACCATATTTCTCAGCAACTTCATGGTTTTCATCGACTAATAATGAAAACGGCAATCCGTGCTTTTCAATAAACTTTGTATGTTTCGCTGCATCATCCAGACTCACACCTAAAATTACAGCATTCAAATCCGAGAAATCCTCATATTTATCGCGAAAGTCGCAAGCCTGTGTTGTACAGCCAGGCGTTAAATCTTTCGGATAGAAATAAAGAATAACGTTTTTGCCTTTATATTCTTCGAGCGTAACCGTTTTCCCCTCTTCATTTTGCAATGTAAATGCCGGTGCTTGTAAATTTTCTAATGTCATGTGTATTACCTCCAAAATTTTCTTCTATGATACAAAACAATGCCCGATGCTTCAATTTCTTTGGCGTTCCCTTTCATTACATACTACAATAGATAAGAAATCATTTCATGTAACCTATTTTGGAGGAATAAATTATGAATCATACTAAATCTGAACAGCTTCATGCAGAAGCACTCGAACATATCGTCGGCGGGGTAAACAGTCCATCCCGTTCTTATAAAGCAGTAGGCGGCGGAGCACCTGTTGTCATGGTCCGCGGTAAAGGAGCATACTTTTGGGATGTGGACGGTAATCGTTACATCGATTATTTAGCAGCCTACGGACCGATCGTTACAGGCCACGGCCATCCTCATATTGCAAAAGCCATCGCACATGCAGCAGAAACAGGCGTATTATTCGGTACACCGACAGAACATGAAATTAAATTTGCTAAAATGCTGAAAGATGCTATTCCTACATTGGATAAAGTGCGTTTTAACAACTCCGGTACAGAAGCCGTGATGACATGTGTACGTGTAGCACGCGCATTTACAGGCCGTACAAAAATTATTAAATTCGCCGGCTGCTACCACGGACACTTCGACCAAGTACTTGTCGCTGCTGGATCAGGTCCAGCAACATTAGGTTCACCTGATTCTGCCGGTGTTCCCCATGCTGTCGCAACTGAAGTCATTACCGTACCTTTCAACAATAAGGAAGAATTTACATTAGCAATGGAAAAATGGGGCAATGATGTTGCGGGGATTTTAATCGAGCCAATTGTCGGCAACTTCGGAATTGTAGAACCGCATAAAGGATTTTTGGAACATGTGCATGCACTGGCAAAAGAGTATGGTGCATTAACAATTCACGATGAAGTTATTACAGCTTTCCGTTTCCACTACGGTGCAGCACATACTATGCTCGGCTTAACTCCGGACTTAGTTGCAATGGGGAAAGTAATCGGCGGCGGTCTGCCAATCGGTGCATACGGTGGTCGTAAAGAAGTTATGGAAACAGTTGCTCCACTTGGCCCTGCATATCAGGCTGGTACTATGGCCGGAAACCCTGCAAGTATGCAAGCAGGTATTGCATGTCTTGAAGTGTTGCAGCAACCGGGGATTTATGGAGAAATGGATCGCTTAGGTGCCCTTCTTGAAGAAGGTATTTTAGCTGCTGCCCAAAAACATAATGTGACGATTACATTAAACCGTTTAAAAGGCGCATTCGCTATTTACTTCACTGATGTAAAAGTGGAAAATTACGAGCAAGCGGAAAATACGGACGGTGAAAAGTTCGGCCGCTTCTTCAAATTAATGTTATCTCAAGGCATCAACTTAGCCCCATCAAAATATGAAGCATGGTTCTTAACGACAGAACATACAGATGCAGACGTAGAAGAAACGTTAAAAGCAGTGGATTACGCATTTTCTCAACTATAATAACAACTGCCGCTATACATTTTATAGCGGCTTCTCTTCATTGACTCTCCGAGAAAGGAGGAAAAGAACATGAAACTAGGTGCACGCGTTTTAAAAACGGGTGTTGCAATCGTTTTCGCTTTATTTTTAGCTCAAATACTGAATGTACCTTCACCTGTGTTTGCTGCAATTGCTGCTGTTTTCGCAATCCAGCCTTCTATTTACCGCTCTTATCTTACAATTTTAGAGCAAATACAGGGTAATATAATCGGCGCTACCGTTGCAGTCCTGTTCGGTCTCATCTTCGGACATCATATCGTGTCTGTCGGAATTGCGGCTATTATTGTACTTGGTATTATGATGAAGCTAAAGCTTGAAAAATCTGTATCCCTTGCACTTGTAACGATGATCGCCATTATGGAAGTACCGGGCGATGATTTTCTAATGTTCGGTTTAATCCGATTTAGTACTGTTATGCTAGGCGTTTTTGCCGCTTTCGTTGTAAACTTATTGTTTTTACCGCCTAAATACGAAATAAAACTATTTAAAATGATCAACTCTGTCCAGGATGATATCATTCGCTGGACACGTTTGGCCGTTCGTCAAGCTAGTGAACACACATCTACAAAAATGGCAGTAAATAAATTGCAGTCCCGACTAAATGAAATTGATACAATGTACGGTTTTTTCAAAGAAGAACGCAACTATTTCAGAAACCGGAAGTTTGTGAAAGCCAGAAAGCTTGTTATTTACCGTCAAATGTTATTAACTTCGAAAAAGAGCTATGAGTTGCTCGTCCGTTTACACAAACATGAAAATGAGCTCGGAAAGTTACCTAGTAAATTTCAAGTAATTATTCAGGAACGTTTAGATTTCTTACTAACCTACCACGAACAACTGTTATTGAAATATACCGGGAAACTCAGGCCGGAACATTCAAAATGGACACGGCACGAAGAATATCTGCAAGGCAGTGAGCTAATGGAGCAGTTTATCAAACAGATTGCCCTTGCTCAGGAAGAGGCAGCGGAGGATGAGCAGTTTTCAAGCTACCATCTGCTTTATATTTTATCGCGGATTTTGGATTACGAGGAAAACCTGGAGCATCTGGATACATTGATCGTATCCTATCGCAGCTTCCATAGTGAAGAAAAAAACTTAGATCTGGAATCAGAGTTCTACTAAATAAAAAGAAGGTGTGCAATTTTCGCACACCTTCTTTTTAACTTTTCATCTTCGGATCAAGCGC
The DNA here is from genome assembly GCF_038004425.1 of Solibacillus sp. FSL W7-1464. Classification (NCBI taxonomy): domain Bacteria; kingdom Bacillati; phylum Bacillota; class Bacilli; order Caryophanales; family Caryophanaceae; genus Solibacillus; species Solibacillus sp. FSL W7-1464. The sequence continues at coordinate 3,321,281 of NZ_JBBORC010000001.1, forward strand.
ATCCCGCAGTCCGTCGCCCATAAGATTAAAACCAATTACAGTCAGCATAATCGCAAGTCCCGGGAAAATCATTGCCCATGGTGCGTTCAGTAAAAACATCCGCGCATCCGCAAGCATTTTCCCCCACTCCGGCTGGGGCGCTTCTGCACCAAGTCCTAAAAACCCGAGTGCTGCCGCTTCGATAATCGCAGTCGCAATCGCCAATGTCCCCTGTACGATTACAGGAGTCATCGAGTTCGGCAAAATATGTTTCCATAATATACGGGAGTTTTTCATACCGATTGCTCTGGCGGCATGAATATACTCTTCCTCTTTTATACTCAGTACCCGCGACCGGATTAGTCGGCCGAAGTTCGGTATATTAATAACCGCGATCGCAATTAATGCGTTTTGCAATGATGGTCCTAAAATCGATACAATGGCAATCGCCAATAATATACTTGGAAACGCAAGCATAATATCAAAGATCCGCGAAATAATCGTATCAACCCAGCGACCGTAGTAGCCTGCAATAATCCCCAAAAAACTTCCGGCAACTGCTGAGATTAGTACAGCCGATAAACCAACCGTCAACGAGATGCGGGCCCCATGCAAAATTCGCGAAAATATATCGCGACCGAGATCATCTGTTCCAAACCAGAAATCAGCAGATGGAGGCTGCAGACGCATACTTAAATTTTGCTCGTTTATACCTTGTGGTGCAAACAAAGGGCCTAATACTGCCAGAAGCACAAAGAATAACACTATTGCACTTCCGAACAGCGCAGACTTGCTTTTCTTGAAATTCGTCCACGCCTCTTGCCACGGTCCCTTCACTCGTTCTTCTTCAATTCGCTGAACTTGATTTTGTATAATTTCAGCCATGCTATGCGCCTCCTCTCTAGTTGTATTTAATGCGCGAATCAATCACGGTATATAAAAGGTCAACAATCAGGTTGATCATCACGAATAAAAAGGCAACGATTAAAATACCTGACTGGATGACAGGATAATCGCGGAATCCTATCGCTTCGTATATATAGCGCCCAATTCCCGGCCAGCTGAAAATCGTTTCCGTTAAAATAGCGCCGCCTAAAAGCATGCCTGTTTGCAAGCCGACCACTGTCAAAACAGGAATCAACGCATTTTTCAATGCATGCTTATAAACAACGACGAACATTTTTTGACCTTTTGCCCGTGCTGTACGTACAAAATCCGAACGCATTACTTCCAACATGGAGGCTCTTGTCATACGTGCAATGATCGCCGTCGGAATCGTTGCAAGTGCAATGCCAGGTAATAATAAGTGCTTAAAAACAACAATAAATTGATCAAACCGGCCTTGCCATAATGTATCAATTAAGTAAAAGTGAGTAATTGCCATAACCGGATCCCGCACTTCTTCCCGTCCCGATGTCGGCAACCATCCCAGCTGAATACCGAATGCCCATTGCTCCATTAAACCTAACCAGAAAATCGGCATCGAAACACCGATTAAAGCAATCACCATCGCTAAGTAATCAAACCATGAATTTTGAAACCATGCCGAAACAATCCCTGCATTTACCCCGACGATAATTGCAATAATCATCGCGAAAAATGCCAGTTCAAATGTAGCTGCTAAGTATGGCCACATTTCAGAAGAGATCGGCTGCCTCGTTCTTAATGACTCTCCCAAATCTCCCGTTACAATCCCTTTTAAGTAATCGAAATATTGAATATACCACGGATTATCCAGACCCAGTTTCAGGCGAAGTGCCGCGATTGCATCTGCAGTAGCTTGCTGTCCTAAAATGACTTGTGCCGGATCACCGGGAATGGCACGAATGATCAGAAATACTAAAAAGGTCATCCCGAGTAATACAGGTATTAAATGCAGTAGACGTTTGCCAATGTAGTGAAGCATGCTCTTCACCCCTTTTATGAATGTATGTTTCTACTAGTTGAAAAAAAGGAGAGGAATATTCCTCCCCTTTCACTTAACTTTCTATTACTCCATTGAAACGTTATCTAATTTATCAGAGCCTGTTGGGTGCGGCAAGAACCCTTTCACACCTGCTTTAGCTGCAAGTAGTGGTGTAGAGTGAGCAAGCGGAACCCATGGAGCATCGTCATGAATGATTTCCTGTGCTTTTTTGTATAATTCATTACGCACATTTTCATCTGTTTCAGACTGCGCCTGGATTAATAGACTATGAACTTCTTCATTAGTATAGTACGCATAGTTGTTTGAACCGATATTGTCTTTGTCTAATAATGTGTAGATGAAGTTGTCTGCATCTCCATTATCACCAGTCCAGCCAAGCATGAATGCATCTGCTTCACCGTTGTTCGCTTTTTCCAAATATGTTGCCCATTCAAATGTTACGATTTTCGATGGAATCCCAACATCTTCTAAGTTTTTCTGAATAACTTCCGCAACTTTCGCTCCGTCCGGCATATATGGACGAGGTACCGGCATTGCCCATAACTCAATTTCTTTTCCGTCATAACCAGCTTCAGCTAATAAAGATTTCGCTTTTTCAGGATCATACGGATATGGGGAAATTGCATCGTTGTAACCGCTAATTGATGGTGGCATCGGGTTTGCCGCCACTTCTGCACGTCCTTCAAAGAACGCATCAACAATCGCCTGTTTATCGATTGCATAGTTTACTGCCTGACGTACCAGTTTGTTATCAAACGGTGCGCGTGTATTCGTTAAACCTAAATAGCCAATGTTCATTGATGGACGTTCAATCAGTTGTAACGTCGAATCACCTTCCACTGTTTTACCGTCTGAAGGATTAATACCATCAGCTAAATCGATATTGCCTGCCATTAATTCATTTAGACGAGCAGAGTTATCCGGAATTGAACGGAAAATAACTTTATCTAATTTCGGTAAACCTTCTTGCCAGTAATCTTCAAACTTCTCAATCGTAATTGAGTCATTACGTTTCCAGTCTGTAAATTTAAATGGACCTGTACCTACAGGGTTATCGCCGAATTTATCGCCTGCTGCTTCAAATGCAGTTGGAGAACCAATTCCGAACGGGCTCATTGCCAAGTTTTTAAGGAATGGTGCCTGCGGACGGGAAAGTGTGAAGACAACTGTGTAATCCCCTTCTGCCGTAACATCTTTAATAATATCTTCGCCCTCTGCTTTAAACATCGAGTTGAAATAGTAGAAATCTTCCTCTTTTCCACCTTTCCAGCGGTTGATATTTTTAATAACCGCTTCTGCATTGAAGTCTGTGCCGTCATGGAATTTTACACCTTCCTGAAGCTGGAATGTATAAGTTAAACCGTCTTCACTTACTTCCCATTCTTTTGCTAGTCCAGGGTTGATCGTTGTATCCTGTTCCCCGAAGTTCAGTAATGTTTCAAATAGGTTTTGCGTTACTTTGAATGATTCGCCATCTGTTACGATGCCTGGGTCAAGTGAAACAGAATCTGCTCCACGGCCAAATACTAAAACTTGAGGTGTTGAAGAACTTGAATTGTCTGTCGTATTGCTGTCTGTATCTGTACTTGAATCATTGCTTGTTTCTGATGATGACGTTTCTGCATCGTCAGTACCGCAAGCAGCTAAAAATAATGACATTATTAATAGCATCATAAGACTTACTAAATACAATTTACCTTTCCTCAATAAAAAAACCCCCTAGACTTTATAATCTATTATCATTGTGGCGTTTCATATAAATGACACGCTACAGAATGACCTGGTTTAACTTGCTGGAGCATCGGAGTGACTTGCTTGCACTTTTCCATCGCAAAAGGACAGCGCGTATGGAATGTGCATCCTGTCGGCGGGTTTGACGGGCTCGGAATATCCCCTTTGAGCAATAGCTGTTCCCGCTCAAACTGCGGATCCGGAATTGGTACAGCCGATAATAGCGCTTGTGTGTAGGGATGTAATGGCTCATGATATAACGATTCGCTCTCCGCAATTTCGACTAGCCTTCCCAAGTACATCACACCTACCCGGTCACTAATATGTCGCACAACCCCTAAATCATGGGCAATAAATATATATGTCAGTTTCAAATCTTCCTGCAATCGCTGCATTAAATTTAATACTTGTGCTTGAATGGATACGTCCAGTGCAGATACCGGTTCATCTGCAATAATCAGTTTCGGATTAGTCATTAAAGCTCTGGCAATACCGATCCGCTGTCTTTGTCCCCCGCTAAACTGGTGTGGATAGCGCTTCGCATGATAGGAGCTTAAACCGACGATTTCCAAATATTCACGGACTTTCTTTTTGCGCTCCTTCGCATTGCCGATTCCGTGGACAATTAACGGTTCCTCTAAAATTTTTTCAACCGTATGTCTTGGATTCAATGAAGCATACGGATCCTGAAACACCATTTGGATTTCCCTTCGGACTTTTCGCATTTGTTCGCTGTTTAACTTTGTGAGCTCTACGCCATCAAATGTCACCTGGCCATCTGTAGGTTCATGCAAACGCATAATCGCACGGCCCGTAGTAGATTTCCCACAGCCGGATTCTCCGACAATGCCTAATGTTTCCCCTTCATAAAGCTCAAACGATACGTCATCGACAGCCTTCACATCACCTACATGGCGTGCAAACATCCCATGCCGGATCGGGAAATACTTTTTCAGATTGTCAACTTTCAGCAGCACTTTCGACATGTGTGACTCCCCCTTCTTCCATATCCAATAAAAAGCATCTAGCTTTATGTGTACCGGATGATTCATAGAGCGGAGGAGTATTTGTCATACAACGATCGAATGCATATTCACAACGTGCTGCAAAACGGCATCCTTCCAAAATCGAACCTGGTTTCGGAACATTCCCGGGAATCGAATAAAGCGTATCCTTTTTATAACGCATATCCGGTACTGACTGGATAAGTCCTTTTGTATAAGGGTGCTGCGGATTTCTGAATATTTCATTAACCGGAGCTTCTTCTACGATTTGCCCCGCATACATGACAATGACGCGCTCACAGGTTTCCGCAACAACACCTAAATCATGTGTAATGAGTAAAACAGCGGTGTTCAGCCGTTCATTTAAGTCCCGCATTAACTTTAAAATTTGGGCTTGGATAGTTACATCGAGGGCTGTTGTCGGTTCGTCGGCAATAAGTACTTTCGGATTGCATACAAGGGCCATCGCAATCATTACACGTTGCCGCATCCCTCCCGACAGCTGATGTGGATAGTCTTTAAGCAACTGTTCCGCGCGCGGCAAACCGACCAGCTTCATGATTTCCACCGCCCGGGTACTCGCTTCTTTTTTTGACCACTTCGGATGGTGAATTCTGATTGCCTCGATCAATTGGTTCCCGATTGTAAACAATGGATTCAGCGAAGTCATAGGCTCCTGGAAAATCATCGCGATTTCATTGCCTCGTATTTTGCGCATTTGCTTATCTGAAAGCTTTGAAATGTCTTGCCCTTTCAGTAAAATTTCCCCATTTGTTATTTTTCCGGGAGGATTCGGCACAAGGCCCATAATGGATAGGGAGGTAACACTTTTGCCACAGCCGGACTCCCCTACAATGGCGAGTATTTCCCCTTCATGAATTGAAAAGCTTATTCGATCGACAGCCGCAACCTTTCCACTGTCTGAAAAAAATGTCGTTTCTAACTCTCTCACTTCAAGCACAGCTTTTCGACTCATTTAAACACCCCAATTTTCTGAAGATTAAAAGTATTTGAAAATATGATATTATAACATCTACTAATTTACAACATTATCGTAAAAAAATGTAATTTTAAATATACATAAAAAAAAGTGACCATGCTGATTTATTTCAACATAGTCACTTAAATTTAATCTAATTTTTGTACTTGGAATAAGTTATAATATGCTCCTTGTTGCTCCATTAGTCGTTGATGTGTACCGGATTCTACAACTTCTCCGTGTTCAATAACGAAAATGTTGTCAGCGTGGGTAATTGTAGACAGTCGGTGAGCGATAATAATCGTCGTCCGCTCATGTGCTAAACGGTCAAGCGAGTCTTGAATTAGCGCTTCACTTTCCAGATCGAGTGCAGAAGTCGCCTCGTCCAACACAAGAATTGGCGGATTTTTTAGAAATACCCGTGCAATTGCCACACGCTGTTTCTGCCCGCCTGAAAGTTTAACACCGCGTTCTCCCACTTTCGTGTCATAGCCTTCCGGTAAACCCATAATAAAGTCATGGGCATTCGCCGCTTTGGCAGCAGCAACTATTTCCTCATCTGTAGCATGCGGATTTCCCATTAAAATATTCTGCTTCACCGAATCACTAAACAAAATATTATCCTGTAATACTATCCCGATTTGTGCGCGTAATGATTCAATCGTAACATCTTTAACGTTTTGATCATCAATTTTTACCGCTCCCTCCGTTACATCATAGAAGCGTGGAATTAAGCTGACGATTGTCGATTTCCCCCCGCCACTCATACCTACAAAGGCGACAGTTTGTCCAGGTTCAATCGTGAAATCAACTTCATTTAAAATTGTGTTTCCAGCTTTATCATACTTGAATGTAACTCGATCAAATTGAAGCTTCCCTTTTGCTGCGGGTAACACCATCGCGTTAGGCTTGTTTTGAACTTCATATTTCTCATCCATCAGTTCAAACATTCGGTCCATTGAGGCAATTGACTGAGTCAATGTTGTCGACGAACTCACCAATCGGCGAAGTGGTCCATACAAGCGTTCAATATAAGCATAAAATGCAACAAGTACACCGATGGATAGGTCACCTTGTAAAAACTGATAACCTGCGTAGCCAATCACGATCAGCGGCGCCATATCCGTAATAGTATTAACGACAGCAAAAGATTTTGCGTTCCAGCGTGAATGGTCCAACGCTTTATTAAGAAATTCTCCATTCGTTTCATCGAAAATTTTCTGCTCATGCTTTTCCAGTGTAAAACTTTTAATGATGCTCATACCGGCAACACGTTCATGTAAATAACTTTGAACACCTGCTAGTGCCTGAGATCGCTCCTTCGTTAAACTACGAAGTCTTCCGAAGAAATACTTTACACTAAATGCGTAAAACGGCAGTGCTATAAGCGACACAAGCGTCAGCTTTACATCCATTGCAAACATGACGGCAATGACGATTAAAATCGTCGCTAAATCCAGCCATAAGTTCATCAATCCTGTCATAACAAAGTTTTTCGTCTGCTCAACATCATTGATGACACGTGAAATTACCTCTCCAGCCCGGGTATTCGCATAATACTTTAAGCTTAATTTTTGTAAGTGCCCATACAGCTCTTTACGTATATCAAATAAAATATTGTTACTCAAGTTTTGAGCAAAGTATTGGCGGTAATACTCGATTGGTGGCCGAATAACAAAAAACAGTACGAGCGCAATTCCGATCCATGTAAATAATTGCTTTGTCTTCTCCTCTGTAGACATACCATCATTTAACAATATATCATCAATAATTATTTGCAGGAGCCACGGTAAAAATAACGGAATCGCAAATTTAAGTATGCCGATTACGATTGTTAAAAATAAAAGCATTTTATACGGCTTGACGAACCGCATATAACGTTTAATACTATCCAATGCAAAAAACACTTCCCCTCAGAAATTTTGCAACAGCAATTATCATATCATAATTCCCCATTAAACATTTACACATGTACTTTACCCAAAAGAAAAACACAAGCAACATAAAATAGCTGCTTGTGCCTCATTACTCTTTATTTGCCTGAATTTCACTCAATAAAATATAACGGTTCGTCCAAGATTCTATGAAGTCCGGAGCGAACGGTCCACGGCGTTGTTCAATCCAGCTTACCAATGTTTTAACATTCCGCTGTAAGATTTTATCTATGACTTCGGGGTAGTTCATTTCCAACCTGTGCTGCTCATATTCATCTTCATCCAATAATGCATGAGTCATATCAGGAAACACCTTTACGTCCAAATCATAGTCAATATATTTTAAGCAGTTGTTATCAAACACAAACGGTGAACTGATGTTGCAATAGTAATACACGCCGTCATCCCGCAGCATACAAATAATATTGAACCAATGCTCTGCATGAAAGTAACAAATCGAGGGCTCACGTGTCAGCCAGGTGCGACCATCCGATTCAGTAACAAGTGTTTTTTCATTGGCGCCGATAATAATATTTTTTGTTGCTTTTAATACCATCGTTTCTTGCCAGACACGGTGGATATTACCATTGTGCTTATAACTATGTATTTGGATTTTTTCTCCTTCAACCGGTAATGCCATCATAAAGCCCACCTTTTCGTCTTAGCTAAAAATTCTAGCAGTCTTTATTGTATTATAACAATGCTTTGGCAAAACTTGTAGTTCGAATGCAATTATTTTCAATTTTGCGTGAAAATCATTGCGAGCCCTTAATAGTTGCACCTATTTAAACAGAGCATCTAGAAGTATAGCTTCTTTTATAATTTCCCTGCTCTTTCTTTTTAAAACAAAAAGGCGCTCTGAAAGTTTGCACTTTCAGAACGTCTTCCTTCACTTCATTAGAAGTTGTTGTTGTTACGCTTCGCGAATTGTGCGTTACGCTGCTCTTGTTCGCGTTGCTGTTTTTGGTTTTGTTGTTGAACTTCGTTGAAATTTTCGTCTTGACCGAACTCTTCAAGGTTGTTGTTTTGTTGGTTGTTTTGACGCTTATTTTGTTTTTGGTTTTGATTTTGGTTTTGGTTTTGCTGGTTGAACTCGTTGAAGTTTAGTTCTTGACCAAACTCTTCAAAGTTGTTCTGTTGGTTGTTACGTTGGTTTTGGTTTTGTTGATTATTACGGTTTTGCTGATTATTACGGTTTTGGTTTTGTTCATTGCGACTCATCTTTTGTCACCTCCACGACCTTTATTGTGGTCCGGTGATAAAAGAATTATGCATTGATTTTTCCCCAGATTTTTAACATCGGCACGGGCATTGGTAAATTGGCAATATGTTCTTTTGTAAAGAATGCCGTATTTTCCGGATTACCCTTCGTCTCAACAGCATCGACTAAATAGCTGTCGAGATGCCATTTCAAATGAGAAAACACATGTTTAAAATTTAAAATCGGTTCTTTAAAATTGCGCTCCAAAGTTACGTTATATTGTTTTTCAACTTTGGTTAAACTATTTTCATCTGTCTGGCGCTCAATCATAATAAACTGCCACATATTCGCGAGCAGACCATCTTCCGGACGCTTCTCCATTAAAAAGCGACCTTCTTTGTCACGAATAATATAAACATCATATTCAATATTCTTTGTTTTAAGCTTTTTGGATTTAACTGGCAAGCTGGATGGATCGCCTTCATGGAATGCCGTGCAGTAATCACGCACTGGACATAATAAGCATTTTGGTGAAGTCGGTGTACAAATCAATGCACCAAGCTCCATCAGTCCTTGATTAAATGCAGATGCATTTTCAGGATCAATCAGCTCTGTTACCGCTTGTTCAAAAATTTTCTTTGTTTTCGGCAAAGCGATATCGGCGTCAATATTTAATACGCGACTTAAAACACGCATAACATTTCCATCTACAGCATGTTCCGGCTTTCCGTAAGCAATACTTAAAATTGCACCTGCAGTATAAGGTCCAACACCTTTTAGCTTTGATATGTCGACACGGTTATCCGGCACTTTTCCGCCGTACACCTCGACTACTTCCCGGACACCTGCTTGTAAATTACGGACACGGGAATAATACCCTAGACCTTCCCACATTTTAAGCAGCTCTTCTTCCGGTGAATAGGCTAAGCTTTCCGCTGTCGGATATTTTTCTATAAAACGGTTGTAATATGGGATGACTGTATCAACTCTTGTTTGCTGCAGCATTACTTCTGATACCCAAATTTGATACGGTTCTTTCGTACGACGCCAAGGCAAATCTCGTTGCTCTTGCAAAAACCATTGCACTAACGCTCGGCGAAACTCTTTTGTATATGGATAGTTCACATTGTCCTCCAAAAATTCGATTTTATTTCCTTAAAAAAGGGTATATTATAATGTGGATACTATTGCTAAATTTTTCCGTTCTCGAACGGGTTTAAGATCGAGGGGTTGATACATTTGGATTCAGGCACACATTTCGTCATGGGGATTGCAATTGGAGGCCTAGCACTTGTAGACCCGACTGTCGCAAGTCATTCCATGACCTTTACGGCTGTAATGGCAGGAACGATTATCGGACAACAGGCACCGGATATTGATACGGTTTTAAAACTTCGTAATAATGCGGTTTATATACGTCATCACCGAGGGATTACACATTCAATACCAGCCGTTTTACTATGGCCTCTCTTAATAACAGGTGTTCTCGCTCTTATTTTACCTGACGTCCACCTATTCAATGTTTGGCTATGGACACAGATCGCCGTATTTTTACATGTGTTTGTAGATATTTTCAATGCATACGGCACACAGGCATTGCGCCCGTTTTCAAAAAAGTGGGTTGCACTCGGTGTTATTAATACATTTGATCCATTTATATTTACGATGCACTGTATCGGTATTTTACTTTGGTTATTAGGGACAGAACCTGTCCTCACATTTACGGTCATGTACATCATTATTTTCTTCTATTATATTTTACGTTTTGCTCTTCAAAAGGCGGTTAAAACTGCTGTCCATCATGAACTGCAGGACGAAGAATTTGTAATTGTTGCTCCGACAATGCGCTTTTTCCATTGGAAAGTTGCTGCTAAATCTAAAACGCACTTTTACGTTGGCCGTGCCTATCGCAGATCCGTCAATATTTACGATAAGTTCGAAATTGAGCCAATCCCAAAAACGGAGCTCGTTGAAAAAGCGATAAAGGATCCAAACTTAGATGCCTTTTTATCGTTTTCACCACTTTACCGGTGGGAAATTTCAGAGCTTGAAAGCGGCGTAACAGAACTGCGTTTAATCGATTTACGCTACCGCAGTAACGATCGCTATCCTTTCGTTGCAGTCGCCCATTTAGATGATGAGCTTAACATTGTCAATTCTTATACCGGCTGGATTTTCACAGAAGAAAAACTGCAGAAACGACTGCAAATAGGAGCCGGAAATGACTAAATAAAAAGACGGAAAACCACCAGCCACAACTGGTGGTTTTATTTTGCAATCAGCTTAGAAGCTACACAATTACATTATAGCTGGATTGGTTTTAATTTAACGTATCATCACTGTCGTTTAATAAATGGGCATATTTCGGATTTTGTGCCGCAAATAAATGCAGTTTATCCCCATAGCTTTCAATTAACTGGCTCACTAATTTAGCCGTATATTCCGCGCCGCGGTAATCCGCACCGGCTTTGGCAGATGTCGACTCGAAATCGCTGCATAATAATTCCACCCATGTACGAGCACGGCCTGCCGGTAATTTAGGATTTTTCGCTAATAATTGTTCTGTTAATCTTTGATATAATTCTTCCATGCTACTTCCCTTCTTTCATTGGACGTAATATAGAAACTGGTAATGCTTCTTCAAAACGTTCCGACCCTAATCGGTGTCCCCATGCAAAGCGACCTTTTAAATAATCTACTTGGAAAAATTCACCTGGCGATCCGTTCAGGCGATAGATTTCACCCGGAATAATTGTTGAAAGATCAACTAAATACGCCTCTGCCATCAATGCTTTACGCTCATATACTGCATACTCATTTACAATCCCCAATTGCTCGGCTTTTCTTGCACGTTCACGTAAATTTGCAATTTCCTGACGCAATTCCTGTTCAGACATTGAACTATATGTTAATTCATTCATTTTGTTGTTGCTCCTTCTGTTCAATATATTCATTGATTTTCTCTATTGGAAAGCCCTTTTGATAAAGTGCCTGTTTAACTTTTTGCCGAAGATCGGAACCTGTTAATTTGGATGCATATTTGCGCCAAATTTTATCACCTTGAGCTTCTATTAACTCGGACCATTCATCTTCATCACGCTCTAATGTAATCTGGCCGAGTATTTCTTTAACAATCTCATAGGAATAACCTTTACGCAACAGCACATCCTGAATTTTCTGTTTCACTTGTGTCGGCGTTTTGTTTGTATTGGAACGTACGGCTTTTTCCGCTAATTCCATTGCAAGCTTTAACTGTTCATCATGTTCAAATGTCGCCAATACTTTCTGCTGCAAACTTTTATCAATTCCTTTTTGCATCAGATCCTGGCGAATTGCTGCCGGACCTTTTTTTGTCGTACGCTTTCTCGTTTCAAGCAGCGCTTTTGAATAACTTTCATCATTTAAAAAGCCTAAGCTCGTCAATTTATGAATCGCTTCAAGTACAACTGCTTCCCCATGCCCTGCTTTCAGAAGCTTGGATTTCACTTCATGTTCACTGCGCATTTGGAAGCTTAAAAAGTTTAGCGCCTTGTTAAACGCTTTTGCAATTTCATCTTCATATTGTATTTCATCTATTTCCATCTGCTCAAGTACTTTGCCTTTTTGCAGGCCGAACTTAATAAGTGTGCCTTCATCAACTGCAAAAGCATACTTTTCGTTCAAGTATATATTGTAGCGCTCCTGATTGTTTTTTTGACGACCAATTTTTGTAATGATTTGGACTTGCACCGTGTACACCTCACAATAACAATGTACATTCTAGTATACATCTTTTTACTTATAGTTTCATGGAACGGTATACTTATAGGAACAAAAAGAAATAAAGGCGGTGTTTGTCATAAAAGTTGCAATTGCAGGCGGTACAGGAATGGTTGGCAGGAGATTGAGTAAACTATTACTTGAACAAGGTCACGAAGTCATAGTATTGACACGTGGAAAGCAGCATACTGAAAATAATATACTTTATGTGCAATGGCTAAAAGACGGGGCGACACCGGAGCATCATGTTGAAAATACGGATGCATTCGTAAATTTAGCGGGCGTCTCTCTAAATGAGGGAAGATGGTCAGATGAACAAAAACAAAAAATCCTATCAAGCCGTTTGGAGTCTACCGATGAAATCATCCGTATTTTACAAACCGTGAAGCAAAAACCGAAAGTACTCATTAATGCGAGCGCTGTTGGTATTTATCCTGTTTCCGAAACAGCTGTTTATACGGAACAAGCTACCGAACAAGCTACTGATTTTTTAGGGAGCGTTGTGGCACAGTGGGAAGAAAAAGCATTGCAGGCTCAACTATTAGGCATTCGCACTTGTTTAACCCGTTTTGGCGTTATTTTAGAAAAAGGCGAGGGTGCATTGCCGATGATGGTACTTCCTTACAAACTTGGTGTTGGCGGTACAATCGGATCAGGCAGACAGTGGCTTAGCTGGATTCATGCAGAAGATGTGGCGCGTGCTATACTTTTTGCAATAGAAAACGGTACGTTATCAGGACCGATTAATTTTACGACACCGAATGTAAAACGAATGAAGCAATTCGGGCATTCAATTAGTAAAGCACTGAATCGACCACATTGGTTCCCCGTACCAAGCATGGCTTTAAAGATTGCACTTGGCGAGAAGAGTATGCTCGTACTGGACGGTCAGCATGTCGTGCCCGAAAAATTATTAAATGCGAATTTCGATTTTAAGTTTATTTCTGTAGAGGATGCAATTCGTGATCTATATGAATAAAACAATGCTTTTCACGCAACCTACCTTGTAAAAGGAGGTTGCTTTTTCATTGAAAAAACATATTTTAGGGATTAGCTTCGTGTTAGTCGCCACATTTATTTCCTTTATATCTGTGTCTGTTGCAAAAGCCGAGGAATTTCATTGGGGCTTCAAGCCAAGCCGTAATGGCGCACCTGTTGAAATAGGAGAACCGCTTGAGTCTATGTTAAGTAAATACGGAGCCATTTATAAGGGGAATGAAGAAAAGAAAATTGTTTACTTAACATTCGATAACGGCTACGAAAACGGCTATACCGAGAGTATTTTAAATACTCTGCGGGAAGAAAAAGCCCCAGCCACTTTCTTCTTGACCGGGCATTATTTAACGAGCGCGACCGACTTAGTAAAAACGATGGTTAAAGATGGCCATATTATTGGAAACCACTCATATGGCCATCCAAATATGGCGCGTTTGACTCCTGATGGAATGAAGAAGGAATGGAAACAGTTTGATGATAAATTAAATGAGTTGACTGGTGTAAAACGGACTTATTACGCCCGACCGCCGGAAGGTATCTTTAATGAAGAAGTTCTGAAAGTCGGCAATGAAGCGGGCTATCGCCATATGTTCTGGTCGATCGCTTTTAAAGACTGGCTGAAAGATGAACGACGCGGTGCAAAATATGCCTATGATGCATTGATGAACCAGCTTCATCCAGGTGCCATTATTTTAATGCATACAGTAGCACAGGATAATGCCGAAGCGTTACCTCAATTTATAAAAGATGCTAAAGCAAAAGGCTATACATTCGGCTCTTTGGATGATTTGGTGCTTGAATACGAAAATATTTCCCCTTATTAGAAAAGTAGCGTTCCTTTCTTTTCATTGTACTTTCCGCTATACTGTAATGATGAAGAAAAGGAAGTGACTCGCACTAAATTTTGGTGCGAGTTACTCTATTTAAAGGACGTGTAAACTTGAGTGAACTAAAAATGGAAGTCGGGCAAAAATTCCCGTTAACAATAAAGCGCCTTGGCATTAATGGTGAAGGTGTCGGTTTTTATAAACGCAATGTCGTATTCGTAAAAGGTGCGATTCCCGGAGAAGAAGTAACAGTAAAATTAACTAAAGTATCACCTAAATTTGCTGAAGCGGAAATCTTAACAATACGTAAAGCAAGTGAATTCCGTCAAGAAGCGCCTTGCCCTGTGTATTCTGAGTGTGGTGGCTGTCAATTACAGCATATGACTTATGACGCGCAGTTAATGAATAAGCGGGATATCGTCGTACAAGCATTCGAAAAATACGCGAAAGAAATCGGTCAGACCGCTGAAATCCGCCCAACAATCGGAATGGATAATCCTTGGCATTACCGCAACAAATCTCAGTTCCAAGTACGTAAAGAAGGCAAGCGTGTATATGCAGGTCTATTTGCTGAAGGAACAAACCAGCTTTTAAATATTAATGACTGTCTTGTACAACATCCTGTAACTTCAAAAATTACAGTTGCTACTCGTAAAATTTTACAAAAGCTAAATATCCCGATTTACGATGGAAAAACGTTAAACGGCTTAGTTCGTACAATTGTTGTCCGTACAGGTATGCGCTCTGGTGAAACACAAGTATGTCTTGTCACAACACGCCGTGAGCTTCCGCATAAAGAAGAGTTGATCGAACGTATTAAAAAGATTGATCCTTCAATCGTTTCTATTACACAAAACGTCAACCGCGAGAAAACCTCGTTAATATTTGGTCCGGACACTTATATTTTAGACGGAAAAGACGCGATTCATGAAAAGTTGGGAGAATTTGCATTTGATTTATCAACTCGTGCATTTTTTCAGC
Organism: Solibacillus sp. FSL W7-1464; assembly: GCF_038004425.1. Taxonomy (NCBI): domain Bacteria; kingdom Bacillati; phylum Bacillota; class Bacilli; order Caryophanales; family Caryophanaceae; genus Solibacillus; species Solibacillus sp. FSL W7-1464. The sequence goes on from NZ_JBBORC010000001.1 coordinate 3,336,599, forward strand.
TTAACCCTGAACAAACAGTCCATTTATATAATGAAATTAAAAAAGCTGCGGCACTGACTGGAAAAGAAAATGTTGTCGATGCATACTGCGGTGTTGGTACTATCGGTATGTGGCTGGCAGAAGGTGCCCGCGAAGTGCGCGGTATGGATAATGTAGACGAAGCAATTGCCGATGCGAAGTACAATGCACGTACAAACGATAACCTGCAGCATGTACGTTTCTTCCCAGGCTCTGCAGATAAATGGCTGTTCCGCTGGTCAAAAGAAGATTACCGTCCGGATGTCATTTGTGTGGACCCGCCTCGTACAGGTTTAGAGCCAGGCTTTATTCGAACTGTATTAAAAATCAAACCAAAGCGTTTCGTGTACACATCTTGTAACCCATCAACACTTGCGCGTGATTTAAAGGAATTATCAAAGTCTTACAACGTTGAATATATTCAACCAGTCGACATGTTCCCGCAGACGGCACAGGTTGAATGTGTTGTAAAACTGACTTTAAAAAAATAGTAAAATCTATTGCCTGCACAAAAATCTTGTGTAGGCTTTCTTTTGGTGAAAACTTGCAAATAGACTTCAATTGACGCAATATTGAATTAAATATATTTTCGGAGGGATCTAATTGGGGAGAATCATTCATTTTGAAATTCATGTAGACAATATGGAACGGGCGAAAAACTTCTATCAGACTGTTTTTGGGTGGAGTTTTGAGGATTATAGTGAATATGCAGGCATGCCTTATTTTGGAGCCATTACTGGCGACGACCAATATCCAGGCATTAATGGTGCATTAATGCAGCGGCAGGGCCCTTCCCCTGCAGAAGGACAAAGTGTCAATTCGGCAGTATGTACTTTAGGTGTAAGCGATTATGATGAAACCGGAGCAAAAATCTTAGCTAATGGCGGTAAAGTAGCTTTGCCTAAATATGCGCTGCCAGGTATGGCTTGGCAAGGATATTTCATTGATACTGAAAATAATATTTTTGGTCTTCACCAACCAGATCCTGAAGCAAAATAACACGAAAGCGGCGAATTTTGTTTTATAAAGGCGCGCCGCTTTTATGAATCTTTTAGCAGAACCTCACCCACTTCTTTACTTTTCATGTAAAATAGAAGTCGCCAGGAGGTATTAATATGAAGAATTTTCTATTTGTAGTGCTCACTTTTATTATTTCTTATTGGGCGATCTCATCTTTTGCAGGTTTCATCTTCCCAAGCAATGATGAAAATTCCGCAACTTCAGCAAGCTCACTTCAAGCCGCTGTTACATTTGGTGGAGTGAACTATTTAAATGTGTTCATCTACATAATTTTAGCAATGATTTTAACAGCAATAGTCTTCTTTTCAGTAAAAAGCAGACGTTCTAATTAAGAGAACGTCTGCTTTTTTATACAGCTGTTTTTCTTGATTTGCCGAAAAACAGAATGACAACCGCCACCGTTAGAAGCATGAGCGAAATCACAAATAAGAACCCGTTGTTCGGGAACACTTCCAAATATAATCCGCCTAAAAGCGGGCCTGTTAAACTTCCTAAGCTGAAGAAAATACCACAAAGCAAGTTCCCTGTCGGCAACAGCTCTTTCGGAGTCAAATCGGTCATATATGTGATACCGAGCGAATACATCGAGCCTACACACATACCTGCAAAAAAGAAGACTGTCGCTACAGACAGTTCCGAATGCTCATAAAAATTACCTATTAAGAAAAATATGCTGCCGGCAAAGAGCCCAGAAACTACGACTTTATGGCGACCAATTTTATCGCCTAATGCACCAAGCGGAAATTGCATAACAATCGCACCGATCGAAAAGCCGGCCAAAATAATTGATACAAATGCTACGTCAAATTCTTTTCGCAATGCATAAACCGGGAATAAAGCATTTAATGATGATTCTAAAAAACCATAAACAAACGGTGGTAAAAAAGCAATCCAGCCGTACTTTACAGCAAGACTGTAACGCTTGAAACCCGACTCATTCGCATCTCCTGCCAACGCTTCCGGTTTTTCATTTTTCACGAAAAAGACTAGCGACCATGCCAATAAACATAATGCCGATGAAATAATAAACGGAAAGCTTTCCGAAATTTTGATTAGCGGAACAAACAGTGGGCCAAGAGCAAACCCGACACCAAAAGATATGCCGTATATTGACATGCTTTTACCAAGTTTTTGTGTAGCTGTTGTTGAAGTAATCCAAGTTTGTGTTGAAAAATGCAGTGCATGATCCCCGATGCCAATCAACAGGCGGAGAATAAACCAGAACATGACACTTTTCCATAATGGAAATAAAAACAGTGACACAAAAACGAGTGCCCCACCCAATATGATAATCGGTTTATAGCCATACTTGCGTAATGGCCGCTCGATAAATGGTGATATCAATAGTGTTCCTATGTATAAACCTGTTGCATTCAATCCGTTGAGCGTTGAGGATACGCCGTCCCCTTCAAAAATCACTGAAATCAGAGGTAAAAGCATTCCTTGCGAAAATCCTGAAATCGATACAATAATAACTAAAATAGCAAATCTGCGCTGTTCATAACTCATTACAATATTCTCCCTTAGTTCATACAATTTATCGTATCACAGCTTTCAGGAGAAATAAAAGTAAACTCAAAAACCCCAGCTAACTTTATCTCTAAAAGTTAACTGGGGTTTTAAATATCACTATATTCCATTTCTGCGTTGCGTAAACAATCGTATCGGCATTGAGCCGTAAATGTTTAAACTTCCTCCTTTTCTTGAGTTTGTCTATACATGTTTTTTCCGACCATCTCCTTCGTATTTAAGTATGAGTTTACTTTATCATAACACTTCATTAATGTAAATATTCAAAATTAACAGAATGTTAAAATAATTAACAAGTACTATACAATTTCCTATTTTTTAAAGTTAATTTAATAGAATGGTCCGATATATCCTACAAGTTGTTGTTTAACTTTTAGAAAATAGCGTAGTATAATATTAATAAGTCAATACAAAAGGAGCATCATACATTATGAAGCCAATTACAAACAAAGAACAACAAGTAACCTATTTAAAAGAACGCCTGGAAATTTTCCTTGAAGTGCTTGATGCCATCGATCCTGCAACGACGGAAATTGAAGATATTGATCGCTTAATTCAAATGATGGATGATTTAGAAGAAAAAATGGACCAGTTCCAATCCCGCGAAGAAAAATAGAAAAATTCAGCAATGCCTGTACAATAGGTATTGCTTTTTTCATTCTTTTGACTAGTTCTGCTATTATTCGTCGTTTTTTCATTTAATCCGACAACATTCATGTAAGCGCTCTTTTTTTTCCACTTTAAAAGAGTTATAATGTAAGATGGATTATCAAGAAGGACATCACAATCGCTTTTTAGTGAAAGTTTTGTTCTACCTTATATCAAGCTTTTCACTGATCAAAATACACATATTTTTCTGGGGGGAAAAATAAGATGGCATACTTAGAAACTTTAGAAAAAAGTCTTTATTCTTTAGTAACTGAAACATCTACTAACTTACCAAAAGACGTTCGTCGTGCTATTAAAGCTGCAAAAGAAGCAGAAAATGCTGGTACACGTGCAGCGATGTCTTTAGACACAATCACTACAAATATTGTAATGGCAGAAGACAATGTATCTCCAATTTGTCAAGATACTGGTCTACCAACATTTAAAGTATATACTCCGGTTGGCGTAAACCAAATCGAAATTAAAAAAGCAATCCATACTGCAATTGCTGCAGCTACAGGAGATGCAAAATTACGTCCAAACTCAGTTGATTCATTAACTGGTAAAAACTCTGGTACAAACATTGGTGCTGGCCTTCCAGTAGTAAAGTTTGAGCAATGGGAAAATGACTATATTACAGTGAAGCTTATTTTAAAAGGCGGCGGCTGTGAAAACAAAAATATCCAATATTCTTTACCTACAGAATTAGAAGGTTTAGGCCGCGCTGGTCGTGACTTAGACGGGATTCGTAAATGTATTTTACATTCTGTATGGCAAGCACAGGGACAAGGCTGTTCTGCTGGTTTCATCGGTGTTGGTATCGGTGGTGACCGCTCTTCAGGTTACGATCTTGCAAAAGAGCAGTTATTCCGTCACGTTGATGATGTGAATCCAATCGAAGACTTAGCAAAACTAGAACAATATATCGTAGAAAAATCAAATACATTCGGTGTTGGTACAATGGGCTTCGGCGGTGAAGCAACATTATTAGGTTGTAAAATCGGCGTAATGGACCGTTTACCAGCTTCATTCTTCGTATCTGTAGCGTACAACTGTTGGGCTTACCGTCGTATGGCAATCGATATCGATCCGGTGACTGGCGAAATCACAAACTGGCACTACCAAGAAGGTGAAAAAATCACTTTCCGTGATGAAGAAAAACAAGACAACTCTGACAACAAAGTAGTTGAATTAGTTGCACCAATTACTGAAGAAAAAATTCGTTCACTTAAAGTTGGGGATGTTGTAAAAATTTCAGGCCGTATGTACACAGGTCGTGACGCAATCCACCACCACCTAATCGGTGAAGGTGTAGAAGCGCCAGTAGACTTGGACGGTCAAATTATTTACCACTGTGGTCCGGTAATGGCTAAAGACGAAGCAGGCAACTGGGTTGTTAAAGCTGCGGGACCTACAACTTCAATTCGTGAGGAGCCATACCAAGGCGATATCATGAAAAAATTCGGTATCCGTGCTGTTATGGGTAAAGGCGGCATGGGTCCAAAAACACTTAAAGCTTTATCAGAACACGGTGGCGTTTACTTGAACGCAATCGGTGGTGCTGCTCAGTACTATGCAGACTGCATCAAATCTGTTGACGGTGTAGACTTAATGGAATTCGGTATTCCGGAAGCGATGTGGCATTTAACAGTAAAAGACTTTACTGCAGTTGTAACAATGGATTCTCATGGTAACTCATTACATGCTGATGTAGAGAAATCTTCTTTAGATAAACTAGCATTGCATGCAGAGCGTGTATTCTAATAGATAATAAAACGACTTCTTCCTCTAAAGGTTGAAGTCGTTTTTTATTTCTGTATTTCAAATTACATATTATTCTAACTATTCTTTTTATTGGTATGCTATACTATTTTTCATAAAAGGTATAGGTGGTGTTTTATGTTCTATATTAAGATACTGATCAATGCATTATTTATAGCTGCTCAAATACATGTGAGCACAAAATATCAGTATAAACGCAGTTTCCTTGTAGCTCTTTTATATACGATTTATGTTAGTATTATTTTCCCTTATGTAACTTTTGGATATATATATCTATATCTTTCAGTAATGCTTTGGCTATTTTTCAGCGCGACCTTTTTTATGCGAGATCGATTGTTTGGTTAATAAAAAGCAGCACAGAACTTAATCTGTGCTGCTTTTTACTATTATTGAACTAATTGTTTATCAGCTGATTCATTGTAAATTGTTGTATCGAGCTCTTTTGTTGCACGGCTTGATACGACACCCGAAACCATTGACCCGCTAACATTAAGTGCTGTACGTCCCATATCGATTAACGGTTCTACAGAAATTAAAACACCTGCTAGCGCAATCGGTAAATCCATTGCAGATAATACGATAATGGCTGCGAATGTCGCACCACCACCAACACCGGCCACACCAAACGAACTAATCGCTACAATTAAAATCAATGTTGCGATAAAGCCAGGTGTTAACGGATCAATACCAACTGTCGGTGCAATCATTACCGCCAACATTGCCGGATATACACCCGCACAACCGTTTTGCCCGATTGAAAGACCAAATGAAGCAGCAAAATTGGCAATTCCATCAGGAACTCCAAGACGCTTTGTCTGTGTTTGAATATTTAACGGCAACGCCCCTGCACTTGAACGTGACGTAAAAGCAAACAGTAATACTTCTGCTGTTTTCTTCACATAAGTTAATGGACTTAAACCTGTTAACGAAACAATGACTAAATGTAGGATGAACATAGCGATCAATGCCACATAAGAAGCCAGGATGAATTTACCTAAATCCATAATCGCCCCTAAATCACTTGTTGCTACTGTACGTGCCATAATGGCAGCTACACCATATGGAGTCAAACGTAAAATAATACGTACAACACCCATAATTAAACCGTAAAGTGCATCGACACCTTTTTTTACATTTGCCGCCGTTTCTTCCTCTTTTCGACGGAGTGTTAAATAACTAAATCCTAGAAATGCTGCAAAAATTACAACCCCAATTGTTGACGTTGCGCGTGATCCGGTTAAATCCGCAAATGGGTTTGCAGGAAACATTGATAAAATCTGTTCCGGTAAAGGTGTTACTTCCGCAGAACGTTCAACCAGTGATTCTCCGCGAGCGATTTCGGCTTCACCTTGCATAATTTGAGAAGCATCTAAATCAAACAGCACTGTTGATGCAATACCTAAACCAGCCGCAACCGCAGTTGTTCCGATTAATACCGATAAAATGACTGCTGCTGACTTACCTAAGTTTTTACCAAAAGTAACTTTTGTAAAGGCAGCTAATATTGAGATGAATACTAAAGGCATCGCAATCATCTGCAGTAACTTTACATAGCCGGTACCGACAATGTTATACCATGGAACAGTTTCATTAATGGCATCAGCCCCTGCCCCATAGGCAAACTGTAAAACTACTCCAAGTAAAATACCTAATCCTAAGGCAATAAAAACACGATTTGAAAACTTAACATGCTTCGTTTTAAGGAAATATAAAAAAGCAATGACGATTAGCAACAAAGCAATATTAAGCAATACGTAGAAATTCAAAGTAAACTCCTCCAATTTAATAAATGTACTCCATTATATTACTCTATAATCCTTATAAGTCAAGTTGGCATTATTTTTTTTAATTCTCTATTGTATGTTATTTACAAAATAAGTTACCTATATTATAATTATTCTAAACAAGAAATCATTCTAATCTAAATGAAATCCATTATCAGTCCTTATTAATATTAATAATCATTATCAAGGAGGTATTTATGAGTAATTCTAATCGAGAAAACTTATCATTAAATGAGAAAATCTTAGAACATAAAGAATTAATAGCTGCATTGGTGTCCGGCTTTATCATTTTGCTCGCATGGCGAATGGAATCAACGGATCAAACGACAGCTGCTGTAATAGCCTATTTAACCGCGTTTTTCATCGGTGGCTATGCAAAAGCAAAAGAAGGTATTGAAGATACAATTGAAGATAAATCTTTAAATGTAGAAATTCTAATGATTATTGCTGCCATTGGTTCTGCCGTTATCGGTTACTGGATGGAAGGCGCTGTATTAATCTTTATATTTGCCTTAAGTGGCGCACTTGAAACATATGCAATGAATAAAAATAACCGTGAAATCTCTACATTAATGGAATTACAGCCGGAAGAAGCTTGGCTGGTACGAGGCGGATTCGAACCGATTAAAGTTTCGGTTAAAGACTTGAAGATAAACGATCATATTCTAGTCAAGCCCGGCGAACGTATTCCAGCTGATGGCGAAATTTTTAAAGGTGTCTCAACAGTCGATGAGGCAGCAATTACAGGTGAATCAATGCCGATTACTAAAAATATAGGGAATGAAGTTTTTGCAGGGACAGTAAATTTAAACAGTGTATTAACTGTAAAAGTAACGAAGCCCAGTTCCGAAACGTTATTCCAAAAAATCATTACACTTGTTCAATCTGCACATAGTGAAAAATCACCTTCCCAACAGTTTATTGAACGCTTTGAAAATGTGTATGTAAAAGCTGTATTATTGGCCGTAGCACTTATGATGTTTTTACCGCACTATTTATTAGGTTGGGACTGGACGACAACACTGTACCGAGCAATGGTGTTACTAGTAGTTGCTTCTCCTTGTGCATTAGTTGCTTCTATTATGCCGGCTACCCTTTCAGCTATTTCCAATGGGGCAAGAAACGGGATACTAGTTAAAGGTGGTGTGCATTTAGAGCATTTAAGCGCGATTCGCGTATTGGCTGTCGATAAGACCGGTACATTAACACAAGGAACACCTGTTGTGACGGATTTTATTGTACGTCAAGACTTAGACGAACAGCAGACGTTAGCTTTAATAGCAGGAATTGAGGGACAATCAAATCACCCCCTTGCACAGGCAATTAATGCATTTGCAAAAAAGCAGGATGTCATTACTACGTACAATATTACTATTGAAGATATTCCGGGTTACGGGATGAAAGCGCTGTTTAATGAACAGCCCTATTTAATCGGAAAACCTGATTTTGTAGGAGCAACTTCGGCCCATCAATTTGCTGACGGAGCACTCGAACATTTAGCGAATGAAGGTAAAACAGTTGTGTTCCTGAAAGATCAACATGGCATTGCAGCACTAATCGCCCTTAAAGATATCGTTCGGGACGAAGCAAAAAAAGCGGTAGCCGCACTGCAAGAGCTAGGTATTAACGTAGCCATGCTGACTGGTGATAACGAAACAACGGCAAAAGCGATTGCAAAAGAAGCGGGTGTTTCAACTTATGTAGCAGAATGCTTACCGGAAACGAAAGTCGAGCATATTAAGCACTATCAAAAAACATCCGGTCATGTCGGAATGGTTGGCGACGGTATTAATGATGCCCCTGCCCTTGCCACTGCATCCATCGGTATTGCTATGGGTGGCGGTACAGATGTGGCACTCGAAACAGCGGATGTCATTTTAATGAAAAACGACTTATCTAAAATCGCCCATGCCGTTAAGCTTTCGCGCAAAATGCAGCGTATTGTGAAACAGAACATTATTTTTTCATTAACGGTTATTACATTGCTGATCATATCGAACTTTTTCCAAGCAATCAGTCTTCCTTTAGGCGTTATCGGTCATGAAGGCAGTACGATTCTAGTTATTTTAAATGGATTACGTATGCTAAGTAAAAATGTTTAATCCAGCTTTAAAAGGTGCATCCCATTAGCAGGATGCACCTTTTTGCTTTGTCCATTAAATTTGTACAAAACATACAGCCATTATTGACATTTCTATAAAAAGAAATGGCATTTTTCCGCATACAGTTTCGGCTAAAAAACAGGTGTTTTAGCTTGCTTTTTGCTTTCCTTCGCAAGCTGTCTCTTTTGGAATGATGCGTTTAACAAACCGCCAAGGATAAGAATCATTCCGGTGAAATAGAGCCAAAGCATTAAAATAATGACCCCGCCGATACTTCCGTATGTTGAACTGTAATTACCGAAATTGTTAATATAGAATGAGAATCCGTAAGTTAATACAAGCCAGCCTAAAGTCGCAAAAACAGCCCCTGGAATAACACTAAACATCGTTAACCGCGGATCTGTATTCGGAACGATCCAATACATGATCGATAGGACGATAAAAATAAGTGTTGGTGGCGTAATCCAGCGAACAAAGGTCCAAATGCTTTCAAATGATTCCTCGACACCTAAATAGCCGAATACAATATTCCCGATCTGCTGACCAAAAACAGGGAATAACAGGGCAATTAAAATAACCGCTACTAATGCAATCGTAAAAATAAGTGACCATAAACGGTTGATAAACCCTGCTCTGCCTTCCACATCATAGGCACGGTTCAATGCTTTCATCAGTGCATCTACACCTCTTGAGGCAGACCAGATCGTACCAATGATACCGATTGAAAGCAGACCACCGTTTTGATTATTCAAAACATCTGCTAACGTTGTTTCAATCAGTCCATATACTTCTTCAGGCATAACATCACTTAAAAAATCGAATATTTGCCCTTGTTCCAAATTTAAGTAAGGTAACAGTGTTACCATAAAAATAAGCATAGGGAAAAATGATAACAGGAAAAAATAGGCCAATTGTGCTCCCATGCCCGACATATCCACATTTTTAATCCGATAAATTAAATCTTGGATGAACCCTTTTGTTGTCAATATATTTATTTGGCTGCGCTCCGGTGAAACATATGATTTCACTAACGAAATTTTTTCTTTCAGTTCTTCCTTTTCTTCCATGCTGCCACCACCTGTTCACATTATGATGATTCAGTGGATATCATGGACATCCGCTTACCCGATTTGCTCATCCTTTTTCGAGAAAGCCTGAATCGTTTCTGAAACCATACTTTGAATTGTAGCAGGTAACTCTTTAATATCATTTTCATTTTGCATTATTGATTGGACACCATTATTTACTGTTCCATACAATGATTGCGCCTGTTCCATTTTTGTTTCTACCAACGCCATTAATTCATCCCGGTTTTCGGAATAGTACGCTACTGTATCCTTCGCTTTTTTTGCTGTTTCTACAGTATGTTCACGTGTTTGTTTGTCCAACATGCTAATCGCTGCTCCAGTTACTGCTCCAATTGCTATAAAAGGTAATAGTTTACTTTTCATCTTTTTTTCTCCTCCTATATATGCTTTCGTATTCCCTTAATATTTTTTCGTAAAACTTATCTACTTGTATTTTAACGAATGTTCGATATTATTAAAAGTATTCAGTAAACTTTAACCTGTTGACAAGATGATGGTTGCATGAAATGATATTTTTGTAAACATTGAAAGGTAGGGCACACAAATTATGGATTTATCAAACCCGTCGCAGCAAAACGTCATCTATATGATCGAGCAAATCAAAGAAAAACTTCGTATGGTAAATGTTGATGCTATGCAGTCTACTGCATTTGATGAAGAAAAATACGAAGATCTGCAATATTTATATGAAATGGTTATGAAACGCGATTCATTTAGCCCAAGCGAGATGAATGCCATCGTAGCAGAACTAGGCGCCCTTCGTAAATAACTTCAAATGTGAAATGTGAAAAAGAAGCTCATCGATTAATTCGACAAGCTTCTTTTTTCATTTCCTATTCCCCAGGAAATATTAATTATTTATTTAATTCGACAGCGATTTTTGCACCTACACGGGCATTATGTTTAACAAGGGCAATATTTGCATCCAATGATTTACCTTCTGTCAGCTCTTTCACTTTACCTAATAAGAATGGTGTTACATTTTTGCCTGCGATACCTTGTTCTTTCGCTTCATTTAAAGCATTGTCAATAATTCCGTCGATCACGCTTGATTCCATAGCATCTTCTACTGGAATCGGGTTTGCGATCAATGCACCGCCACGTAAGCCTAAATCCCATTTCGCACGTAGGATTGCGGCTGTTTCTTCTGCAGAATCAACACGGATATTTACATCAAATTCACTCTCACGTGCATAGAATGCAGGTAATTTATCTGTTCCGTAACCAATTACAGGTACACCTTTTGTTTCAAGGTATTCCAATGTTAAGCCGATGTCTAAAATTGATTTTGCACCTGCACATACTACAGCTACATTTGTCATTGCCAGCTCTTCCAAGTCTGCAGAAATATCCATTGTAGTTTCAGCACCACGGTGAACTCCACCAATACCGCCTGTTACGAATAGTTCAATACCAGCAAGCTCCGCACAGATCATTGTAGCTGCTACAGTAGTTGCACCGATTTTCTTTGTTGCAAGTAAGTAACCGATATCACGACGGCTTGTTTTTGCTACACCTTGAGCATTACCGAACATTTCTAATTCTTCATCAGAAAGACCGATTTTAATTTTTCCGTCGATTAATGCGATTGTTGCCGGTACTGCACCGCCATCACGAATAATTTGTTCTACTTCACGAGCTGTTTGTACATTTTGAGGATATGGCATACCGTGTGAAATAATTGTAGATTCCAACGCTACGATTGGTAAACCTTTCTCTTTAGCTTCTAATACCTCTTGTGAATATGATAAATATTGTTCCATTATAAATTCCTCCATTCAAGTAAGTTATCTTTTGTTAAATCTTCACGTACTGTTTTATCCGATTGCAATGTTTTCGATGCATTTACTAATCCGAGCTGGATTGCTTCTTCAAGCTCCTCATCGTTTAATACACCATGTAAAAATGCACTGACAAAAGCATCTCCTGCACCTGTAACATCGACAATATTTCTAGTTGCAATTGCTTTGTAATGTACTACATTGCCTTCGTTACCTACCATTACTCCATGTTCGCCCAGAGTGAGCACAACATGCTCCGCCCCTTTTTGCAATAGCATGTTAACTGCCTTTTCATAATGGCTAAATGTATTCAGCTCCACATTTAAATAGCTTTCCGCTTCATCACGATTGCAGATGAAGTAACGGATACCGTGCAAATCCTGCGACACATTTTTCATTTTAGGTGCGGAAACCGGGATAACCGCCAATGCGATATTACGCTCCATTGCGAAATTCCTAATATATTCTACTGTTTCTACCGGACTGTTTAAGTCAATGACAATACAGCTGGCATTTTGTAATATTGCTTCGTGCTTTTTTAAAACACTTGGCAGCAACTGATCATAAATCGCCATATTTGCCATTGATATTACCAGCTCGCCCATATTGTCAAGTACTGCTGTATAGGAACCTGTATTATAATCACTTAATTTCTCTACTAAATCCACATTCATCATACTCTTACAATTTTGTTCAATAAATGCACTATCATGATCTTCACCCATTACAGTAATCAAGGATACCCGGTTGCCTAAACGTCCTAAGTTTTCAGCGATATTACGGGCTACACCGCCTACCGATTCTGTAACAGCAGCAGGATTGGAAGTCCCTAGTTGGACATTTTGCTCAATAGTGAATTTACGATCGATATTGGCACCACCAATTGCAATGATTTGATTTTTTTCCGGCAAAACATAAGCACGTCCTAAAATTTCCCCTCGTTTTATAAGCGATGAGATCATATTGGCAAGCGCCGGCCTGGACATTCCAAGTTGTTCTGCCATTTCCTGTTGTGATAAGTAGGGATTTCTTTTTATTAATTGAAAGATTAATTTTTCCTTTTCATTCAACTTTATCACCTCGAATCAAACATTTGTTTATTATTATAAACTTTTGTTTAATTAATGTCAAATTTATATTAAGTCTTTTCATCCCGAGTAGTATGGAAGTACTTTCTACTTTATGAGCGATTTAATTTAATAAAAAAAGCTGTTCAGAAGGTTTCCCCTTCCAAACAGCTTTCTTGCTATTCCACGATCACATCGCCATTTTCTGCTATACGCGGCTGTACGAGCACTTCAACACGACGGTTTTTAGCTCTGCCTTGTTCTGTATCATTCGTAGCAATCGGCTGGAATTCACCAAAACCTTTTACACTGAAATATTTGGAATCAAGTTGCTCATTGCCCGAAACGATTTCCTTCATGAAGTTTACTGCACGCATAACTGACAGATCCCAGTTAGAGTCAAATTCCGGTGTCTTAATCGGTACATTATCTGTATGACCCGTAATGACAACATTACGCGGTGGATCAAACATTAATAGTTGCGCAAGCTCGTCAGCAATTGAATCGTATTCCGCTTTTACATCCGCTCGCCCCATATCGAATAAAATACTGTCCCGGATTGTAATCAATAATCCTTCTTCTGTCATTTTCGTTTCAAACTGGTCTTCCAGCTCATTAACGGCAATAAACTCATCCACACGGTTTTGTGTTTCTTGAAGATGTTCCTGATCCTCCATATATTTGGAGACTCCTGTTGGTATAGAACTATCCGGAGTTTGTATAAGAGATGTGTTATCCATTACACCTGTACTACCGGTAAAAATATCATTAAACACTGTAGACATTTGCTGTAATTTCTGCTCATCCACTGAGCTTGATGCAAATAGTACAATGAATAATGCTAATAATAACGTCAATATATCTGCATAAGGAACTAACCAGGACTCGTCAATATGCTCCTCATGCTTTTTATGTCTTTTACGCTTCTTTGCCAAGGCCACCCGCCCCGCTTTCGGTAATTTGCTTACGTTCTTCCATCGTTAAATATGAAGCCAGCTTTTGCTCGATTACACGAGGTGCTTCACCTTCAAGTACGGATAAAATTCCTTCAACCATCATTAGCTTTTGCTTAACTTCTACAGCAGATTTGCGTTTTAGCTTGTTGGCAAATGGATGCCATAAAACGTAACCTGTGAAAATCCCCAATAATGTTGCAACAAAGGCCGCTGAAATGGCATGTCCTAATTTATCAATATCAGACATATCTTTTAATGCAGCAATAAGACCGACTACAGCACCAAGTACCCCAAGTGTAGGTGCATATGTACCTGCTTGAGAGAAAATACCCGCTCCACTTGCATGGCGGTCTTCCAGCGCTTCAACTTCCTCTGTTAACACATCGCGAATATAGTCAGCGTTTTGACCATCGATTGCTAATGTTAGACCATTTTTTAAAAACGGATCTTCAATTTCAGCTGCTTTACCTTCTAATGCCAATAGTCCTTCACGGCGGGCTAAGTCAGCCCATTGCGAAAACATTTTTATCAGCTCAATATCACTTGCGAGTTTTGTTTCTGAAAACAAAATTTTAAAAAGCTTTGGAACCCTTTTTAGTTCTTTCATCGGGAAAGCGATTGTAACTGCAGCAATCGTACCGAAAATAATAATTAAAATAGCAGCAGGGTTTATTAGCACTTCCGGTGTAACACCTTTTAAGAACATCCCGACTAACAGGGCGATAAAGGCGATGATAACCCCAACAACTGATGATATATCCATATGTAGTACCTCCAAATTACGATGTCTTTTCTTTATTTCGGTATATTTAAATTTTTGTTAACTTCCTTTACACTAGTTATAAGAAGATTTTTTTGTTTTTGACACATTATTGTTCTTTTCTAAGCTGGAATATGACTATTAATGTGTCTGAAATTAACTAATTTTTAAGATAATTATTGGAGGAATGAATCAATGAATTCTATATTCGAAGCAAATTTAACGAAATACGCAGAACTGGCAGTAAAAATCGGTGTCAATATTCATCCGAATCAATATTTGTATATTGCGGCTTCTATCGAGTCGGCACCATTTGTACAAGTAGTTACTAAAGTTGCCTATGAAATTGGAGCCAAACAAGTATTTGTAGATTATACAGATGATCAAATTACACGTACTCGCTATGAGCTGGCACCGGATGATTCTTTCGATTTCTTCCCGCCTTGGAAAGTACAGGAGCGTGAATGGCTTGCTGAAGAAGGTGCGGCATTTATGAGCATTGTATCTCAAAGTCCGGATTTACTGTCGGGGATCGATTCAAAACGTATTGCAGCATTCCAAAAAGCTTCAGGCACTGCTTTGAACAAGTACCGTCAATATGTTCAGTCAGATAAAATCAGCTGGACGGTTATTGCTGCTCCATCAAAACAATGGGCTCGCAAAGTATTCCCGGATTTACCGGAAGAAAAGCAAGTAGAGGCATTATGGGATGCCATCTTTAAAGCGACACGCGCAGATCTGGATAACCCGGTAGAAGCTTGGGCACAGCATAATGACAACTTGCATGAAAAAGTTGATTACTTAAACAATAAAAACTATGCGAAATTACACTATACAGCACCAGGTACGGACTTGACGATCGAGCTTCCTAAAGGACATTTATGGTGTGGGGCAGGCAGTGTCAACGAAAAAGGCGAAGAGTTCATGGCAAATATGCCGACTGAAGAAGTTTTCACAGTACCGCATAAAGATGGTGTAAACGGGTATGTGTCTAGTACAAAGCCATTAAGCTATGGCGGTAATATTATCGACAACTTCAAACTTACATTTGAAAACGGACGTATTGTTAAAGTAGAGGCTGAGCAGGGAGAAGAAGTATTAAAAAATCTTATTGCTACAGATGAGGGCTCGCATTATCTAGGAGAAGTGGCGCTTGTTCCATTTCATTCTCCAATTTCTCAATCGAATATTTTGTTCTACAATACGTTATTCGATGAAAATGCGTCAAATCACCTGGCAATCGGCAGCGCCTATGCATTTTGCATCGAAGGCGGAAAGACAATGTCACGTGATGAATTAAAAGCTAACGGTTTAAACGAAAGTATTACACATGTCGACTTCATGATTGGCTCTGAACAGATGAATATTGATGGAATTACAGAAGACGAACAAGCTGAACCCGTTTTCCGCAATGGAAACTGGGCATTTTAATAACTGTATAGATTCCATTTATACAAGAAATAATTTTCAAGATGTCGCCATATTTACAATATTTTCTACATTAACTAACTAAATTACCCTACAATGTTCCAATTTATTAGGTTATAATTGGTTAATGATTGATATCACTAAATAGAGAGGAGTTTTTATAATGTTTGATCACCATTATCCGTTCTTATCCGACTACTATACGATAGTATTAGGATTTACGGTAATACTTCTTGTATTCTTATTTATGTTTATTATGTTCTTACGTATTGGTTTACAATCACACGACTCTGTTATAGTAGATTCAAAGGCAAATACATTTGCGCCAAACGAAAAATCATTGGATGGCCACCATCAGCATTAAAATTTTTACAACCACTTTATTGAGTGGTTGTTTTTTTATAGCGGATTTTTGCGATACTTCTCTCTTTTTATTATAAATTTAACCTTAATAATGCGCATTTGTTTGAATTATCTAAAAAATATTTTAAAATATAAAAGAATCGAAAGGGGTTTGAGGAACAAATGTCTGCATTACAAACAATTTTAGAGTTTAACGGAAAATTCGTAGATGAAAAACAATATGAACAGTATGCTACAACAAAATATCCTGATAAAAAAATTGTTGTTTTAACTTGTATGGATACACGTTTAGTTGAATTACTACCTAAAGCAATGAACTTACGCAACGGGGATGTCAAAGTTGTGAAAAGTGCAGGAGCAATCGTAAATCACCCATTCGGCGGGATTATGCGCAGTTTACTTGTAGCGGTTTATGAATTGCAAGCGGATGAAGTATACATTATCGGCCACTACGACTGCGGGATGAGTGCAGTGGATCCGAACGTCATGATCGGTCATATGCTTGAACGTGGGGTTAAACAGGAAACGATCGACGTCATCAATTACGCTCGGTTTGATTTAAAAGAATGGTTATGCGGTTTTGGGGATGTTGAAACAAGTGTATTAAAAAGTGTTGACTTAGTCAGAACACATCCATTAATGCCAAAAAGTGTTCCGGTACATGGTCTTATTATCGATCCTGCTACAGGAAAGCTGGATTTAGTAACGGACGGCACTGTAGACCAAAACCAATAATAAATAATTAGCGACAGTGCTCTTCAATGAGTACTGTCGCTATTTTTATTATGTGGTACCTTTATATTCCCGCTGTAAAATGGCATACATATAATGATCAACCCATTTGCCGTTTATATACAACAGCTCCCGTAATAGCCCTTCCCTTGTAAAGCCCGCTTTTTCCAATACACGGATGGAAGCAGAATTTTGTGGTGCGACATACGCTTCTATTCGGTGAATATTTAATGTGATAAAAGCGAATTCCATTACTAGACGTACCGCTTCGGTCACAATTCCTCTACCTGTAAAATTCTCATCCATCGAATAGCCGATAAAACCGCTTGAGTAAGGTAATCGTTTAATTGAATAAAGTGATATATGCCCGATTAACTGACCTGTTGCATTGTAAAAAATACCGAAAGAAAATTCACGGTTTGACTGCAGCAGATGTATGCTTTCCAAAATTTTATTATACTGAACTTGTTCTGTATAAAATTCATCGCGATGTAATGGCTCAAATTCGGACCAATACATTTTATTGTCCTTTAATAATTTTGCCAACCCTTTCGCATCGGACGGGGTAAATGTACGAAGCGAACATTGTTGCCCAATAAGTCGAACCATTGGACCCTCCTTCTTGTGAAATAGCTTGAATAAGCTTTTCATTGAACCACCTACATTTCATTTCAAAGCTTGCCTACTTTTTTTTCAACTTTTTCTTTTTTGATTTTACAGGCTTTGGTATTATTTCTATAAATCCCGATTTATTTTTATCTGCTGTTGTTTTATTGCCGCTTTCGAAAATGTTCGTAAGCTTTAGTCCACGCTTTGTAACTTCCTTTTCTATATGGGCAACTGTTTCTTTTAGCACTTGAACACGTGCATAGTTTTTGTCGTTCCCTGGGATTAAGTGCCAAGGGGCATTTTCCGAATCATTGCTTTCGAACATTTCATCCGCTGCCTCACAATATAAATCGAATTTATCACGGTTCCGCCAATCTTCAGCCGTCAATTTCCATGATTTATACGGATCGGCTGCTCTTTCATTAAAACGTTGAAGCTGTTCATCCGCATCGATATGAATCCAAAATTTAATCATTATATAATCTTCTTCTGTCAATTGCTTCTCAAAACTATTAATTTCTTCATAAGCCCGTCTCCATTCCGCTTCTTCAGCGAAACCTTCTATGCGCTCCACAAGCACCCGCCCATACCAGGAACGGTCGAAAATGGCGATTTGGCCATGCTGCGGCAACTTTCTCCAGAAACGTTGCATATAATGATACCGCATTTCATGGGGCTGCGGGGCTGAGATTGGCCATACCATTAACCCGCGCGGATCGATACGTTCTGTTAAGCGTTTGATTGCTCCTCCTTTGCCTGCTGCATCCATTCCCTCAAAAGCAATAATAAGACCGATTTTATTGTTAAATAAAAATTGCTGGGCATTAAGCATCTCGTATTGTAAAGCTTTCAATTGCTTCTTATAGATTTCCTTCTCCAGTTTTTGCGATAAATCCACATCTTTTAGCTTTTTCAAATAGTACTGCCTCCCCTACTCCATTTATTTATGTATATTTTACTTGAAAGTGTATGGAATTGGTAATTGTTGCAGTCATTTATTTGAATCATTTGATTATTTTATGTTGGCGTCACGTTTTGTTAGAACAAAAAAACGCGGGTGCACTTTTGTAGGCTCCCGCGTTTATAAATTAGTCTTCCAATGTTGTTAAAATGATCGGTTTATCTTTCGTTACGATAATCGAGTGTTCGATTTGGGCAACTAATGATTTGTCCGGTGTGATGAATGTCCAGCCGTCACCTGATTCTACGATATGCTCAGCCTTCGCCGAAATGAACGGTTCAACCGCCAACACCATACCTTCTTTCATGATTGTTGTATCCCAAGCATCGTAATAGTTCAATACATGGTTTGGCTCTTCGTGTAATGATTTGCCTAAGCCGTGTCCTGTTAAGTTCATAATTACCGTCAATCCGTGATCACGTGCTTCACGCTCTACCGCTTTACCGATCTGATTTAATTTCGAACCTGCTTTAACCTTTGTCATTGCACGGTCAAACGCCGATTTTGCTACAGTGCAAAGTTTTTCTTTATCTTCATAACCTTCACCAACGACAAAAGAAATACCTGTATCTGCAAAATATCCGTTTAAAGAGCCCGAAACATCAATGTTTACGATATCGCCCTCTTGAATAACCTTGTTCCCTGGAATACCATGTGCAACTTCATGATTTACTGAAATGCATGTATATCCCGGAAAGTCGTATTCGCCTTTAGGACCAGAAACCGCGCCTGCTTCCGCAAACATACGGCCTGCAATTTCATCTAATTCTTTCGTTGTCACGCCAGGTACTGTCGCAGCTTTCATCGCCTCGCGAATTTCAGCACAAATGCGTCCAATTTTTTTAAACGCCTGTATTTCTTCTTGTGTAGTAACAATCATGTGTAACTTCCTTCCTCTTAAACAATGTCTACCCTTAACTATAGCATACTTAAAATCGGTTGTAATTGTTCAAGGATTTAAAATTTTACCGGTTTATTACTATTTCGGTACAACTTTCTACCACGAAAAAAGAGAAAACTTGCAGCAGGAATAGTATCCGTTGCTGCAAGCCTTGAGTTTCGTATTCGTTATGTTGTTTTTACTTTTTGCAGTAAACGGGGTGCAGAAGTGAATAAAATAACTGCGATAATTGCCGTAAGTATTGTAGCAGGTACCATATAAGTACTGTTGTAAATAATTGAATAGGCCCATACATTATCATCGCCTGCATATTCTTTAAAGAACACGACACCTGCAAGCAAGTGCGATACAAATCTTAAAGCTCCGCCTATAAGTGCCCCAATGACGATATAAAGTGCCATTTTCACTTTATTGAGTGATTGTGTAGCCTGTAATAACGGCTTTCTTACAATTGCCGCTAATCCTACTACTGTAAAGGCAAGACCATAATCCAAAATTGCCTGTAGCCAGTGCACGATGTAAGCTCCGAACATCATTTGCATAACACCGATCAGCAAACCCGTTGCAAGTCCTGCCGTTAATCCCCAACGAATGGCCATTAACATAATCGGCACCATAACAAAGCTGATTGACCCGCCTTGTGCCCACATTTTAAACGATACTTGGTCCAATACCAGTCCGATGGCAGCAAATATCGCTATCTCCACCATCATCAATAATTTCTTTCTGTCCACAACAATTCCCCTTTCTTTTATCCGATGTAACAAAAGTGAAGAGGGATAGAATGGAACTTTTACTTCTTCCATGTATTCAGAAAAAGCAAAAAACGATAATCAGGACAAAAGCCTGACTATCGTTTGAACAGTCGGATTCTATCCACATCCCTACGCAAGTGCTAACTTACAGGTTCAAAGAGTCAGTGCAATCCCGTGCACAATCTCAGCCGACTTTCTCGGCACCCCTTGTGGTACATCTAAATTTTTATTGTTTGAACATGCTCATTGTAACGAATATTTTTACAACTTTCAACAGCTATTATTTTGAAACGTACTAGAATTACATATAATAGATAAGAAGGAGTGATAAATAATGGAATCGAAAGGTTTAAGTGCACTGAGCTATTTGAGCTTTTATTTTGCACCATTTATTTTACCGTTAATTATATTTATTGTTACGAAAGATGATGCCGTTAAAGGCCATTCTAAAAAAGCTTTCATTTCCCAACTCATTCCGATACTATTAGGGATTTTGTACATGATTTACTTTTTCACTTCTGTTCTTTCATGGGATAATACTATGACACTGAGCATTCAGGATTTTTTCATTAGTTCGCATTTTATCGGATTTATTCTTTTAGTTGTTATTACCTTCATCCTGGCGATTTGGAATCTAGTTCAAGCAATTAAAGTTTTACGGTAATGTTTATGAAGGCTCCCATTATGGGTATATTTTTTATACGAACTGTATTCGTTAAGGAGTGTATATTATGAAATTAAATAAACTCATTAAAACAGCAATTAAATATGGGCCAATCGTGTACCCCATCATTAAAAAAATGATGGATAAAAAATCTACACCCCAACCAGCAACTACACGACGAACTCCAAAACGTTAATGCAAAAAAACACATTTCCCATTTTTAACTGTGAACTGCACCTCCAATTGTTAGATGTGTCTAGCAATTGGGGTCGCTTCACTGGAGGGAAATGTGTTTTTTCTTATTTAAGAATAATCTCTGTTTTACTGTAGCCTTCTTTTAGCTTTTGGACTTGTAAAATAGCGGGCATTGCTGCTTTTAATTCGGCCACATGGGAGATGACACCGATTAAACGGCCTGTTTGCTGTAGATCGATCAATATATCGATTGCCCTTCTTAATGCCTCTTCATCCAATGTACCAAATCCTTCATCGATGAACATCGTATCGATATGCACACTTCCTTGAACACTTTGAATAACATCGGCCATTCCTAATGCCAATGAAAGTGAGGCATTGAATTTTTCACCGCCGGACAGTGTTTTTACATCCCGTGTTTGCCCTGTATGGCTGTCAAATACATCGATACTGAGTCCGCTTTGTGCATTTCCTTCTTTCCTTCCTGTAGATTTCAAGAAGTATTGGCCATTTGATAAGACACGCAAACGTTCATTTGCCGCATGTGTCACTTTTTCCAAATAGCCGATTTGTACAAAACGCTCAAATGAAATTTTCGCATCATTTTGACCGCGGATTAAATTGTAGACATGTTCGACTTGCATCAGTTTCGCTTTATAGCTTTCAATTTGCTGTGCGGATTGGTCAAGTTTATCGCGCGTCTCCTCACATTGCTCCACATAGGACTGAATCAATGTCATTTTCGAGTACTGTGCCTCAATCTGCTCATTCAGCTCATGTATTTGTTGCTCACATGCCGTTAAATCGGCACGTTCTTTTCCTACGAGCAAAGGTTCTTCCTCAGTAATTTGTACAGATAATGTATGAACGTTTTGCTTGTACGCTTCAACTGTATCTTGTATTTGCTGCTGTACATTTAATGGCAGCAGCGCAGTCCTATATGTTTCCAAATCGAAACCTTCCTGCTGCAATGCTGACTCAAATGCTTTTTGTGATAATAGAGTTTCCTGCTGTTTTTCTATTACAAGGTTTTGCGCATGCAGATGGTTCACTTCACAAGATTTTTCATCTAATTGAATCTTTTGCATCGTTTCAAGTGCACTTTGAATCGCAGCTTTTAAATGGCGATGTTTTTGCTGCTGACTTGACAATTCTTGTGTTACTTCATCCAAGGTAGAGAACCGAGGCAATAATGACTGTTCACTTTGCTCAAGCTTCCCTTTTTCCTGCGCATATTGTTTATCGATCTCGATTACATATTGCTGCCCTTTTTCAATACGCCCTTGCAGCACTTCTTTACTTTCCAGAAGCTGTGCCAGCGTTTTCTTTTCAGCGATAAGCTGTGCCTGCTGCTGTTTCTGCTTTGTCAATTTTTCTGTCAGTATGGCTAATTGCTGTCCATACTCACGTAGTTGCGAAAGTTCTGCGCCGAGTAATTGAAGCGCACTATTTTTTTGTTCCCATGTTGCCTTTTCTACATCTAATTTCGAAGTGACCTGATAAAAGCTTTTCATCGCCCGGTCGCCTTCTTGACGCAGCAGTGCCAATGCATTTTCATCAACGACAACCGCTTCATTGTTATGAATGGCCGGGTGGTCTGTGCTTCCACATACAGGACATGCTTTCCCGTGCTGTAACGATGCTGCCAGGAAGGCTGCCTGGTTGCTGCGTATTTGCTGCTCCATATTTTGCAGCTTCTGTTGTGCTTCATCGGCAATTTGTTTCTTATCAGCAAGCTGTTTCACTAAAGTTTCGACATTCATTTGTATTGCTGCCACTTCTTTTGCCATTTCAATTTTCCGTGTTAATGCCGCATGTGCCTCATACGTTTCATGGTATGTCACTGTTGCATCTTCCAGCTCATTTATAATGGCTTGCTGCTCTTGGTATTTTTCTTTTAAAGAGATTGCTTCGCTTTGCAGCTTATCAAATAATTGTTTGGCATTTTTCTGATTTTCTGCAAGCTTGGACACATTTTCCCGCTGCGTATTAATCGATTGATAGATCGGAACAAGCTGTTCTAGCTGCGAAATCGATTTTGTATATTCATCCAACAATGGTTCTTGCTGTTTTTGCTCCTGATAATGATTTGCCGCCTGCTGAAGTTGTGCCTGTGCACGTTCATAGTCAGTCTTTGCTTTTTGCAAGGAGACTTCCGCTTGGTCAAGCTGCCGCTTTATCTTCACATATTCACGTTCTAAAGGTTCTATTTGATTAGCCTTTTTGGCAAGTACAAGTTTCTGCTGTTCTGCCTGGATTTTATCCTTTTGCTGCAGTAATTCTTCGAGCCGCGCTTTCCTGATTAAAAACTTTTCAATCCGCTCATTCAACAGCCTTTGTTCATTTAATGTTTTAACTAATGATTTTAAATTCTTTTTGGAGGCATCATATTCCCCTTTTAATGCAGTACATTGATTTTCGTAATGTTGCTGTTCTGTCAGCAAGGCACTCTTTACTTGATACAGATTAATGACATCATTGTTCAGGGCAGTAAACAGTTCGGATTCTCTTAGCGGGAGTCGGGAACGAATTTCATGAATCGTATTGTCCTGCTGCATCTTGGCTTGTTCATAACGTTTTTCGGCAATAGTCTTTTTCTCTTTCAGCAGTTCCACCATTTTCGTAAAGCGTTCCGTTTTGAAAATCTTCCGGAAAATCTCTTCTTTATGCTTTGATTCCGACGTGAGGAGCTTTTGAAATTCCCCTTGCGGCAGCATGACGATTTGATTAAATTGGGACTGTGTCAAGCCGATCAGTTCTTCCACTTTCGACTGAATGAGCTTCACTTGAAACTTTTCTACAGCGGGTACAATGATTCCATCGGTAATCTCAAAAAACTCGCGCTTTGCACTTGCACCATCATGACCAAACTTCCGCCAAATACGGTAAAGACGACCGCGCACTTCAAATTCAAGCTCGACTTCTGTATCGACCGTTTCATCCGCAAAATCACTGCGCAGAAACAGTGACTTTTCCCGATCCTCTCCACTTCCGGAATCATAAAGGGCAAACGTAATCGCATCGAAAATAGTCGTTTTCCCTGCGCCGGTTGCACCGGAAACGACAAAAATTCCATGCTCATGGAGTTTAGTAAAATCAATGACTTCCTTTTGATGATACGGTCCAAATGCTGTCATCGATAATTTGATTGGTTTCATCGTTACAGCACCTCCTGTTTTTCACGTTCATTTTCGATCAACTGCTCTAATACATCCGTATAAATCTCTTTAATTTCATCACTTACAGGCTTGCCCGTCATTTCCGTGTAAAATAGTTCAAACAGCTCCGAATCATCCATTTGAACACGGTTCATTGTTGTCGCATGCTGTTCAAGCTGTTCATATACAACTGTTCGTTCAATATGCAAAGCATTTGGATAAACAGTACGGACAAGTTCGGCAGCACCCTTTACATAATGTTCATCCTGTAATTTAACAAATACATAATCATCGTTTACTTTATGCTGCAATATATCCTCTAAAACCCCCGTCACAATACGCATATCCCGTATTGGTGTGAGCATCCTTTTTTCAATTGCTACTGATCCATCTTCTTTTAAATCAACAATCAAAAATCCCTTTTTATGAGTCACTTCAGACTCCGAATACTTAAGCGGTGATCCGGAATATTGAATTTTCTCGTTTGCCACAAAGTGCGCCTGATGTAAATGCCCTAAAGCGGTATAACAGAACGGTTCAAACAACGCTGAACTGATACACTCTGTCCCGCCAATCGTCAACTTGCGTTCAGAGTCACTCGTATTCGGTTCCGGCATCCCGTCTTTAGTAATGAAGGCATGACCGATGATAATATTGCGCTTCGTATCATCCATTGTCTGCTTAATCTGTTCAACGATTTTCGCCATCGCCGCCTCATGCGATGTAATGGATTGGTCGTCAAATAGTGCCCGTACAATTGATGGCTCTGCAAAAGGAACTAAATAAAAGTGAACTTCCCCATATTCATCATGCATGATGACCGGATCGATCTGTTGTTCTAGATGTCCAACGATATGTAAACCACTCGCCTTCATAAATTCACTGCCAAAATTTAAACGTGTAGCGCTATCATGATTTCCAGCGATTGCTAAAATCGGTGTTTTTTCATCGACTAAAATTTCTTTCAATGTTTTATTTAATAGTTGGATCGCATCTGTCGGTGGTACGGACCGATCATACAAATCTCCGGCTATAATGATGACATCCGGCTTTTCTTTTCTGATTTCTTCGATAAACTGTTCAAGCACAAATTGCTGGTCTTTCGTCATCGATACACCTTGTACTATTTTTCCTAAATGCCAATCTGCTGTGTGGAAAATTTTCATGAATACCGCCTCCTATCTTATAATTATAAGTGTACATGAGGGCAAATAAAAAAACCACATCGCACGAATATTCGTTCGTACGATGCGGTCGATGCTTACTGCTTTACAGCCATTTTGCCGGCTGAAATTTCTTCCATGTAGTGGCATGCCGCCTCATGCGTATTCTTCATAATAGAAGAGGTACGTAAAACAGGTTCTTCCGTTCGGCACTTATCTGTCGCAAATGGACAGCGTGTATGGAATCGGCAGCCTTGTGGTGGATCGATTGGTGACGGTACATCACCTTTTAAAACAATACGATTTTTTACAGCATCCGGATCTGGCACGGGAATCGCAGATAATAATGCTTTCGTATAAGGATGCTGCGGGTTTTCGAACAGGCTTGTTTTATCGGCAATCTCCACAATTTTCCCTAAATACATTACGATAATACGATCCGAAATATGACGTACTACCCCTAGGTCATGCGAGATGAATAAATAAGTTAAACCGTATTCATTTTGCAGCTCTTCCAGTAAATTCAGCACTTGTGCCTGAATCGATACGTCCAGCGCAGATACTGCCTCATCACAAATGATCAGTTTTGGATCAACCGATAACGCGCGGGCAATGCCGATACGCTGACGTTGACCACCTGAGAATTCATGCGGGTAGCGGTCTGCCTGATATGGTCGTAACCCAACCGTCTCGAGCAGTTGTTCAATACGGGCACGTCGCTGATTTGGCGGCAGTACATTTTGAATATGCATCGCTTCGTTCAGCACACTTGCAACTGTCTGACGAGGATTGATCGACGCATACGGATCCTGGAAAATGATTTGCAGATCTTTCCGGAATTTACGCATTTCGCCTTTCCGAATTTTCGTAATATCGGTCCCCTGAAATACTACGGATCCATCTGTCGGCTCTTCCAGGCGTAAAATCGCCCGGCCTGTCGTAGATTTACCACAGCCTGATTCTCCCACAATGCTGACAGTCTCTCCTTCATAAATCGTAAAGGAAATATCATCTACCGCTTTTACGTGGTTGACTGTACGGCCTAAAAAACCTCCCTTAATCGGGAAATACTGTTTTAATCCCTCAACCTTTAACAGTTCTTTTTTCGCCATATAGCGTCACCTCCGATTCTCCATCCCATTCATCCGAATACATCCAACAGCGGATTTGCTCTGAACTATTGCCATCTGTATTCAGTAAATCCGGCTGCTTTTTATGGCAAAGCTCGATCGCAACCGGGCAACGTGGAGCAAAGCGGCATCCTACCGGCATTTCATGCGGGCTTGGCACCATTCCTTTAATCGGAATCAGTTTTTCCTGTTCCACATCATGACGTGGCAATGAATTAAGTAATCCTAACGTATATGGATGTTTCGGATTTTTGAATAATGAACGGACATCTGAGTATTCAACCACTTGTCCTGCATACATTACTGCCACATAATCACATGTTTCCGCTACTACACCTAAATCATGGGTAATCATAATAACAGACATGCCTAAACGGTTTTGCAGATCTTTTATCAGTTCCAAGATTTGCGCTTGTATCGTTACGTCCAGCGCTGTTGTAGGCTCATCCGCAATTAAAATTTCCGGGTCACATGCCAGTGCCATTGCAATCATTACACGTTGACGCATCCCTCCTGATAGTTCGTGAGGGTATTGCTTAACACGCTTTTCGGGAGAGGGAATACCTACAAGCTTCAGCATCTCTACCGATTGCTGCATCGCTGCTTTTTTGTCCATTTTTTTATGGATTCGGATTGTTTCACTAATCTGTTGGCCTACTGTATAAACGGGGTTTAACGATGTCATAGGCTCTTGGAAAATCATAGAGATCTGGTTCCCCCGAATATCACGCATCGCTTTTTCAGAAAGCTTCAGCAAGTCCTTCCCTTTAAAAAGAACTTCGCCACCTTTCGTTTTACCGTTTGATGCAAGTAAGCGCAGTATTGAAAGTGATGTGATACTTTTCCCGGAACCTGACTCCCCTACAATTCCGATTGTTTTACCTTTTGGAACAGTAAAGCTTACACCATCAACAGCACGTACTTCTCCAGCATCCGTGCCGAAAGAAGTTTGTAAATTATTTACGACTAAAATGTTTTCCATTTCATTCATTTGCCACACCTCTTTTCATGTTTAGTTCAAGTCAATTCGTTTATTTAGGAACTTGTAAGAAATATCAACAAGCAGGTTTACAATTACGAATAATAGTGAAATTACAAGTACAGTACCTTGGACAATCGGGAAATCCCGTTGCCTGATTGCATCAATTGTCAATCGCCCCATACCGTTAATAGCGAAAATTGTCTCAGTTAATACTGCACCGCCCAGGAAACCACCGAACTCCAGACCAATAACTGTTACAACAGGTATTAGTGCATTTTTCAGTGCGTGGCGGTAAATAACGATACGCTCTGACACACCTTTTGCACGAGCAGTACGGATATAGTCCTGACCGATTACTTCAAGCATTGATGAACGGGTCATACGAGCAATAATAGCTGCTCCGCCTGTTCCTAGTGTTACGACAGGTAAAATAATTTGGCGCCATGAATCTCCCCATCCGGAAGGGCGCATTTTTAGAAATTCCGGCAGGTCCATATCGAATGGCAGGTTCCCTAATGCAAACCATTGGATCAAGAGTAAACCTAACCAGAAGTTCGGCATTGACAGACCGAAAAGCGCGACAATCATAATCGATACATCTGTAAGCGTATAATGACGAACTGCCGAAATGATTCCGGCAATTAAACCGATAAATACAGCTAAAATTGTGGCATATACAGACACTTCCACCGTAATCCAAAAACGTGCCTGTATCTCATCCATTACCGGGCGTCCGCTGCGAATAGAGTTTCCTAAATCACCTTGCAGTGCATTTCCTAAAAACCGGCCGTACTGCACATATGGCGGATCATTAAGACCCAATTTTTCCCGTAAATTGTCTACCGTTTGTTGAGATGCACCTTCTCCTGCCATTACTTGGGCAGGGTCTCCAGGAATTAGGAACATCAATGAAAATACTAAAATTGAAACCCCAAACAAGACGGGAATCGTTTGTAATAAACGACGAATGATATATTTAGTCATTTACTGTTCCACCTCCTATTGTTTCATCTTCGGATCAAGTGCATCACGTAACCCGTCACCAAAAATGTTAAATGCCAAAACTACAATTACAATCATCATTCCAGGAATTAATACCATATGGCCCGCACTATGCATAAACGCACGTCCATCACTTAACATTGCACCCCATTCCGCTGCTGGCGGCTTTGCACCTAAACCAAGGAACGCCAAACCGGAAGCAGTCAATATTGCTGTTGCAACACGCATCGTTGCCTGAACAATAATAGGCGACAAAATGTTCGGTAAAATATGTTTAAAGATGATGCGGATATCCGATGCACCGAGTGCTTTAACTGCATCAATGTACTCGAGCTTTTTCACTTGTAAGGTCGATCCACGAACAATACGTGCGAATGCTGGTATCGAGAATATCCCTACCGCAATAATTACGTTTATTAAACTGCCCCCTAATACTGATACAATCGCAAGCGCCAGTAAAATACCAGGAAATGCCAATAAAATATCCATCAGACGCATCGTAATTGTATCTATTGCCCCTCCATAGTAACCAGCTACAATTCCTATTACAACTCCGATAATTCCGCCAATAAATACGGATAAAAATCCTACAGTTAACGTAAGCTTTGTTCCGTTAACAATACGGGAGAAAATGTCCCGGCCAAAGTTATCAGTACCAAACCAATGTTCTTTTGAAGGTGGCTGTAATTTGTTTAAAATATTTTGAGCATTTGGATCTGTCTTTACTACAAATGGCCCTAGTATACCTACTAAAATGATGAAAATAATAATAATTCCACCAACTACAGCCGCTTTGTTTTTCAATAAACGCTTCATGACTGTCATAAAAGCTTCTGCCCGGGGATTGCTTTTTCTCACAGTAGAAGGATTTTGCTCTGTTTGTGTTGTGTTCAATCTAATTCACCCTTTCAAATTTTTTTTCCTTCCTACAACAATATTAAATTTGTATAAGCATTAGTATATAGAGTGAAATCTGAACATTTCAACATAATATTTTTTTACTAAAATTCAGAATATTTTAATATTTTTATGTTTTTTAGTTCGAAAGTTATACTCAGATAATATACTTTTATTTGGAAATATAGTTAAAAACTTGATTCCGTTATATTATTATCATTTTTCTGAATATAACAACATTATAATAAGATACTATAAAATACATAATTTTTCTACTTAAAAAAGTTTTTTTCTTTTTTGTATTTGATGCTATGGAATCATGTGCTATTCTATTAACAGAAATTACATTTTTGTAATATTCTAAAATTACTTATTGGGGGGACTTCCAACATGTCATTTTCTAAAAAGTCGCTATGGATGCTACTTCTTACATTTACACTTGCACTTGTGCTAGCTGCATGTGCTGGTGGAGATGATTCAGAAGACACATCAACAGATAGCGGAGACACTGGAACTGAAACAAATACTGACTCTGGTAATACCGAGGAAGCTGCGGCTGGCGGCGACTTAATTATCGCCGAGTTATCTGATGCAAGCTCATTGGATCCACATGGTTCAAATGACGTACCATCATCTAACGTACAATCAAACCTTTATGAAACATTAGTAAACCGTAATGCAGACGGTGAATTAGTACCTGGTCTAGCAGAATCTTGGACTCAAGTAGACGATGTAACTTGGGAATTCAAGCTTAAACAAGGTGTTACTTTCCATGACGGTGAAGAATTTAATGCAGAAGCAGTAAAGGCATCATTCGACCGTTTATTAGATCCAGAAGTTGCATCTCCACGTGCTTTCTTATTTGAGATGGTAACAGAAATTAAAGTAGTAGATGAATCTACTGTTCAATTTGTAACTGAATACCCATTCTCACCATTACTTGCTCACTTAACGCACAATGGTGGTAGTATTATTTCACCTAAATCTATTGAAGAAGATTATGCTGCACTGAAAGCTGATTCATCACTTAAAGCTGGCACTGTAATCGGTACAAATCCGGTTGGTACTGGTCCATTCAAATTTGAAAGCTGGACTCCAGGTACTGAAATTAAATTAGTTAAATTTGAAGAATACGCTGGCACTCCAGCAAACATTGATTCTGTAACATTCAAAGTAGTACCTGAAAGCGCTACTCGTGTTGCGGAATTACAATCAGGTTATGCACACATTATCGGTGCAGTTGAGCCTGGTCAAGTAGCAAATGTTAATAGTTTTGAGGGCGCTTCTGTATTAGAAACAGCTTCTTCATCTTTAACATACCTTGGTTTCAACACTGAAAAGGAACCTTTCAATGATCCAAAAGTACGTCAGGCAATTTCTAAAGCAATCGATCGTCCGACATTAATCGAAGGTATTTATGAAGGCTTTGGTATTCCTGCTATCTCACCATTAGCTCCTGGTATTTTCGGATACACAGAAGATGTAACTTCGATGGCATACAACATGGATGAAGCGAAAGCATTACTTGAAGAAGCAGGTTATGCGGACGGCTTTAAAACAACAATCTGGACAAATGACAACCCGGCTCGTCAACAAGTTGCAATTGTTTTACAAGAGAACCTGAAAAAATTAAACATTGAAGCTGAAATCGAAGTAATGGAATTCGGCTCATACTTGGAAAAAACAGCTGCCGGCGAGCACGATATGTTCATCTTAGGCTGGTCTAACCCAACTGGTGATGCGGACTACGGTCTATATGCATTATTCCACTCTTCACAACATGGTGACCCAGGTAACCGTTCATTCTACACAAGTGAAAAAGTAGATGAACTATTAGAAAAAGGTCGTCGTGAAGCTGATTCATCTGCACGTGAAGCAATCTACAAAGAAGCATTACAACTGATTTCAGACGAGTCGCCAATGGCATTCGTATTACACCCATATACTTTAACTGGTGTATCTGATAAAGTTTCCGGCTTCAATGTTGGTACTGACAGCATCTATCAATTACGTGACGTTAAAATTAGCGAGTAATTGAACACAAAAAAGCATTCCTACAAGAAATTCTTGATGGAATGCTTTTTTTATACAAATATCGGTACTGGTTGATCCAGTCTGTGCAGTGCGATATTTGGTACTTCTACTACATCTGACTCCCTTTGCAGCTGCAGTATTTCTTCAAATGTTTTCGGGTTTGGGGCCGGCATTGCATCGATCGGCAGGATAAGTGCCTCATTGCCGCTGTAACTTTTCAGCATTTCATTCGCCATAATACGGTACCCGAGCTGGTTTGGATGCACATCCGCCACATTCGGCAAATATGTTGTGCGCTGCTGTTCAAATGTTTCATAAACATCCACAAATATATGGTCTGCTGCTTCAGTTTCCTGCTTCAGTATCGCATTTAAAAGCTGTACCGCCTCTACCGCTCCATCTGCCTGTTCTTTATGAACACTTACATAGGGGAAATAATAGCCAAGTACATAAACTGTCGCTTTCGGTGCCTTTTCATTTATTAGCGAAAGCAGCTCTCCCATCTGGACACGCACTTCATTTAATGCGAAATTGGCGTTAAGCTGACTAAAAGCGAGTGTTCCCTGTTGCGGGTTATGTGTAATGAGCGGGAGTAGATTATTCGCTCCTGCTGATAGAGTAATCAGTGTTGCTTCACTCAGTAATGGTGCAGCTTTTTCAGACTGAACGGTTTCAATCACATTTCCTACACGATAACCCGGGAAAGTAAGCTCTTTTGAAAAATGTGCGAGCTTGCCATGGCGCTCCAGCTGTAAAGCAATGTAATCCGTATACCCAGCATCAATTTGACTGTAAGGTGTTTGCCCTGCTGCCAAAGAGTCACCAAGGGCAACATAAACTTCCCGTTCGCTTGCTAATGCTGCCACCGGAAAGAGGGCAATGCAAAAAATAAAAACAGCTATTATTTTTCGCATTATTTCACCCCCGCTTCTATTGTTAGAATGCCCAATTACCTTTTCTGAAAATCGGTTCTGTTGTGCCATTTGCCAGGATCCCGTCAATATCCATTTCCGCACTGCCGATCATGAAATCCTCATGTGTGATCGACGTATTAATGCCCAGTGCTTCCAGTTGGCCCTTTTCAAGTTCCTTGCCGCCTTCATAGCACGTCGGATATGCTTCTCCGATTGCTAAATGGTTAGAGGCATTTTCATCGAATAATGTGTTGTAATATAAAATATTTGATGAAGATATAGGTGACTTATGCGGCACTAATGCCACTTCCCCCAAATATGAAGACCCTTCATCAGATGCAACTAACTGCTGTAATAAGTCCTGACCTACTTTTGCCTCAATGTTAACAATCTTACCTTTTTCAAACGTCAGCTTGAATTCATCGATAATATTCCCTTTATAAACGAGCGGTTTTGTATTGGATACATAACCGTTTACACTATATTTTGCTGGTAGCGTAAATACTTCTTCAGTCGGCATATTCGCAATGAATGTCGTGCCATCAGGCGCCTCGCTGCTTCCGCTTTTCCATAAATGTTTGTCCGGAAGTTCAATCGTCAAGTCTGTGCCAGGTGCCGTGTAGTGAAGCTTCGCATATTTTTTCTTATTCAGCTGATCGGCGCGTGCGTGTAGGTTTTCAATATGAGTTTGCCAGTTTGCTACTGCATCCCCTTCACCGATACGTACTGTTTTGAAAATAGCATCCCACAATGCTGGAACCTGCTCCTGTTCCGGTAAATCAGGGAATACTTTTGCCGCCCATTTCGGCGAAGGAACAGCAATAATTGACCATGCAATATCATCATTCATCACAGCCTTACGGTAATTAACTAATGCTGCACCGGCTGCTTTTTGCTGTGCTCCGATTTTTTCTGAATCAATACCTGCTAGTAAATCAGGATTTTCCGCATCGATCCAAAGAAGTGCACCTTTACGTTCAATTAACTCTTCACGTTGTGCGACAACCCATTTCGGGAAATTAGCTGTTTCTTCCACCGTAACATTCTCATAGTAAGCTCGCTCAAAGCTGGCATCAGTCAAGTTTACATGAACACGGCTTGCCCCTGCTTCATATGCCTTTTTAACAACAATACGTGTAAAGTCCAGCGTATCCGTAGATGTATTGATTAATAAATATTGCCCTTTTTGAATATTTACTCCGATTCGGACGGCTAAATCTGCAAATTGCTCTAACTTCTCTTGGAATGTCATGAATTATTTCTCCTTTTTCTTACTGAAAGTCATGCCTTTTTTATTGGACTTCGTTTGGTATGTTTTTTTCTCCGTTGCTTTGTTCGCTGCAGGTGCCGCTTTTGAAGCTACTGTCTTTGCATTCCCCTCGACAAGCTGTCCTTGAGTCCATACTTTTTGAACACCTTTAAAGGAAAGATCGCGCAACCATTTTTTGAATGTCTTTTCATCTTTATACGATAATAATGTCAGAACTTCTCCGTCTGCACCCGCACGTCCTGTACGTCCTGAACGGTGTGTATACTGCTCGATCGTTCTTGGTACATCAACATGAATAACATGTGTTAAACCTGAAATATCTAAACCTCGTGCTGCAATATCCGTCGCAATTAAAATGCGTGCTTCTCCTTTACGGAATGCATCCAGCGCTTTTTTACGCTCATCTTTTTTCATATCCGAGTGAAGTGCTACAATCGGTGCATCACGGTATTCCAGTTTGTTCTGTTTCATTAGTACTTGATCGATGTTATTAACAAATGCCAATCCGCGCAATCCTTCAATGTTAGCGAGACGACGAAGCATATCTGTTTTGTCCCGCTCGTCCACTTTCACAAATGAATGGACGACTTTACCGAATTTCACCATATCTTCCGGTTTGATTTCGATGCTGATCGGTTCGAACATTAATCGTTCTGCTACTAGTTTGATCTCTTCTGTAATCGTAGCCGACACGACAACAACCTGACGGCCGAATGCAGCATTTTCGATAAATGATTTTACGACAACACGGTACTCTCGGCTAAGGAGCTGATCGCATTCATCCAAGACAATTGTTTCGATTTCTTTAAGTTTTAATTTACCTTGGCGTGCCAATTCATTTAGACGACCTGGTGTTCCGACAACAATCGTTGGCTTTTTCTTTAATTTTTCGATTTGGCGTGCCGAGTTCGCTCCGCCGATTAATTGCTGCACAGTGATGTCTGTTCCTGCTGTCCAATCACGGATTACTTCAACGATCTGCATCGCAAGTTCTTGTGAAGGTGCGACGATTAATGCCTGAGTTTGTTTCTTGTTACCGTCTACTTTATTTAAAATCGGTAATGTATAGGCCAGTGTCTTCCCTGAACCTGTCGGTGATTCCGCTACGACATCTTTTCCCTCAATCATCGCCGGTATCATTTCCTCTTGTATTTTCATTGTTGTTTCAAACGACCATTTATTTTGAAGTGTTTCGTTTAATAAGCTAATTGCTGACATATTGTTTTACCACCTTTTATTCGTTGGCTTTAGTGTACCATATTCGGTTATTAATGCGGAAATTTGGCAGGAAATCAGTTTGTGTTTTACAGACAAAAAGGGAGGTTATGTGTCAATTGAAAAATGGGGTGTGGAAGTTGGGGGTTTTCCAATAAATTTATAAATCATCTAATATATTCTAATTTATTCTAATAAAATTGCGATTTTCTAATATATCCGGCCGATGTGCTAATATCGGATCGCTTTGTTCTAATATCATATTGCCTTTATCTAATAAAGCTTGGACATTTTCTAATATCCCACAGCAATGTTCTAATAAAAGTTAAACCGTATGCTTTTCCGTACGATTTGAACTCAAAAACTCTCCCATGTACATAAGTGTCAACCGAAGTTCTAATAACCTCTCCTTTCTTCTAATATTCCCTTCATTTCTTCTAATAACCCTCCCCATTGTTCTAATAAAGAACCCACAACAAAAAAGCATGCCGGAAACTAATTTCCAGCACGCCTCGTTTTTACACTCTTTCGATAATTACAGCAATCCCTTGTCCGCCACCGATGCAAAGGCTGGCAACCGCATACTTTCCGTTGCGTCGTTGCAGTTCATATGCTGCGGATAAGATAATTCTCGTCCCACTTGCACCGACCGGGTGACCGAGGGCAATTGCACCACCGTTAACATTCGTTTTTTCACGGTCCAGGCCAAGTTCCTTTTCCACCGCGATATATTGGGCTGCAAATGCTTCATTAATTTCAACTAAATCCATGTCTGCAATTGTTAAATTCGCACGCTCCAATGCTTGGCGAATTGCCGGAGCCGGGCCGATTCCCATGATAGTCGGGTCTACACCAGCTATTCCCCATGATACAATGCGAGCTAACGGCTTTAGTCCTTGTCCGTTTACAAAATCTTCACTTGCCACAACAACCGATGCTGCCCCGTCATTGATGCCGGAAGCGTTCGCGGCTGTAACTGATCCGTCCTTTTTGAATGCCGGGCGTAATTTTGCCAAGCTTTCCATTGTACCGCCTTCTTTAATATGTTCATCCTGATCTATTAAAATCTCGCCTTTTCTAGTAGGAACAGCAACCGGCACAATTTCTTTTGCAAATGTGCCGTCCCGGCGCGCTTTTGCCGCACGTTCATTAGAAAGAAGTGCGAATGCATCTTGTTCTTCTCGAGAAATCGTATATTGTTCAGCAAGTTTTTCTGCCGTCAAGCCCATCCCTGAACCTGTATACTGGTCAGTTAATGTCGCTTGAAGCATATCTGTAAACTCCAAGTTGCCCAGTTTTGATCCGCTGAAACGTTGTTCAAAATTCGAATACGGCGATTGGGACATATTTTCCGCTCCTCCGGCGAGTACAACTTCACCTTCACTTAGCTGAATCATCTGAGCCGCCGATACGACCGATTGCATACCCGATCCGCAAAGGCGGTTTAACGTTAATGCCGGAACTTCTTTTGGTACGCCTGCATAAAGACCGATATGACGGGCTAAATATGCCGAGTTTGCTCCTGTTGTAATTACACCCCCGTAAATTACATGGTCGACTTGCTCAGGTTGTACATTTGCACGCTTTAACGCTTCCACTGCAGTTTTTGTACCAAGCTGTACTGCATCTATTGTTGCAAAAGAACCTCCAAAAGCTGTAAATGCTGTACGTGCTCCGTCTACGATATATACATTTTTCATCATTCTATCCCCTTTATAAGTCCTATTTTATAATTTGCTTTGCGATGATCCCCTTCATGATTTCGGTCGTACCCGCGTAAATCGCGGCTACCGGAATATCCCGGTATCGTCTTGCGATTTCATATTCCTCCATATAACCGTAACCGCCGTGCAGCTGCAGACAGTCTGCTACGACACGCTTGGCCATTTCACTGATCCACCATTTGGCCATCGAAACTTCTTTCACAATTTCTTGTCCTTCAATATGTTTCGCAATTAAACTATCGACATATGTACGGCCAAGGTCAATTTCAGTAGCTATTTCCGCTAACTTGAATTGAGTATTTTGGAAATCGGCGATGCGGCTGCCGAATGCTTTTCGTTCTTTTACATAGTCTACTGTCAGTTTTAAACAGCATTCAGCCTCGATTTGTGTTTCCAGTGCAACAATAAGTCGTTCCTGCTGCAGTTTTTCCATTAAATAATAGAAGCCCCGGTTTTCTTCCCCTAATAAGTTGTCTGCTGGTACGCGTACATCTTCAAAAATAAGCTCTCCTGTATCTGCACTATGCATCCCGATTTTATCGAGTTTTTTCCCGCGCTTAAAACCAGGTGTACCACTTTCCACAATAAGCAGACTAACCCCTTTGTAGGCAGGACTTGCCTGCGGATCTGTTTTACAAACGACCACCACATAATCTGCATGAATGCCATTCGTAATAAACGTTTTTTCACCATTTAATATAAAAAAATCGCCGTCTTTTTTCGCTGTCGTTTGAATGCCTGCGAGATCAGATCCTGCACCCGGTTCCGTCATAGCAATCGCTGAAATGTACTCCCCTGTAACACTTTTAGGAAGCCATTTTTCCTTTTGTGCAGTTGTCCCGTACGCTTCAATATAAGGTGTCACGATATCGGAATGAAGTGAGATCCCGCTAGCTAACCCTGCGCCAACACGCTCAAGTTCCTCCGTTAATATAGCAGAATAGCCAAAATCCAGCGCAAGCCCTCCATACTCTTCACTCACCATTGGACATAAAAAACCATTCTCCCCAAGCTTCAGCCAAAAATCACGTGGTATATCCCGATCCTTTTCCCATTGTTCAAAATAAGGATATGCCTCTTTATCCAGCATTCTGCGTAAAGATTTTCTAAACATCTCATGCTCTTCTGTATAAATGCCCATTTCCCCGCCCCCTTTGTTTTTTCTGAATATTATTACACTTTAATATTAACAGGCACAAAAAATGGAAACAATGGTTTTATAAGAAATATTATTGCGCTATACAGAAATTTTCGCGAAAAACAAAAAAGAGTCGCCATAATCATTCATGACATCTCCTGATATTAACTATTGTTTAAAAGTAAAATAGCTTTTCTCGTATGGCCCTTTTCAAACCGGCCCCACGGTGGATTTTACGAAAATATTTTCTTTATATTTATCTAGCACAATCCTGCTAACAAAAGAACTTCATAAAAAACCTATATTACTAGCCGGCAGTATTGCCTTTTTATTCCCTGAAAATAAAAGGAAATAAATGTTTTATTTTATCGATAAATTGACTATTGCTATAATATTGTAGAAATCCAATTATACGGTGGTGATTTATTATGAAATATGCAATATTGAGCGACTTACATTCGCACTATAAAAATACAAAAAAGGTCTTAAGCCATATCCAGCAAGTGGCTCCCAATGCAGAGATTATTGGCTTAGGGGATTTATTCGAGTGTAAAATCGGCAAGAAAAAGGCGAAGTTAATTCGTAATGCAAAGTTAAGGGATGCGGCGATCATTGATGATAAGTTTATGAGCCTCTTAACATTCCCTTCAATTATCGGCAACCAGGAAGAACGTATTGCGCTTGTAACAGGCGACAATCGTTTTCTGCAATACGAGAATGCACTTGTAATTGAACATGCCACTTTAATTCATGGACATCAAATAGAGTGGGATAAAACATTCAACCCTACCTTCCCCAGTATTCAAACGCCATTGCTGTTTTTTGGACATAGTCATGAAGCAGCGATTTATAAAGATGGGCTGCGACAACCTGTGCCTTACGACATCCCTCTGGCTGTTGGAAATAAACAATATCAGATTAATGTAGGTCCTGTCGTAGATAACAAAGAATGGTGTTTATATGACAGCAAGGAAATGACGGTTACATTTATGCAGGCTCAATAGGAAAAGGCTGCCCTGGAGTAGATTCAGGACAGCCTTTTTTATCTTTCAATATAGCGGACTATAAAACATCCGGCAGCTCGGAATCCATGCCAAACTTTTGGCGGAAACCGCATTTTTTGCAAAGTTCTTCAATAGCTTCACGACGAGAAAATCCATCTACTAAGTTTTGTGCACGGTCAGTAGTAATAATGTCGCCGAACTTCTGGTCGTGGACATTTCCTAAATTAATGACACCCTCGCCATCCAAACAGCAAGGTACAACAGAGCCATCTACTAAAATGGCTGCATGTGTACGCAATGCATGACAGAAACCTTTGCCTTCATCCGCTTTTTCAAGCAGGCTCGGCCAGCGGAATTCATGATCTTGGTTCAAATAGATGTTTTTTGCGATTTTTACTCCTGAGCCCATTTCTACCCGCTCTTGAATTTCATAGTCCAGCTCATACTCTTTTTCCAGAATTTCAAGTGTTTCACGGTTTCTGCGGTTTGCCAGCTCGGAAATATTATTACGCTGTAAATTCCATAGGCGGTAAGAAATAATGACATTATGTTTTCGTACATCCCGTACAAATTCCAAAATATCGCCTAAGTACTTTTCACGGTTTTCAGAACCTTCATGTCCATCAAAACTATGAAGCGAAAAATTTATTTGTCTGAGTGCAGGCTTGCCCAGAAGCTTTTCACGGTTCTTTTTAATTAATGTCCCATTTGTCGTAATATTGACTTTAAAGCCTTTTTCATGTGCAATATCGAGTAACTGCCCGATGCGAGGATGCAATAAAGGCTCCCCTTTTACATGTAGGTATATATATTTTGTATAGCCGCTAATTTCATCTAAAATATGAGCAAATTGCTCTACCTTTATTAATCCTTTTGCTCGCTCTGTAGGTGGACAAAAGCTGCATGCTAAATTACATACACTTGTAATTTCGATATACACTTTCTTAAAAGTTTTCAACGCTCGTTCACCATTCCTTTTTTTATCCTAAACAATACTACTCATTGTAACAAATTTCTTATGTAAAAAGGAAGCTGTCTGTTTGGCTTAATATAATGCAAATAAAAAACCGAGGCTGGACATAAACCAAAAACACCATTTTTCTCCCTGAGAAAAATGGTGTTTTTTCGCTGTATCTAAAAATTGATTTCCATTCCGGGACGCTTTCCGCGGGCACGGCCTTACACGAACGTCTCAGGCGTCGTGCTATTCCCGCTGGAGTCGCCCTCCATTCCAATCAATTTTATAAAATATCCATTTCATAATAAGAGTTATTTCCTTATTGTATGAAATTTCTACTTATGTCCCAGCCGCAGTTCGTGTTTTTATCCGCGGTACCTTACAGAAAGGCCTTTTAGGAATTTACGGGCAAAGTTATCGCCGCATTCTTTGTAATTACGGTGTCCCGGTTTACGCATAATAGCACCAAGCTCGCCTTTTGATACGGCAATACCGCCGTCATCGAGTACATCCAGCATCTCTTCTGTCGTCAGCTGGCACGCCACTTTCAGCTTTTTCAGCATCATATTGTTCACATGGTCGGGCTTTTCCTGCACTGGCGCCGGCTGTCCTTCTTTTTTCGGCATCGGCCCACGCTTATACGTAATCAGCCCATTGAAAAATGCTTCCAAGTTTTTATGATTCACTTTCATCTGATCATAATCAGCTGGTGCTTCCTCATCCTTTTCCAAAGACTTCGTTAAAATTTTCGGCATATCCTCCGGGGTAACAGTAACGCCACCTAATTTAAAAATTTCGATCATTTCTCTATTTTTCAAATCCATTGCGTAACGTACACGGATTAAAATATCATTATTATCCATAATTGCCTCCATCATGTTTTGCTTACGCCTATTATACCAGACGACAGGGCAGGTTTGTTAGCTGGACTCTTTAAGGACTCGTTTTTATAAAGGATAGGAGAATGCTTCTTATTTTAATCATGAAAAAAAGCCTCGACAAAAAATCGAGGCTACCATATTTTAAATCGTCTGTTTTGGTCTTAACGTATGCTTCAGTACTTTACCTGATGCATTACGAGGCAGTTGACCGATAAAATCGACTTCAAACGGAACTTTATACTTTGCAAGCTGTGTCATGCAATAGTCCAGCACATCCTGCTCCATTAGTTGTTGGCCTTCTTTTAATACAACAAATGCCTTTGGAACTTCACCATAAACTTCATGAGGCACCCCTACGACAGCAGCCTCTAAAATTTGAGGCATTTGGTAAAGTACTTCTTCCACTTCAATCGGGTAAATATTTTCCCCGCCGCGAATAATCATATCCTTTTTGCGGTCTACAATATATAAATAGCCTTCCTCGTCAAAACGGCCTAAATCTCCTGTGTACAACCATCCGTCTTGAATCGACTTTGCTGTTTCTTCCGGTGCGCGCAAATATCCCTTCATTACTTGAGGACCTTTCACGCAAATTTCACCAACCTCCCCTAATGGTACAACTTCACCATTAGCATCACGCAGCTGAATTTCCGTCCGTGCTAACGGTTTGCCTACTGAACCGATTTTAAATAGTGCAGCATCATCCAGCAATGAACTCGCTGCAGGTGAATTTTCCGTTTGCCCGTACAAATTCTGTACTTTTACTTTCGGGAATGTATCCTTCAGACGCTTAACAAGCTCATATGGCATCGGTGCAGCTCCATAGCAGAATAGGCGCAGTTGACTAAAATCATAGGACTGCAGCTCAGGTTTGTTCAATAAAATCGTATACATTGCCGGCACACCAAAGAAAATGGTTGCCTTTGTTCCAACTAGATTTTTCAATGTCTGATCTGGTGAAAACGCCTCTTCTATAAGAACTGCTCCACCTTTATAAATTGTCGGCACCGCAAACACATGGCTGCCTGCACAGTGGAACAATGGAGTACAAATAAACATGCGGTCCTCATTCGTCATATTCATCGAATCAGACCAGATTTGCGCTGTCTCCAAAATATTCCGGTGACTGAGCATAACCCCTTTTGGTTTTCCTGTAGTTCCGGATGTATACATGACAACAGACGTATCCTCAGGCTCCAACTGCGGCAATTCCGGGGAAGCGCTACCCCCCTTAATAATTTCTTTGATTTGTGAAAGCGACAGGATTTCCTGAAAACCATGTGTCGTAAGGTCAATCGTCGCTTGCAATTTTTCATCATAAACTAAAATTTTTGCTTCTGAATGTTTAAATATAAAATCCACTTCAGGAGGAGCCAGCTTTGTATTTACAGGCATTACGGTTAAGCCTGCGAGCTGCACACCATAATAAACAGCCATAAACAAATGGGAGTTGAGCGCAAACTCTGCTACAATATCATCTTTTTGAAAACCTTTTTCGATCAGATAACCGGCAATTTTCCGCGAGTTATTCAGAAGTTCTTCGTAGGACCATACTTCATTTTCAAATTGAATAGCCGTTGCATTTGGTGTCTCCAGAGCTTGGTCAACTAATGCCTGTAAAACTGTCATTTAAAATCCCCCTTAGTATATAAATATCTCAATATTCTAAATTTTAACAATTTTAAGCTGCTTAATGCAATATTTTCTGTCTGTTTATTTTTTTTAGCAACTCACAAAAATTTTAGTATTTGCGAATGGTATGTATTTATTTTGGATAAGCTAGTTGTCAAATAAAGCTAATTGATCCATTTTATTTGAACATAAAAACATTCAGAGTGGACAAATTAATGATGAAGTTTGAAAAGGAAAGTAATCACACGCCTTTTACTTCAACATTGCTAAATCAAAGAGGAGGAAAACTATGCCAGCTTTAGAGGTGAAATGTACTGTATCAGATTGCTTTTTCCATGCAAAGGGGAATTTTTGTGGGGCCGAAAAAATAGAAATCGATATGGAAAGTATAACCAACAAAAAAGAGCGGTCGGAATTTGCTTCTGACTTTGATTTGCAAGCCCCTAAACAAAAAGAAGCCAAGTCTTCCAGCGACACTTGCTGCAAAACATTTATTTGTAAAAAAGATGCAGAAAAGCGGCACTAAGTAATTTGAAGAAGCTGTCTAGAAAGTGTATACCACTTATTTAGACAGCTTCCTTTTTATTGCAGGTTTAATGCGGTCCGTTGCCACCTAACTGCCCACTGCCGGGCACTTCATTGACCTTGTAAGTACCGCTGTCTACTTCCAGATTTTCCGTTAAAGGACGAAGCGGCATTTCATCGTTCGTCTTCACTTCCTGTTCCTTGGCAAGCATGGCAAGCGTTTCATTATACGAAGGACCTGAAGCTGCATTCAGACGTTTTACTTCATCAACATCTGTTCCTGCTTTTGTGAAATTTTTTTCGTTCATACATCCACCTCCTCCGCTATTAGGATGTACGATGATTAATTGTTTATGTAACTATTAGTTAATCAATCCTATAATGTTTCCGTAACATGCGCTTCTTTGTACAACATAATTCCAACTAAACCGACTAATGAAAAAAGAACCGGAATTATAAAGCCATAAAAATAACCAGATTGTATATTTATCGAGCTTGCCTGAACATAATCCAAAATAGCACCTAAAAAAATCGGCAGTAAAACGGCACTTAAAAAGCCTCCTGTATTTGCAAATCCCGATACAATGCCTGACTCTGTCATTGGGAATGACTGCCTTACAGCAGCAAATGTCAATGCACTTGCTCCATACCCGAAGCCGATAAGGAAAAAAAGAATGATGACCCCAACTAAGGATGGATACCCTTGAAATAAAAGAAACATAAACCAGCTGGCAAAAACAAGCGATTGTACCGCTATATAAGGTTTTTTAATCGATTCATACATACTTGCCACCCAGCTCATAAATGGAGCCCCAATAATTGCTCCGACCAGCCCTACCATAATTAACTGGCTCGCTTGAGACCGGCTCATTTCGTAAAGATCCATTCCATACGGTACAGCCCATGAACTGATAAACCCGACATACCCGCCAACTACCCCAAAGTGGCATAAAAATAAAGCCCATGCTTGACGGCTTGAAAAAACTCTTTTTACAATGCCCGCTGTTTTTTCGCGTTGGGCAGTTTCTGTTACTACAGGACTAGTTTGCGGAAAAGCCTTTTTTGCTTGTTTTATTAGCACCATAAATAGCAGTATGCCGCATAAGCTTACAAGAAGACCTAAAGAGAAAAATGCCCATCTCCATCCAAAGAGTCCAATCCAAGCAGAAAATGGAACAGTCGCCAACAGGAACCCTAAACTGCCTGTCATCCCGGCAAAACCGACTAATCGGACAAATTCCTTCTTATAAAACCACTGGCCTAATATGAGCATCATATTAACCCATATCGTCGCATCCCCTATTCCGGTAAAAATTCGCGATATAAATAATACCGATTCATGTGTACCGACACTGTAAAGAACTGTCCCCACACCGGTAAGGACGGCACCAAAAATAAGAAAGAAATTCGGACCGAAGCGATCCGCCAAAATCCCCATCGGTATT
Source organism: Solibacillus sp. FSL W7-1464 (assembly GCF_038004425.1). Classification (NCBI taxonomy): domain Bacteria; kingdom Bacillati; phylum Bacillota; class Bacilli; order Caryophanales; family Caryophanaceae; genus Solibacillus; species Solibacillus sp. FSL W7-1464. The sequence continues at coordinate 3,380,815 of NZ_JBBORC010000001.1, forward strand.
TGCAGACTAGTATAAACAAAAAATTGCACCCCTGTTATCAATCCGATTGTCGTAGCCGTAATATTAAAGTCGTGCATCAGCTGATCAGTAATTAATCCGGGCGCTGTCCGTTGACTGGCCATCAGTAAATACGTAAGCAATACTGAAACAAATACGATCCATCTGTACTTACTATTTTGCTTTTCCAATGATCACTGCTCCCATAAATTTTTTATTTACACATTTGAATTTTTAATTATGCGTTCTTTTTCTTCTTCATTTTATGAAAGTACCTTGCCTGTTATCTTTTCGAGCCAACACTTTCATAAAGTTATATACCCTACATATAAATAACAGTATGCAGGGTAAGTTGCATAGTTTTTATTTAAGAAAAAAAGGTGAAGGAAGTGAAACTATTCTTCAAATTGGTCCAATGCCTGTAAGTACTGTTCGTTTAGATTATGGACCGAATCAATTGGTATATTATCCACATGTTTTTTACAAGTTTGATCAGTCGTGGGAAAACGAGATGAATGAGACGATTAAGGAGCAAGTACACAAACAAATTGCACAGCAAGTTGGCGAAATGCCGACATCAGTAGAAGAAATGCAAGGGCTATACGAAATAAAAAACAATCAGCGGCAAGTATTAAGCTTGAGCCTCTCTAATTATACGTATCATCAAAAGGCCGCACATGGAATGACGACAATTGAATCAATGACATTTGATATAGAAAAAAAGAAGCTATGTACACTCAAGGATTTATTTAAACCCGGCAGCAATTATGTCAGAAGACTATCTGCTCTTGTCGATATTCAAATACAGGAGCGGGACCTTCCTACACTAGGAGATTTTCAGGGTATAAGTCCAGATCAGGATTTCTATATTGCAGATAAAACACTCGTTATTTACTTTCAGCTATATGAGATAACACCATATGTTGTAGGTCTGCCAATGTTTCCGATTTCTGTTTTTGATCTGGCAGATATTATCGACGAATCCGGTCCGCTTGGCAGATTGGCGACTAACGGTTAATGTTAATTAAAAATGTACTATATTTTTAATTTCAAAATATAGTACATTTCTTTTCATACTTGTAATGAGGTGCCAAGAAAAAAATTATATGTCCCCTTCCAATGTTAAATAATGAAAAGCGCTACAATCGTCGTCACGATTAAACCGATGATTACCGGTACAAGATTTCTTCTTGCAAGCTCAAACGGGCTAACATTACAAATGGCTGCCGCAGGAATAAGCGCCCATGGAACAAGTGTCCCTCCACCTACCCAAATGGCCGCAATTTGACCAAGAGCAGTCAATGTTGCAGTACCTTCTCCGATTGCAGTACCAAATAGATTACCGAGTGACCCTACTAAAGAAATTCCGGAAAAGCCGGATCCGTCCAGTCCTGTAATAGCCCCGACACCTGTCAATGTCACAACAGCAATTTCCGTTGTTAATGGAACAAGCGCCGCCAGTCCCATACCAAGGTCATTCACAATACCATGTGATGTTTCAGGCAGATGATTTCCGAGAATTGTAAGGAATCCTGCGTCCCCTAAATAGAAAAATGCCGCAATCGGAATGACCGGTCCAAATACTTTAAACCCAAACTGGAATCCTTTAATAAAGTAGCTCGTTGTTTGGTCGAGCCCCTTCTTTTTATAAGCAATCACACAAAGTATCAGCAGGATAAAAACAGAAGTGCCTCCTACCAGCGCTGTTGCGTCTCCTCCTTGAAGATCGAAAATAGCCATTGCAACAACATCCAGTATAAAGGCAACCGGAATTAAAAGAGCGAAGATTTTCTTCTGGGTCATCGATAAGAGTTCTTCTGTTTGCTCCAGCTCTTGCTCCGTACTATTATCATACGTTCCGACTAAAGGAATAGTGCCGCGCTTCATATCACGTTTCAAAAAGTAAAATGCTACTGCTGTCGTCACAACCCCCATCGTTATGACTAGAGGAATACTTGCCGATATAACATCTCCTACAGGAAGCCCGGCAGCATCGGCCGTTAACTTCGGGGCGCCTTGAATAATAAAATCACTGGATAAAGCAATCCCGTGACCGAATAAGTTCATTGCCATAGCCACACCTAATGCCGGCAGCCCCGCTCTTATTGCTACTGGCAATAAAACAGCTCCGAGCAGCGCTACTGCAGGTGATGGCCAGAAAAACCATGAAATGATCATCATTAATATCCCGATTGTCCAAAATCCTAGTGTCGGGTTTTTAATAATCTTTGTAAAAGGGGCAATCATTACTTCATTAATTCCTGTTTTCGTAAGTACCCTGCTCATCGCAACGATAATTGAGATAATTAAAATAGTAGATAGAAGTTCGGTTATTGCATAAATAAAGCTATTAAATACCCCTCCAATTGAAGAAACAAAATCCCCTGTCGCGACGAAAGCAATAACGAAAATCCCCACAATACTAATCAGTGTTGTGTCCAGACGCCTCACCATAAAGATAATGATCAGCATGATGAAAACAACATAGATCCAGTGGAGAGCTGTTATTTCAATCCCCATACTCTACCTCTTTTCCTTTTTACTTAGCATATGGAGAGAAAAGAAAGGTTGTGAGCGCCTAGTAACAATATATATTTTTTAAGTTTTTATGTTATTCGCCTAGATTCTATAAATCATAGCCCAATGTTAGTAAGGACATTCTAAAATAACTTCATCAGTCATTTATGTTTATTTATTGATGGTAAAGAGACATATTACATATATACGATAAAAATAGAGGTGTAATTATGGCGATTTGTCCGTTATGCAATGCATTAGAAAAAGTCAGTATGGATTGTCCTACATGTAACAGTCCGCTACAGGATGGAGGAAAAGTAGCCGATTACTCAGATCCATACGGACATTATAATGACGAAAATACTGTTAAGCTTTTTGACGGCTATCCAAATACCGCTAAAGACGAGATTTGCCCACATTTACTCGTTTGTAAAGAGTGCAGCTTTGAGCGGGTCCTGTTTATACAGGAACAATAAAAAGCATGTCCGAAATAAAGTTTCGGACATGCCATAATCAAAATTATCAAATAAATATATCCAAGATCAATACTACGCCAAGACCTACAATCGAAGTCGTGAATAGTAATAGCCCCCATGTTTTAAATGTATCTTTGATCGATAAGTTAAAGTACTCTTTAAACAGCCAGAACGATGCATCATTGACATGTGTAATTGTATTACTGCCCGCCGCTGTTGCCAAAACCATCAGTACCGGATTGACATCAAATGTATGGATTAACGGTCCTACAATACCTGCAGCTGTAATCGCCGAAACAACCCCTGTACCAGTAGCAATACGAATAACCGCTGTAATCAGCCATGCCATAATTAACGGATTAATGGACGTGTTTTGCATTACACCTGCAATAAGATCACCGATGCCTGTATCCAGAATGATCTGTTTAAATGCCCCACCAGAACCGACGATAAAGATTATCATTGCAATACCTTCTATCGCACCTGAGAACGAATTCATTACTTCTTTCATCGTACGTCCAAGACGGATGCCAAATACATAAATTGCAATCAGTACTGCCAAAATCATACTAATCTCAGCACTACCTAAAAAGTTGATAAATTGGCCAACAGCCGAATCTTTATCGAAAATCATATTGTAAATCGTAGCACCTGTAATAATAATCGCCGGTAATAATGGAATCAATAAACTAATTCCAAACCCTGGTGCCTCATCCAAATTTACTTCTTCAGATTTTTTCAGTAATGGAGGTATTGGCAAATCCAAATTTTTCAAAACACGCGGAAGAATTATTCCTGCTGCAATAATAGCCGGTACTGCTACAACAATCCCTAGCAGATAGACCATTCCCATATCCGCACCATATGCTTCTACAAGTGCAGTCGGACCTGGCTGTGGCGGGAATATACTATGCGCCATTGTAGCAGCTGCAACCATTGTAATTCCTAAGCGCAAGTAAGGCATTTTCGCTTCAATCGCAATTGAAATTACTAATGGTGCCAAAATAATAAACGCCACTTCATAGAATACGGAAATACCGAAAATCGCTCCGACAATCAAAATCGCCCATTCTACATTTTTGGCTCCGAATTTTTTGAGCAAGGTCGAGGCAACTCGTTGGGCAGCCCCTGAATCAACCATTAACTTCCCGAGAACTGCACCCATACCGATAATAATCGCTAAACTACCAAGTGTGCTCCCAAAGCCTGTTTTTACAGATGTCACAACATCCGTTAACGATAAACCATTTAAAACCCCAACAAGAATTGCAACAATTAGTAAAGCTAATACACTATTTAATTTTACTACGATGTTTAAATATAATAATAAACCGACACCAAGTGCGACCCAGATGATCGGTAAATAGTCTACTATGAAATCCATGTTTTCCCCCTAGGTTAATAGCTGTATCTCCATGCAATAATCGATATAGCTTTTGTATTAATGACTTTGACGCATATTAAGTTGGCCACCAAAGCGGATAGTTTTGTAGTCAGACAGCTTTTGATCCCCTTTGATTTGCTGTAGTAACAACTCCACGGCTTTATTCGCCATTTGTGTTGTCGGCTGTGAAATGGTCGTAAGTTGGGGTGTAAACAAGTTTGCAAATGATACATCATCAATTCCAATAACGGCTAAGTCTTTTGGAATTGCAAGTTGATGCTCTTTTGCAAAATTTAAGATTTCGACTAATACACGGTCACTGCCTGCGATGATCGCTTCCGGCCGTTGATCCAGTTCAAACATATTACGAAGAGATACTTTCATTTCTTCGACTTCGACACTATGTATATATTGATCTTTTACTTGTATGCCTCTACTCACTAAAGCTTTTTTATAACCTTCTATTCGCTCCAGCCGTGGTGTAATATTACGTGTTACCGGTGCGGTCAGCATAGCTATCCTGCTATGCCCGTTATCGGTCAATGCCTTTACCGCCATTTCTGCCGCTTGTTCATTTTCCAATAAAATAGAAGGAATTCCTAACCCCTCTATCGTACGGTCCATAAAAACAATCGGATATTTTTTCTTTTTCATTTGCTCATACAAATCCAGATTATCGCCAGTCGGGAAAATAATCATCCCATCCACCTGTTTTGCCATGAGCATTTCAATGTACTGTCGTTCTTTTTCAGGTTCATCATCCGCATTGCATACAATTGTATGAAAGCCGTGTTTATTAAAGTTCAGTTCAATTGCTCTAATAATATGAGTGGAGAATGAATGTAGAATATTCGCGACAATAATTCCTACAGTGAAAGTAGACTTTTGCGACAAACTACGAGCAATAATATTTGGTCGATATTTAAGCTCTCGAATGGAATATTCCACTTTTTTTCGGGTATGCTCACTCATATATTCATAGCGGCCATTCAAATATTGCGATACAGTACTTTTAGAAACCCCTGCATGCTTTGCGACATCGGAAATAGTGGTATTTTTCAAATATCACACCCCCGAATATGCGTTAAAGCCACCATCTACTGCAATTGTTGTTCCCGTTATAAATGATGAATAAGATGAGTCCAGTAAAAATAGCAGCGCACCTAATAATTGATCTGGTTCACCAAATTTTTTCATCGGAGTTGCTTCAATTATTTTTTTCGAACGTGCTGTATACTCTCCTTCTGCATCAACGAGCAGATCTTTATTTTGCTGAGTAATGAAAAATCCCGGTGCAATTGCATTTACACGTAATCCTGTTTCAGCAAAGTGAACAGCCATCCAGCTTGTATAGTTGTTGATCGCCGCTTTTGCTGCACTATACGCGGGAATTTTCGTTAATGGTGTGTATGCGCTCATTGATGAAATATTAATGATGGCTGGATTTTCGGCTTGTAAAAGCGCCTCTCCAAACACTTGGCACGCCAGGAATGTCCCTGTGAAATTTAAAGAAAATACATCAGAAAAACCATTTTCCTGAAGATCAAAAAATGAAAGACCTGTAGAATTTTCCTCATAATACTCTTTTTCTGTAATCGCATCCGGATGATTTCCGCCTGCACCGTTAATTAAAAAGTCAATACGTCCAAACTGCTCAAGAATCTGTTCTTTTGCTGCAAGTAAAGAATCTTTGTTAAGTACATCAGCTGTTATAGCCACAGCTGTTCCACCTTCTGCAACGATCTCTTCTTTAACTGCTTCAACCTTTGACTCAGTACGTCCGACAATCGCTACCTTTACATCATGGCGTGCCAATTCCAGTGCCATTTTTGAACATAGAACACCGCTGCCGCCTGTAATTACCGCTACTTTATTTGCTAAATTTTCGTGTATTGGAATCATTATTTGCCTCCTAATTGTTCGCTGTAAGCATCCCATAAACCATTTAAATACATAATGCCGAGTGCGCGATCATATAAACCGTAGCCCGGGCGACATACCTCTCCCCATAAGTGACGGCCATGGTCTGGTCGCACATAGCCTGTATAATTCTGATTATGCAAAGTTTTTACGATCCCTTTAATATCTATTGAACCATCTGATGTAAAATGAGATGTTTCTGCAAAGCTGCCATTTTCATAGATTTTAACGTTACGTATATGGGCAAACGGTGAACGGTAAGCATATTTTTCAGCAATCGCAACCATATCATTTTCTAGTGATGCACCCATCGAACCCGAGCAGAATGTAAAGCTGTTCGCTATAGAATCATTGATCTGGATTAATTTTTCATAGCTAGCGGCTCCTGTAATGATACGCGGTAAGCCGAAGATCGAGTACGGTGGATCATCCGGATGGATCGCCATGCGTATTCCAACCTCTTCAGCAACAGGGATAATAGCTTCTAAAAAGTAGCGCAAGTTGTCCCATAGCTTTTGCTCATCCACTTCTTTATACGCTTCGAAAAGTTCCGCGATACGGGCCATACGTTCAGGCTCCCAGCCCGGTAATGTTAAATCAGAAGCTTCACTAACCGTTTTCACAAGCTGCTGCGGATCAAGACTTTGTACTTTTTCTTTATCGAAGTAAAGTGCTGTCGACCCGTCTTCAAGTGGGTGGAACATCTCTGTACGCGTCCAGTCGAAAATCGGCATGAAATTATAACAGATTACTTTTACACCAACTTCAGCTAAGTTACGTATTGTTTGTTTATAGTTTTCAATATATAAATCACGGTCACCAATACCAAGCTTAATATCTTCATGAACGTTGACACTTTCAACAACATCAATATGGAAGCCTTTTGATTGTATATAATCCGCTTCTTCTTTAATTTCTTCTATTTCCCAAAGCTCGCCTGCAGCTTTTTGATGCAAAGCCCAAACAATTCCTTTAACATTCGGAATCTGGCGTATATGATCAAGCGTTACTGTATCATTGTCTCTACCGTACCAACGAAATGTAATATTCATCTTTTACACCTCTCCTTTTTTTACTGCTGCTACATATTTTCTGCTCGCTTCTACAACTGCTGCATGTCCACCTGTTGCATAAGCTTTATTTAGATCGCTGCCGATCCCTACTGCGATTGCTCCCGCATCAAGCCATTCACCAATATTTTCAGTATTTATGCCACCAGTCGGCATAATCTGTACGTGTGGTAATGGACCTTTAACCGACTTAATGAACGAAGGCTTAAAGTTATTAGCAGGGAATAATTTAATCACATCACAGCCATATTCAAGTGCCGATACCATCTCCTGAATCGTCATACAACCCGGGAAATATGGAATAGCATAACGGTTGCATACTTTTGCTACTTCTTTACTAAACTGTGGACCTACAATAAATTTTGCTCCATTCAAAATCGCATGGCGTGCTGTTTCCGCATCAAGCACCGTTCCTGCACCTACTACTGCATCAGATTTACGGAATGCTTCCAGGACTTGCTGCGTATTTGGCGTTGTGTAAGTGAGCTCGATTAAATGAATGCCCCCTTCAATCGCTGCATTTGAAAGTGCAATTGCTTCTTCAGCTGAATTACCTCGTATTACTGCGACTACTTTTGAACTTGTGATCGCTGCTAATGTTTCAGTCTTTGCCATATGTCCATCTCCCTTTTTTGTGATTAGCGTTCAATTGCTTTTTTATTGTTCATGAAGTCGAGCACTTCCTGCAGTTCCGGCAATCCTTCATTATCACCTTTTACAGTCGTTACTAACGCGCCTACCGCATTCGCAAAGGTAAGGCTTTCTATTGGTGAATAATTGTGAAGAGTGGCGTATATATAACCTGCATCAAACCCGTCTCCGGCACCAACCGTATCAATTGGCGTAATCTTGAAAGCTTCTTTTTCATACCAGACATTTTCTAAATAAAGTCTTGCACCATTAGCTCCATCTTTAATGACGAGTTGTTCAATTCCGTATTGCTTTGCAAAAGCTTCCAATGCTGGTTTGCTTACTTCATCTTGAATAAGCTCCATTTCTTCCAGCCCTGCCAGTAAAATATCTACGTAAGGGAAAACTTGCTCATATGCTTTACGTGCTTCTTCAATCGTCCATAGTTTTAGTCGAATATTCGGATCGAACGATATCTTTATGTTTTTTTCTTTCGCCTTTTTTAGTACAGCTAGAACGATTTGAAGATTTTTTGGAGCGATTGCCAAAAATACACCTGTTAAATGGACCATCGACACGTTATTCAACAATTCTTCGGTAATATGTTCTGGCTCGATTGTCAGTACTGGAGAATGATGACGGTAGTAAAAAGTTTTTCCGGAGCCGTCTTCGCGAATTTCCTTAAAGTTCAGTGATGTCGGATACCCGTCAACGAACTCAACTTCCGATACATCAATGCCTTCTCCTCGTGCAAATTTGTATATCCCTATACCGAATTCATCATTACCTAGGCGACTCATCCATTTCGACTGCAATCCAAGTCGGGAACAACCAATAGCAAAGTTTAACTCTGCCCCACCCGCTTTTTTAGCAAAGCTTTGCACATAACGGAGCGGTCCTGTTTCCGATGGGTTAAACGTAACTAATGCATCTCCTAATGTAAAAACAGTTGGATTTGTAGTCAAAATTATTCCTCCTTGAGCAAACTCTTAAGCAAAATATTATTTACTAAACCGGTTTAGTAAATTGAATTATTCAAATCTTACATTGAAAGTGCTTTCATTTCAATAGTAAATTTTAGAATATTTTAAAATGAAAGTGTTTTTCGACAGTACTGAATGCTGTTACATAAGGGGTTAATACGCTTTATCAGGTCTAATTTTTCTTTTTTTAAAAAAATAATCATTTTCATAGTAATTCGAAATATCTTTGCTTTATTCATCATTAATAAACCCATTTTGTTTTTACCAACATATACTGTTATGACGGCAAATTTAAATATCGTTTCACTAAACTTCCAAATTATAACTATTAATTACATTTAATGGACTTACTAATAAAAGAAAGGAGAGAACGGATGATTGTAGACGGGGTTTTTTCAGGCGGTGGTATTAAAGGTTTTGCATATGTTGGAGCCATTCAGGCGCTCGAAGAAAAAGGCATTAAATTCGAACGTGTGGCCGGTACGAGTGCCGGGGCTATATTAGCCACCTTTATCGCTGCAGGATTTAACACTAAAGAACTTGAGGAGATTTTTGACGAATTGAATTTAAAAGTTTTACTCGATCCTCCGAAATTTATTATCGAGCTTCCATTTTTAAAATGGCTTAATTTATATAAAAGAATGGGATTGTATCGCGGTAAATCTCTGGAAAACTGGTTTCTCGAAAAGCTGGCGACAAAAGGCATCTATACATTCGGAGATTTACCAAAAGGGATATTGAAATTAGTAGCTTCCGATTTAACGAACGGCAAAATTCTTGTTCTTCCCGATGATTTGCAACAATATAATATCGATCCAAATACTTTTCCGGTCTCCCGTGCATTACGCATGAGTTGTGGTCTTCCATTCTTCTTTGAACCTGTCTATTTAAAAAACGGAAAAAGCGAGTCTGTTATTGTAGATGGTGGGGTTTTGAGTAACTTTCCAATGTGGATTTACGATAATGGAAATAAAGAGCGGCCCGTTCTTGGTATGAAACTCAGTAGTTCAAGCGAGGACATGAAGCCACATGATATTAATAATGGGATTCAACTTTTTGAAGCTTTATTTAGTACAATGCAAACTGCACATGATAATCGTTATATTTCCCGTAGACACGAGAAGGATATTATCTTTATACCGGTTGAAGAATATAGTGCAACCCAATTTGATTTAGATGAGGCGACTAAAAATAAATTGATGGGCATCGGAAAAGAGCGGACAGCTCAATTTTTAAAAACATGGTCCCCCGTTTGGTAAAAACCTTCAATACTTGCAAAAAGGCATGATTCCATTTATCGGAATCATGCCTTTATTTATTCTTCTTTATTTAACTCGAAGCTATGAAGCAATGCACGTACTTCATCGGTAGATTTCGTGTTCATCAACTGATTTCTCAACTCTCCAGCTCCGCGGAAGCCTTTTACATAAATTTTGAAAAAGCGGTGAAGACCTGACATTGAACGAGGCAGTTCTTCGGCATACTTGTCCTGCAGATCAAGCTGCAGTTTCAGAAGATCAAGATACTCCTCTGGACTGTGCTCTTTTGGTTCCTTTTCAAAAGCGAACGGATTTTTGAAAATACCGCGTCCAATCATTACTCCATCAATTCCGTACTTTTCTGCAAGCTCTAAACCAACTTGACGGTCCGGAATATCACCGTTAATTGTTAACAGTGTATTTGGAGCGATCTCATCACGCAATGCTTTAATTTCCGGAATAAGCTCCCAATGTGCATCAACAGCACTCATTTCTTTTCGTGTACGTAAATGAATGGAAAGATTAGCAATATCCTGTTTTAAAATATGTGTAAGCCACTCTTTCCACTCGTCTATCTCTTTATACCCAAGACGTGTTTTCACGCTTACAGGCAGACCCCCTGCTTTAGCAGCTTCGATTAGTTCTGCTGCCACATCCGGACGTAAAATCAGACCGCTGCCTTTCCCACGTCCTGCAACATTCGGTACCGGGCAACCCATATTAATATCAATTCCTTTGAAGCCCAACTCCGCCATACCAATGCTCATTTTGCGGAAGTTTTCAGGGTTGTCTCCCCAAATATGTGCAACAATCGGTTGTTCATCTTCTGTAAACGTTAAGCGACCACGGACACTTTTGATCCCATCAGGATGACAGTAACTTTCCGAGTTAGTAAACTCCGTGAAAAATACATCCGGTCTTCCTGCTTCAGCCACTACATGCCGAAATACTAAATCTGTTACATCTTCCATCGGCGCGAGTACAAAAAACGGTTTCGGTAACTCTTGCCAAAAATTCTCTTTCATATGTTAAGTTCAAATCCTCTCATTACAACAATCATCATTCTTACTTTTAAATTTCCTCTAACAATATTAGCGTAAATAGTACAGAAAAGTAAAAGCAGATGATTTAAAAAGCAGTCTTTTACTAAAAAGACTGCTTATTTGTTTCATTAGCCGATAAGTAGCTTCCGGTTTATTCTTTTTAGCGTTCCTAAAATACTCATCGCTGCCAAATAACTCGTTTTAGGATTTGCAGGAAGCGGATTATTTTTAATAGTAAATGATGCTTCCCCAAAATCCCCTGTCACTTCAATTTGATGAATATTTTTATCGATTCTCGGATCGGCCACTAATAGGACTTTCGTTTCTTCAAATCCCATTCCAGCCAGTGCAAGCACAATCGATACGTTCATATTTTTCGGGTAAAGTCTAATTGCTTCTGTCGCATTCCCTTCAAATATCACTTTCTCTTCCTCGATAGTTTCCTCAATTAACGATTTTGCAGGTTTGCGTGTTGTTAGTGAAACGGATGTAACTGTGCCAAGCACTTGCGCATTTTGAAGTAAATCCAATCCGCCGATTGCACCGGACGGCAAATAAAGTCTCCTGTTGAATTCATCCGCCAAGTTGTTCAGCCCTGTCAACAGCTCCTCGTCCCCCAATGCCCCAATGCTGATTATGACGACATCCTTTTTCCTGATAGCTGCCGGAAGCAATGCATGAACTGCTTCAATATTTGCAGCCTCCACAACAATATCAATTTCCGACTCCAAAAATGCATCTAATTCTGTGTACAGCTTTATGCCATAATTGGATTCAAGCAATTGATGCTTTCCCCTATCCCTCACAAATACACTTGTAATACGCAGGTTTTCTTGCAGCTTTTCATTTATTTCTTCCAACAGAAAATGAGCAATTGCACCCGCGCCAATTAAACCGATTCTCATTGTATACCTCCTTTAAATCTTCTTCTATTTTCAATAATGCTCTTCTATAAACATATCATATTTTCAGTAATGCATTCCCCGCGTTCTTTTAGCAGAGGCTTTACTTCAAATATAGGGGCCAATTCGTTAGTATGAAGATGAGTCAAGAAATTAGAGGAGGCATTTGTATGAAACTGACAGTTTATTTAGCAGGCCAGATTCATGATAATTGGCGGGAAGAAGTTGCGCAAAAGGCGGAGGAAAAAAATCTTCCATTACACTTTGTAGCACCACAGACAGACCATGACCGTTCGGATAATATCGGCGAGCAAATTTTAGGTGCTCAGCCTTCAGCATATTATAAAGACAATGCTGCATCAGACATTAATAATTTCCGGACACAAGTATTAATGCAAAAAGCAGATATCGTCATTGCGTTATTCGGTGAAAAGTATAAACAATGGAATACCGCAATGGATGTAAGTACAGCGATTGCAATGAATAAACCGACAATCATCATCCGTCCCGAGTCATTAATTCACCCTTTAAAAGAGCTGTCCAATAATGCAAACGTGACTGTAGAAACGGTTGACCAGGCGATTGAAGTTATTCGTTACATTTTCGATTAAGCGTTATTAAAAGCAATTCCCATAAAAGTATACGTCAAAAAAGAACGAACTCCCCTTGGAATTCGTTCTTTTAATGATTATTTATACGATTAAATACGCTTCAATGCACCATTAGGTTGTGGTAATTCTGACGCTGTTATTTCATTCATTTTACAGAAATGCGTAAAGAATTGTTGAGCTAGCTCTTTTTCCTGAGGGTCCGTTTTCAAGGAAACGATATCACGTAAAATTTGAGCCATCCACACATTATCAAAATAACGATGCTTACCTGTATTCCACGTCATTTTGTGAGTAAATTTCTCGTTTACATAATAGTTCCAGAACAGCATTTGCTCTGCTTCCTGTTCTGTCAGCTTAATTCTGTATTTTGAATGTGCCGGAATATATCCATCTTCACTCAGTTTCCCGATAAAATTCTCTTCTACCATATACACACCTAAAATGCGTCGGTCTTTTTCAGGCGAATTTTCATCTACAGCCGTTAACAAAACGGCACTGTTTAGATGCAGGCGAATAGGCTTTACAGGCTTTCCTTTATTAACACCGCTTTTCGTTAATCCTGAAAACACTTTCCAATCTGAAAAAGCTGTTTGCTGTTCTTCAGTGTCACACCAAAAGACTAATTGTGATTCTGGGTGAAGCTTGAAGTTTTTCATATGTTTTTCATGTATTAAACGAGTTTCCTGATTTTTACGCTGGAGTTTTAAATTCTCTTCTTTTTGCCACTCTTCTTCTCTTCGTTCAAGTTCTTTTTTCTGAATAATTTTTTCAAGTGTTTGAACATCATCTTTGTCGTGAAGTACTAAGTGCTTTCCGAATACATCAGGGAAAACAAACTTTTTACTTTCAGATGCGAAATGTATTTCAATACTTGATTCATTCTGTTGAACAATACTACCCGTTCCGAAATGCTTATGTGTAACCTTTTTATTGATTAGATTCATTATTTAAATCCTCCTTGTAAAATAAAAACACAGTTACGTTACATCGTCTGTCAATACTCAACCCTTTTTTGGGCTTAGACAACTGCCTGAATTTTTTGCTTTCATGAATAAAAAAAGTACATAAAAACGTATCCTTAATACAGAATTAAAAAAGCACAAAGAATACATAATACGCACCGAAAACAATTATAAGACTATTATAACATTTTTTTAAAGAAAATACAAAAATTTTATTGACTTTCTATTTTGCGTTAGATAAAATTAAACTTTTATTCTCAACCAATTAAAATATTTATCCCTTAAAATTGTAATAGGCATCGGATTCGGACGTATAAAAACACGTCTCTACCCGATGCTTTTTTTCTTTCTTGACTCAACAAATGTTACAGTTGCACAGCTCCTTTTAAAAAGTTACTGTTACGATTCACTTTAGTACCGGTCCTTACATATGTTGCGTATATAAAAACATACAAAGAGCGACCAGTTTTAGTTCAAGCCTTCATTTGCATATAAGTAAGTAAATGGCTGGCGATATTTATGAAACTTAAGGAGTGGATGCATGGGTGCAATTAATGGTGAAAGTTATATTAGCCGATTAAATGCGTTAAATAATGAAATATGGCTGGACGGAGAAAAAGTGGAAGGTTTGTTATCTGAGCACTCTGCCTTTAAAGGGCTAATTCAGACGAAAGCTTCCCTCTATGATTTACAGCATGATCCTAAAATTGTAGATGAAATGACTTACTTATCCCCTCTTTCAGGAAAGCGTGTCGGTTTTTCCTTTTTAATGCCTAAAACGAAAGAGGATTTAATAAAAAGGCGAAAAATGATGGAACATTGGGCCAGACATACACATGGGATTCTAGGGAGAAGTCCCGACTATCTGAATTCCGTTTTAATGGGTTTCACCTCATCAGCAGCACTTCTTGAAGGTCAGGAAAACTGTTACCCAGACAATCTCCGTGCATTTTTTGAAATGGTGAGAGAAAATGATTTATCGCTTACCCATACATTTATTACACCTCAGGTTAATCGTTCTCAAAGTTATATTGAACATACAAATGAACCTATTTCTGCAAAGGTTGTCGCGGAAACTGAAGATGGCCTTATTATAAAAGGCGCACGTCTTTTAGCGACACAAGGCGGTTTAACTGATGAAGTGTTTGTATTTAATGTCGGTAAACTTGTATTCGGTGAAGATGAAACTTTTTCTTTTGCTGTCCCATCGAATACGAAAGGACTAAAATTTATTTGCAGAGATTCCTTTATAGGTGGAGAATCTGTATTTGATCATCCTTTAAGCTCAAAATATGAAGAAATGGATTCCATCGTCGTATTTGACAATGTATTAGTACCATGGGAACGTGTCTTTTTTTATAACAATGTCGAGGTTGCCGAAAAATTCCTTATTCAAAGTGCTTTTAATCATTTTGCCAAGTCTCAAGTCTTAATCAGGCAAATAGTGAAGACGGAATTTATTTTAGGAATTGCCGAACTCCTCATCGAAACGATCAAAGTTTATGAATATCAGCACATCCATGAAAAAATGTCGGAAATTATTGTTGGCTTGGAGACAATGAAAGCACTATTGGAGAAATCGGAGAATGATGCATCACTTGATGAATACGGCTATTTACGACCAGCTATTTTCCCCTTGAAAGTTGCCGGTTATACGTTTTCAAAAATTTATCCACGTCTCACTGAAATCATTCAGCTTATTGGTGCAAGCGGAATGATTACACTACCAACAGAAAAGGCATTTCACTCCCCAATTAGAGGCGATTTGGATCAATACCTTCAAGCTGCAACAAAACCTGCTGAAGAGCGAGTAAAAATATTCCGATTGGCCTGGGATTTAACGATGAGTTCATTTGGAACGAGGCAAACACAGTATGAACGTTTCTTCTTCGGTGACACCGTTCGGTTAGCGACCGAATTGTATTTTACTTATCCTAAAAAAGAATTTGTAGAGGCAATTTATACTTTCCTCAGTCGGAATAAGGAAGAACGTTGATTTCTTAAGCACCATTGGAATCGAACTAATCTTATACTCCCGCATATACTAGAGTAGAACGATAATCAAAAAGGATGATGTTTAAATGACATTGCTGGAAATGGTGAGCTTTATTGTGGCATGTACAAATCCCCATCCATTTGACGAAAATACAAATCCCAATGTAATTGAAGAAAGCAGCGATATGAACCGCTGGGAAAATGAGGGCGGAAGAACCCTTTAATTGATTCAACTTACTGTTAATATAATGATGGCTTCCAATTACAATTGATATAAAAAATATCACTTTTCTCTATGGAAAAAAGTGATATTTTTTGCGTGTTTTTAAGCCATCCCTTTAGGGTGCTTGTCCCAATTTAGATTGTACTTTTCTCCATCGTTTACGCGCTTAACCAAACATCGGTACCTGTATATAACTAATTTGTTCTAAAACAACAATTCTTGTTGTACTTTCTCGCTCATATGTGTCTGTAGATTCTGTTAAAGTCAGGAAATCCTGATTTACAGATTCCAGTTTTCCGGTAATAAGTTCCTCACCAACCGCTACTGTTATTTCCTGATTTAATAATCTCAAAAGCTGAATATATAAAATGCCATTCAATCTAATCCCCTCCTTTTTAATAAGCTATATTTTTAATGCTAGTTAACGGAATGTACAGGAAGTTCGAGTTTGAAGAAAGTGTTATATAGTCAAAGTTTACTTCCAATAAAGTACCCGTGACTTTTCCATACTCCGTTGCAACTGTGAGACTCGATTCTTTTAAAGTTCCGAGAATATTACGTAATTGCCACATATTTACCCCCCTTTATGATGTTATGTTAAAAGGATATGTTTGCCGGAGAAACTTGCTTGGGTAAATATTCTGTTTTTTAAGATTCCCCCAAAAATATAAGTATGCCGCACAATTATTGTGAAATAAGATTCATATCATACTACTGAGGTGAGAAGTATGAAGGAAAGACAGGAAGGTTTAGTAAGTGTAGTTATTCCATGCTATAATGCCGCGCCATTTATAGTAGATTGCCTAGACGGCCTTAAAGCACAAAAATACAATAAAATGGAGATCATTCTTATAAATGATGCGTCAACTGACAACACCCCTAAAATAGTTGATGACTGGCTGGAAAATGAAAATCCTCCTTTTTCGGTTATTGTATGTAACCTGCCTGTAAATACAGGCTTTGCCGGGGCTCTAACAATCGGATACTTTATGAGTTCCGGCGAGTATATTGCAGTTAATGATGCAGATGACATTTCGCACCCTCTGCGTTTTGAAAAACAAGTAGATTTTTTGTTAAACAATCCAGATTACGATTTAGTCGGATCAAATTACCAAGTATTCTACGATGGGAATTTAGAAGCGCTCGGTAAAATGGCCGACTGGTTGAAGTATGGTGAGTCTATACGGAAATGTTATGAAGCAGGCGGTCATTGTGTTTGTCATGGAACGATTCTATTTCGCGGAAAAATTTTTGATAGGCTTGGTGGCCCGACTCGAAGAATTGTCGGAGCAGAAGATTATGAATTCATCGTAAAATTTTTGAATGCAAAATTAAAAATAGACAATCTGAAAGATATTTTATATTACTACCGGAAACATGATCAACAACGTTCCAATACTTTTTATGGAGGTGATAAGAGTGGCTGACGAAAGGATATTATTAGTAGTAGATGCTTTATATATCGGGGGAACCGAAACCCATGTTTTAGGCTTGGCAAAAGAACTGGTTAAAAATAATGTATTTGTGGCGATTGCAGCAAATAAAACCGGTAGTTTAGTTGATACATTTGAAGCATTAAACTGCCCTATTTATTCAATCGAATTTCCAAAATCAATTTCTTTGGAAAAAAATGATGAAATGGCATTAGTAAAAGAAATCGAGAAAATTATCGAGGCCGAAAATATTACTCATATTCATATTCATCAGGCCCCTTCCGGATATTTAGCTGGTAAAGCAGCCGAAAATAGAAATATCCCTACAATCATCACCATACACGGAACATATTATCCTAATCATGAAATACAAGAACTCCTTAAATTATCCGATGCAGTCATCTGTGTAAGCCCTCCTTTATGCAACTATGTAAAAACATTTGATATAAAAAGTCCTTATTTAATACCAAACGGAATCAATTTAGAGGATTATCCAAAAAATCGCCCTGTAAAAGATATAAGAAGTGAATTGAAAATACCTGAAGATGCTCCCCTTCTTCTCTATGCAAGCAGAATTACATGGGCAAAAGCACAAGTTTGTTCTATTTTTTTAAGGGCTTGCAAAGATCTCAAATTAACTACTATCCCTAAGCTTCATGTCATTGTAGTAGGTGATGGCAATAAATTGAGCGAGATAAAATCATTAGCTCGAATGATTGAAGAAATGTGTGACGAGGCTTTTATCCATATAGTAGGAGAGCAAAAAAATATGCACCTCTATTACTCAGCAGCAGATTGTGTTGTAGGCACAGGCCGTGTAGCTTTAGAGGCTATGGCTTCAGAAAAGCAAGTTGTTGCAGTCGGCAACCATGGTTATTTTGGAATTGTGGATATGAACAATTTCGAAGATGCCTGGAGTCATTATTTTGGAGACCACGGTTCAAAAGCAACTTGCAGCAGACACATATTACGGGATGATTTGAAGAAAATCTTGATGGATCAAAACCGTCTGAAACTAAACGGGATTAAAGCAAGGGAAATAGCCGAGGAACTATTTAATATTAATAATGTAGTAAAAGAAACATTGAAAGTTTATTCCGAGACGAGGAAAGGTGGGATAAAAAAATGAAAAAGGTATTATATATAGGCTGGATCGGGTTTAATAATTTAGGTGATGAACTGTTATGGCATATTTTCAAAGATACGTGTACCAAATACTTGGATAAAGAAAAAATCACCGTTAAGCCATCAATGCCCGGAACTGACTTAAAAAATCTTGACGAGTTTGATACGGTTGTACTCGGTGGAGGCTCATTGTTATTGCCGGGCTACCTTCAAATTCTGCAAAATGCCATTCATAAAGGAAAATCAGTACTCATATGGGGATCCGGGTTAGATTGGATTGAAGAGTCAAACCTGAATTTATTGATAAATGATCAACTGACTTCTTTGGAACAAAACTTTAAACAAAAAGATATCGATGTACTGGAAGAAGTTTTGGAGCATGCGCTTTTTGTAGGTGTTCGAGGGCCCCTAACAAAAAAAGCGGTCGAAATTATGGTTGGCAAAGAAAAATCGGAAAAGGTTAAAATAATCGGCGACCCTGCTTTACTATTACAAAATAAAGATGCAATAAAGCCTCATGTACAAGAAAAAATAATCGGGGTCAATTGGGGAACAACATTTAATCGTTTATACGGAGCAAATGAAAATTCAGTAGAAGAACAATTAGTCGTAGCAGTGAAAAGACTAATTGACAAGGGTTATAAAATACTGATTTATACGATGTGGTCAGACGATATATCCCATTGCGAAAGACTTTATAATAAAATCGGCGACACAGAAAATGTACAATTAGATAAAAATCTTTATACCGAACAGCAAATGATCAATAAGTTATCAACATGTACTGCAACGGTAAACTTTAAACTCCATGCCAATTTACTGTCTATGGCTGCAGGTATACCAGCGATTCCACTGGGCTACCGCTTCAAAGTTTTTGATTTTGCAGCACTGCTCGGATTACTGGATCTAGTCGTTTCTACAAGTTCAAAGCAGTTAACGGATGACGTGTTACATCGTATCGCAATGATTGAAAAAAGAGAACTAATGCCAGTTAAGCAATACAATTCGGCCCAGCTGACATGCACCCCACTTTTAGAATCACCATTCACCAATCAATATCTTTAACTTTATACATTTAACAAGACTCCACTTTCCAACAACCCGGGCTCAGGATACTGGTTGGTTCAAGACTGTTTAGCGAATTTTAAGGAGTCTTTTTTTTTTGAAAAAATTACATATAAAAGGAAAGAAATAAGCTTGATTCCGCAATAAATCCCTTCTCATAAATACTTCTTTCTTAAGACAAACTAAAGCAAATCTAAAAAGAAGGTGTTGTGCAAAAACATGAATAAACCTTTCGTGCCACAGCTTGTTTATTTTGAACCGAAAGCATTGGACTATCCGCTCGGTAAAGAATTAAAAGAAAAATTTGAAGCATTGGGCATTGAGATACGTTATACAACCTCCCACAACCAAATAAGAAATTTCCCTGGAGACAATGATTTGCAAAAGTATCGAATCGCAAAATCTACCCTTGTCGTTGGTATTCGTAAAACTTTGAAGTTCGATACGTCCAAGCCATCCGCAGAATATGCTATTCCGCTTGCTACAGGGTGTATGGGGCACTGTCACTATTGCTATTTACAAACAACAATGGGAAGCAAACCTTACATCCGCACTTATGTAAATGTGGAAGAAATATTTGGTGCGGCTGATCGGTATATCGAAGAACGTGCCCCTGAAATCACAAGGTTTGAAGCGGCATGTACTTCCGATATTGTTGGGTTGGATCACTTAACACATTCATTAAAGAAAGCGATAGAGCATTTCGGCCAAACTGAGTTAGGCAGGTTAAGGTTTGTTACAAAATTTCATCATGTTGATCATTTACTCGATGCAAAACATAATGGCCATACACGATTCCGTTTTAGTATTAATGCGGATTATGTTATAAAAAATTTCGAACCCGGTACTTCCTCACTCGCCCAGCGTATTGAAGCAGCAGGCAAAGTAGCGAGAGCGGGGTATCCTCTCGGGTTTATCGTAGCACCGATTTACCTTCACGACGGATGGCAGGATGGCTACTATCATATGTTTGAACGACTTGACGCTGAGCTCCCCCAAGATGTTCGTGAAGATATAACATTCGAATTTATCCAGCACCGTTTTACAAAGGCTGCTAAAAACGTGATTAATAAAAACTATCCAAAGACAAAGCTTAAATTGGACGAATCTGTAAGACGAGTAAAGTGGGGAAAATACGGAATCAGTAAGTATATTTATCAAAAGAACGAAGAAGATGAAATGAAAGAACAGCTCTACAGCTATATGGAAAAGTTCTTTCCACATGCGAAGCTGGAATATTTCACTTAAAAACCAAAAGCAGACACGTTCAAATTGAACTGTCTGCTTCTTATATTTAACGGATTTTTAATTTTTATTTTGTAAAATCAATTTTCTTTTGCAATAAATAAATTGTGACGCCGCCTACTAGCATTGAAAAGGCTTCTCCCACTGCCACCATTCCGTACGTTGGCCAAAATGGCAGATCAAAAACGATCATCAACTGTGTTGCAACGGTAAACATGGATGCCGTAAAAATAATACCGGTTACAACAATTTTTAACACTAAGTTTTCCATATTTTTTGTAACGATACGGCAAATTACCAACACAATCAGTGTAGCGATCCCGCCTACCGGTACATCAATCCACCACATCGGTGAAAAGAAATTTGCAATGACTACTCCTAATGTTACAGCTACTATGTAACGTTTATGGAACAGTACTAAATAGTTAAACATTTCCGACAGCCTTAATTGTACGGCTCCGAAACTAATGACAGCCAAAACAAGCGTCACTGCTACATAAAGTGAAGCAACGATCGCAACTTTAGCTGTTTCATGTACGTTGACACGTGATGATGAAACAGAATTTTCCACTATTTAATTTCCTCCTTTATAAAATAGCTAATACTAGCTATTTTACTGATAACTATGACCAAAGGAGCATGGGTGCTAGTACCTTGCCAAAGTGCCATAGTGTGATTTTGCACCCATTCATTATGGAGTAAATATTAAATAATGGCAACACTTTATTTATTCAACCATCCACCATCAACCGGTAAAATTGTTGCATGCATATAATCGCTTGCTTCACTCGCTAAAAATAGCGTAACATTTGCAACCTCTTCCGGCTTCGCCCATCTGCCGGCAGGTGTTTGCTCTGCCACTAACTTCGCCATTTCGCCTGCCCCTTCAAAATCTGCCGCATTCATCGGTGTTTCAATCGCCCCCGGTGCAATCCCGTTGACACGTATCCCTTCCTTGCAATAATCATAGGAAAGCTGCTTTGTATAACCGATTACAGCATGTTTGGAAGCGGTATATGCCGCTCCCCCGCCACCGGCAATCATTCCAGCAATCGATGCCATATTTACGATAACACCGCGCTTTTGGTTAAGCATTTTCTTTAATACTGCGTTCGTTACAAAGAACATCCCTTTTACATTCACATTGAAAATTTTGTCCCATAGCGCTTCTTCTGTTTCAAGTGAAGGGACATAACCATCGAGTATACCAGCTGTGTTGCATAAAATATCAATCGTCTCTATTTGTCCGATCGTTGCTTCAATAAACTGTTGATCCGCTACACTACCTGTATAATGATGATAATTACTGTCTGTTAAAGCTGCTTCCTGAATATCGATTCCAATAACAGTAGCCCCTTCCTTTAAAAAGGCAGCTGCTTGCGCTCGTCCGATTCCGGAAGCTGCACCTGTTACAACGACCATTTTATTTTCAAATCGGTTCTCCATTGTATTCCCTCCAAAAAAAGAACTGACTTGTATAAAAACAAGCCAGCATAAATTTCTTATTGAACGATTTCCCAATCTTCCGCTAAAATATCACAGACTGTCGGTGTAAACATCGTATACCCTTCACCTGTTACATTAATTACAAAGTATGGGTTCATGTCCAAGCCATCCAATGTAGTCGCCGGCACATACTTCACATATAGCTCAGCACCGCCCCAGCCTTTACGGATTATCTTCTCTCCATTTTTTAAACGAGGCAAAATTTCTTCAAATGTCATATTCATCTTCCTTTATGTATTCATATTTCTTACACATATTATAACAATAAGTTGTATAAATCACATGAGGCCGGGACATAACCCAAAAATGCTATTTTTCTCTGAGAGAAAAATAGCATTTTTTTGCTGAGCGTTAAAATTGATTTCCATTCCGGGACGCTTTCCGCGGGCGTGGCCTGAGCCTGTAGTCTCAGGCGTCACGCTATTCCCGCAGGAGTCGCCCTGCATTCCAATCAATTTTGCAAAATATCCGTTTCTTAATAAAGGTTTTCCTGTTATTTAACGGTCATTCTACTTATGTCCCAGCCTCATGGCATCCTTATGTTCCTCTATGCTTTGTTACTTCTTGCGGCGGGTTATTATGAATTACCTGATTAAACTCTTTTGAATACTCTTCACGGCGATTCGTATCCTTCTTTTCCTTTTTATTCTTAGTGAAGCTTGTTTTACTCTTTTTCGCCATACTATATCACCTCCAAAACGAATTAGATTCTCATCTATTTTGCGTAAAATTGATGAATGTATGAAGACAATTTTTAGAGCTTTGAAACCAGATGAGTTTCCGGATGAATTTTAAAACTTTTTGTATAAAAAATTAAATATGGCCTATACTATTAAAGATTTCACTTCAAATCTAAGTGACTGGAGGGTTAACCCGATGAGTGCGAATGATCAATCTCAAAAGGACCAACAAAAACTGAATAAGCTTACACAGAGTATTTTTGGAGCAATCTAAAATTAATCTGAAAGCGAGGCAGTGTGTCATGGAGGATCATAAGTGGTAATCAACAAAAGAACCTGGAATTAAAAAATCCAGGTTCTTTCTTATTGTAGAAATCATTAGGTGATACAATTGAATACATTTTATTTTTATTTTTTTAAAATCAACGTTTAAAAAATGAAATACGGCCTATACTATTAAAGATTTCACTTCAAATCTAAGTGACTGGAGGGTTAACCCGATGAGTGCGAAAGATCAATCTCAAAAGGACCAACGAAAACTGAATGAGCTTAAACAGAATACTTTTGGAGTAATCTAAAATTTAATCTGAAAGCGAGGCAGTGTGTCATGGAGGAGCAAAAGTGATAATCAAAAAAGAACCTGGAATTAAAAACTCCAGGTTCTTTCTTATTTTTCATTTATAATTCTATCCCGGCAATACCAAATCCACCAGGACCTGCATGAGTAGAAATCATTGCACCGGCCTGCATCCATCTTACATTTTTGAAACCGGTATCCTTCGCGATTTCCTCCAGACGTTTCTTGATCTGCTCATCAAGTCCAATCGAGTAGATTAAATACAATTGTTTGCGATCAATATTGTATTCAGCTAAATAATCTCTCATCAGTTTTTCTGCAACAATGTCCATCTTACCGCGGTATTTTCTAGTTGAAACAAGCTTTCCTTCTTTTAACTCAATACAAGGCTTAATTTTAAGCAAAGCACCACCGATGTATGCAATATTGCTCACTCGTCCACCCGCTTTTAAAAAGTCTAAACTTCCGGGCAAAAACGCCAGCCGTGTTTTAGGAACGATTGATTCAATTTTTTCAATTAAGTGTTCAGGACCGATTTCAGGCTCCTCTTCAAGTAAATGGGCAGCATACATCACCACTGCACCTAATCCACCCGTTACATTTAATGTATCAATCAGAAAAAGATCGTCAAAATCTTCTGCTGCAATTACCGCACTTTGAAAGGAAGCAGATGCTTTCGACGTATAGCCAATGTGAATAATAATGCTTTCAGGAAATTTCAATCGGATATTTGTAAACAAATCTTGATATTCATGGACATTCGTCGCAGCTGTAGACGGAATTGTTTTCGTCAAATTGTAAAAGTCAAAAACTTCTTCTACAGACAGCTTACCATCCAAATAATCTTTTCCTTCCATAATAACGTGCATCGGTACTACTTGAATTTGATGTTTTTCAACCAGGTCCTTCGGTAAATCCGCACCACTCTCAGTCGATAAAATAATTCTTCTTTTCATTGTACCTTCCTTTCAAAAAGTGCAGTCATTACTGCAATCTTTTTTGCATACTTATTTTAAATATACACTAATAAGGAGATGCGGGAAGCACAACATTTAGAATGAACAATCTATATAACACATATAGTAAAAACGAATGGCAGATCATTCGCATCGTTTATAATAAAACACCAACTTTTTATTGACGTACAATTGGCATAGAACAGCATCTGAACGAGCCGCCCGATTTAATGATCTCCGAAAAATCGACTTCCAGCACTTCATAGCCATGCTGGCTCATTTGATAATTCACATCACGGTTAACAGGTAAGCTCAATACACGATTTTGTCCAATAGAAAGCACATTAGTCCCCATTGTAAACTGCTCGTTTTCGCTTACTTCGATTAAATCATACATACTCGATAAAAGTTTGACTACTTCCGGTTCGAATGCATCCGGAAAAATAAGTGCATCTTTTGATGAAAGAATATTGAATACACAGTCTAAATGTAAATATTTCGGGTTAAACGGGATTGGAAGAACTTCAAAATCGGGCAGTTGTTTTTGTAAATTTTGAATGGCCTTTTCGCATGTGCGATCACTGATTCCGACAAAAACCCGAGGACCATCAATAATCACATCGCCACCTTCAATTGAATATTTGGAAAGGTTATGATAAGGGATTTTATTTTCAATCAGCCATTGTGCCAGTACTTCATCTTCACCTTGACGGATAGGATTGGCCATCTGTGAAACAAACAACTGATTTCCGATAGTAAAACCGATATCTCTTGTAAACACTTGTTCCGGGTGCTCTTTACTAGGAGGTAGTTTAATTACTTCCACACCAGCATTGCGCAGCGTTTGTTCAAAGTTTTGGTGCTGGGCTATTGCAAGATCCTGATCGATATTATCATGCTTATATTTTTTTTGGACATCATTGATTACTTCTTTAATTTCCATATATTTAGGTTCGCATAACACAACCTTTTTTAAAGTTCCATATTCACTTTGACATACTATTTGGGATTGCTTTGAAAATGTTTTTACCATAAGTCATCCTCCACATTCTTGATTCACCTTTATACCATTCCCTATTTTTACGATTTCATAAACAATTTACGTTAAATACTCGGTGATTACTTTAGTTTCAAGAAATTTCCGTCGGGGTATGGATTAGCAATAAAATTTTAAGCGAAGATTTTTAATGGAGGAGATTTTATGATTACGAAGGGGCAGGCATTATTAACTAAAGAAGATTTCCACAATCGAGCGGACTTGCCAAGTTGGCTCTATAAAGAATATGAGACTTTTCATACCACGGTAACGGATAAAACATTCCCGTGTTTTTTTGGGATGAGCGGCGAACTAAAAGGTGAACTCCGCTATGCGTATATTAGTCAGGATGATTGGAGTAATTTACCGAACGCAGTAGAAAGTTTTTTAGATTTGTTTAAACAGCCTAATTATAAAAGACACGGTCTCTTTGTTTTTGTGGAGCCTTTTGAACAAGAAGGTGCGCTAGATGATTATCGTCAACAGTTTTGGGATATCCTCCAATACCTGCATTCAGTCGATAAAGTTGAATGGCCTGAAAACAGCCCTCGTAATCCAGATCATTATTTGTGGGATTTTCATTTCGCTGGCGAGCCGGTCTTTGTGTTCGGGAATGCTCCTGCATACAAGAAGCGCAAAACCCGGCATTTAGGAAATGCGATGGTACTCGGATTTCAGCCGCGGAAAATCTTCCAAGGTTTAGAGGGTACGGAAAAAGGCGGTATTATGTCCAGGGAAAAAGTACGGAAACGTGTGGAAGTTTGGGATCAGCTTCCGAAACATCCTGATATCGGTCACTTTGGAGATCCGACACATAATGAATGGAAACAATCCTTTATTGGGGACGATATTGTACCGATTCAAGGAAAATGCCCTTTCCAGCATAAATCATTGTTATTATAGTGCTATAAAAAAGAACGAATTCAATGTGAGATTCGTTCTTTTACCTTTACTTTCAGGCTAACGCTTTCTTACCTACATAATAAATGACAGCTACTAAAGCAATTAATGCAATATAAATTAGTGCAGACATCTATACAATTTTATACATACTGTACCTACACCTCAATCGACGAAACGTTCCAACCGCTATACAGCTAGCATTCTAATCCGGCAATTCCAACTCCTCCCGGACCGGCATGCGTTGATATCCCGGCTCCCGCCTGCATCCATTTCACATTTTCGAACCCTTTCCCCCTGGCAATTTCAACCATCCGATTTTTAATACTTTCATCAAGCCCGATTGAGTAAATCAAAAATAGCAGTTTTTTATCAATATTATACTCATTTAAAAAATCGCGCATAAACTTCTCTGCTACAATACTCATCTTTCCGCGATAGTTTCTTGTTGAAACAAGTTTCCCTTCTTTTAATTCAATGCAAGGTTTTATTTTTAATAATGCCCCTCCGAGATAAACAAGATTACTCACTCTTCCTCCGGCTTTCAAAAAATCGAGACTGCCTGGTATAATTGCAAGCCTTGTTTTGGGCACAAAGGATTCTATTTCCTTAATTAAATGAATATGGTCAATGGAAGGTTCGTTTTCAAGCAATACGGCCGCATACATAACGATTGCCGCTAACCCTCCCGTTATATTTAATGAGTCGATCAGATAAATATCATCAAATTCTTCTGCTGCGATGACCGCGCTCTGGAAAGTGACAGATGATTTTGATGTACACCCAATATGAATAATCATACTATCCGGAAAATCAGATCTGATTTTTGAAAACAAATCATGATATTCCTGTACATTAGTAGCTGCAGTAGATGGAATTTTCTTAGTGCGATTGTAATAATCAAAGACTTCCTCTACAGACAGCTCCCCGTCCAAATAATCTTTCCCATCCATAATGATATGCATTGGAGCTACTTGAATTTGATATTTTTCAACCAGTTCTTTCGGTAAATCTGCCCCACTGTCAGTTGATAAAATAATCTTTCTCATCGTATACACCTTCCAATTAACGCAGCCAATTCTGCGCACTTATATTTTTATCGATAATAAACCTGTAATAGAAACTTACTTATATTTTAATTGAACCTCTAATATATTTATATGTAAGAGTTAGATTGGCATAACCTGTTTAGATATGTTCAATAGAAAAAAACGAACTCTTTTTCAAAAATCCGTTTTGTAAATTTAATGATCTTATTCTTTTTCTTTCTATTAAAAACGTTCCTCTGTAAGATCCACATTTACCGAAACTGCCGCTTTATTCCCTCTGGCAGCAGAAATCATTAATGAAGACGGTCGGGCTGTTTCAGTTTCTCCTGCAATATATATATTTTTCTCAGATGTTCTGCCGACACCGTCCGTTATGACTTTTCCATTTTCGTGTATTTCGCAACCTAGCATTTCCACAAGTTTATTCGGACGGTAATACGTTGGTGCTACAAACCCAAAAGACCGTTGAAGCATTTTTCCTGAATCAAATTCAATTTTTTTTAAAAACCCGTCATTACCAATTAAAGTTTTTATCCGATCCTCTATTATTTCGATATTTCGTTTTTCTAACTGCGAAGACGCCTCTTCCGAAAGTTCAAGACCATTCGTCAGAACAACTAAATCCTGTGACCAGTTATAGATTAGTTTGGTCAAATGCAACACATGCTCTTCTTTTTCCGCGATAACCACCAGAGGTTTATCCCGCTGCTCCCAACCATCGCAGTATGGACAGCTGAATAAACTTTTTCCGTAATAGTTTCTTATGCTCGGTATGAAAAAAACCTCCTGAATACCTGTAGCCAATATAATTTTTTCTGTCATATACTCCTTGTCATTAGAGGCTTTGACAATATATTTTTCATTATCTTTATCCTTGGTTATCTCCGTAACTGTTGCGTTTACGTATGATACTGACGGATAGCTCTCCAGTTCTTTCAATCCCATTTCTCTGAACTCCTGGGGATTGGTCCGATCCCGTGTGATAAATCCGCGCGCCTCTGCTGTCACACGATTGCGATTCGTTTTATCATCGAATAGTACAATCTCTCTTCTAGCCCTGCCTAAAACTAAACTGGCACTTAATCCAGCGGGTCCACCGCCGATTACAATACAATCCAATACATCCATTTTTATCACCCACTCATTTTGTTTCTGATTTCATTAAATTCCCAGTATTTATATAGAAAAAACATCCATAATTCTTTATGCCCTATCTTGGATATTTTGAACCAAAAATCCAGTAGTATCCTTTCGTCATTTATTTTCATTCGAAACATTGTATGAATAGTAAAATAAATCAAAAAATTATAACTTCTTAATAAATACTGAAACTACCAATCATATAGTTAGACAAAAGTCCCATAATAATATATTCTATTACACGTCTTTAAAACCCTCATTTTGGGAATGAAAGTCAATATATAAGTAAAAGGTAGATGAAAATGAATATCCTCAAAAACTCGAAGATAAAAACTAAGTGGATCGTTTTAATTTCACTTGCAATCATTACAGCGGTCGTCATTACTGTATTTTTTAGTCAATGGACAGTACGTAATATTTTGACGGAAGAAAACGAACAGACATCTTCTAACAATGCTAAAAATGCTGTTGACCAAGTGTCATTAAGTTTGGAAACTTATGAAAAAAACCTTCTGCAATTCGGTCAAATTATCGAAACGATTTTACAAAAAGATGAAGTGGATTATTTACATATCGATGAAATTACCAGCACTATAAAAAAGAACAATGAAAATTACTTATCCGTCTACTTCATGGATTTTAATTCCGGTAAACTGCATGCTACGCCTGGAATTGATTATGAATGGGATGTGCGTGATTCACAAACATACGCAAAATTGAATGCAAATCCAAACATACAATGGATGGATGTCTATTTGGATACTGGTATAAATAAACTGATGACATCTGTTATTGCCCCTGTATTTAATAATGGTGAACTTGTCGGTGCGATCGGCTATGATGTTGATTTCTCTACAATTGGTAAGGTTCGTGAAGGGATTGAAGCAAAATCATCTTCAAAATTAATGATTGTCGATCCAAATGGACTGATTGTGTCTTCATTTATCGAAGATGGGGACGGAAAGAATATCATTGCCGGTAATTCCGGCAAGATTGCGGGCGTTACCGATCTATTAGATACTTCTGAATTAGAACAAAAGTTTGATTGGCTGTCAGGTGCTAAAAGCGGAAACAGCCAAATTGAACAGTTTGAATGGAATGGCGTGAATTATACGGGTGAAATTCAAGTAATCGAAAAAAATAACTGGCAAATTGTTTCTTTAGTGGATGAAGATAGCTATGCACAACAGTTGGAAAGATTAACGATTGCCGGCTGGATTTCTTTGGCAATCGGTCTGATTATAGGATGTTTATTCGCCTATTATATGGCACGAAAATTAGTGGATATTTTAAACAGCTTTAAAGTAGTATTTGAAAAAACAGCAAGTGGTGACTTTATTTCACGTTTTGAAACAACTTCAAAAGATGAAATTGCAGACTTGGCAAATCAATATAACATTATGCTTGATGAGATTCGCAGTTTGATTAACCAAGTAAATGAAAACTCAATGGAAATCCAGCATTCTTCTAACAGTTTAGCTATTATTGCCAAGGAAAATGAGCAAGCGTTGAATAATGTCTCAAGCAGCATCGAAGAAATTGCTATGAATACGAGCACACAGGCAGAAAAAATGCATGATGGTTCTACAGCTATTCATGAATTGGCCGATGGTATAGAATCTATAGAACTAAAAACGCAGCAAATGGTAAATGATGCTGACGAAGCATTGGTAGAAGTGCATTCAAGCATTGACAAAGTTCAGCAATTGGAAACGTCCTATGCGAATTTAGAGCGAGCATTCAATGAAGTTACGGTCGTAACCGGACAGTTAGATGGAAAAACGAAATCCATTTCGAAAGTAACTGATGTAATTGCCCAAATTACTGAACAAACGAATTTACTTGCACTTAATGCTTCGATTGAAGCAGCTAGAGCAGGTGAGCACGGAAAAGGATTTGCGGTTGTAGCAGATGAAGTAAGAAGCTTGGCAGAAAGTTCAAAAGCGGCAACAACTAATATTCAACAGATTATTTTAAGTATTTTAGAGGATACTCAGCAACTCGTTCAAGTGATGAATCAGACAAATGAGATTAGCGAAGATCAGAAGTTAGCAGTTAATACGGTAGATAATGCAATCAAACAGCTTTCCGATACACTGGAAAATATGAAAGTGTCGATTTCAAATACGATGGAAGATGTATCAACAATGCAGCAGCAAAAGAATGTCGTTGTATCTTCAATAACAGTTGTTAATGAAATGGCAACAGAGGTAACAGCAGAGACGCAAGAAATTGCGAGTTCAATCGAAGAACAAACATCCGCCACTTCTGAAGTAACAATGCATGCTACGCACTTAAATAAACAAGTTGAAAAATTAACTGACTCTGTTTCGAAATTTAAGTTATAAAAATTAAAGTACCCCAATACACAATTTAACGTGTATTGGGGTTTTTCTGATGAAAGCTTAGCAATCCTTCTTATTTTGTTTTTGGTTTTTATTACGATTCTGGTTTTGATTCTGATTTTGATCAAAGTTTACTTCCTGAGCAAATTCTTCTCTGTTTGCCCGTGGTCTGTTAGCATTTTGATTTTGGTTCTGCTGCTTTTTGTTATCCTGAGTTTTATTGTTTTTATGTTTATTGTTACCCATTCCAACTCACCTCCACTAACAGTGTGTGTGGAAAGTAAATTTCTATCCAATTGTTAACTAAAAGCTCGTATAATTTTATACTTGGTCTTCTTTTGCTGCGAGCTGATTTATTTTATATTCTTCCTCTATTGTTATAAATAAGACATATGACTTGTCAATCATTGACTCATCAACTAAAATAAAAACCTATTCTAATTTAGATAAAAAGGGTGAAAAAATATGTTACAACAAAAAACAGCTTTAGAAAAATTAATGGAAGAACGTAAATCAGTCCGTAAATATGTACCGGGTGTTACGATTCCCCGCGAGACAATTCAACATATTCTGCAGCAGGCAACATCAGCTCCTTCATCAAGTAACCTTCAGCCTTGGCGCTTCCTTGTTATTGACGATGCTGAACAGAAGAAAGAGTTGCGCATTGCCGGATTTAATCAGGAACAAATCGAAACATCATCAGCGATTATTGCGGTAATCGGCGATATTGAAATGTATAAAAATGCCAAGCAAATTAACGATTTAAATGTAGAGCTAGGCTATATGCCACGCGAGATTGCTGATATGATGATTTCTAATTCCGAAGCGGCGTACAGCAGTTTTTCTGATGCTGAACGTAGTAATATTGCCCATTTAGATTCAGGTTTGATTTCTATGCAAATCGTACTTTTGGCGAAGGATATGGGCTATGATACAGTAATAATGGGTGGCTTTGATAAAGCGGCATTCGCTAAAAGATATGAGCTGCCTGCAAATGAGGTACCGATGGTTTTAATTGCTATCGGAAAGGCTGCTATGCCGGCTCGTAACTCATCTCGCCTGCCATTTGATCAAATTATTCGTTTCTCTAGCTAATGTTATTACAGGTTTCTTTACAAGACATATGTAATTTAAATCATATAGTATGAAATTTTTTTATTCTTTATCCGAATGAACGGAAATGCTACCATATAGGTATAGATACCTAGAACGAAGTGCAATCAATGTAGGGAGGGTTAGTATGGAAGTTTGTTTGGATGATAAAAAACAGATGATCATGATGTTAAAAAGATTAGACCGTCACGTAACGCAAATTTTTGAAAAAAGAACAGAAATCAGTTTGACAAGATACGAAATTTTAGTTTCTTTAATTAAAAAAGGAAGCGTTACACAAAAGGTGCTGCAACAATCCTTAGCTATCGACCAAGCAGCAATTACACGCCATTTAAAATTGCTTGAAGAACAGCAGTATGTCGAACGTAAACGCAATGAAAAGAACAACCGCGAAGTACTTGTAACGATTTCCGATAAAGGACGAGCATTACTTGAGGGTTGCACAATGTTTAATGATCAGTTTCTGAATGATCTCTATGAAGATTTTTCAGATAGTGAATTACAGCAACTTAAGCAATTTCTTACACGGTTAAATGATAATGTAGATAATCTTTAACCGTTGCATAATAGTGAAGAAAGAAGAACGATTCCCCCCAAAACCGGGATATCGTTCTTCTTTTTTATTATAAAACACCTAACATTCACAACTATTTAATCTATTACAGATATTTTTAAATGAGAATGTTTATCATCTGTGATATACTATAACTATAAGAAAATAAGCATTACTTAAGGAGAATGTATTATGCAAATATACTGGACGAAAATAAACAAAATCATCGAAGAAACACCCGAAGTGAAAACGTTTTTGCTGGACCTTCCCGAAGGCTTCACATGGGAAGAAGGTGCCCATACACACCTCGCTTTAGAAGGTTTTAATGCCGGTGAACAACCTAATAAAAGCCTGGTTCGCCATATGTCCATCTCCACATTACCAAATGAGCAGACTGTCGGCATTACAACTCGCATAAGAGAACTTTGCTCTGAATTTAAATCGATTTTAAGAAATCTGGAAGTCGGCGATAAAGTTGCACTATTTAAAATCCATTCCAATGTACCGCTGAAAAGAGAAGGCAAAAATGTTTACTTATTATCTTCCGGTGTAGGCCTTGCAACGTTCCGACCGCTTGTACTTACTTATTTGGAACGACCTGATCGTATTAATCGCCTTCATTCTCTAAATATTGATTCATCAAAAGACTACTTATTTACTGATGTTTTTGAATCTGCACCTGATAAAAATTTCTCATCACAGTATGTTGATAATCGAAAAGTTTATTATGAAGAAGTGAAAAAACTTGCTGCAGATCAGGACGGTCTATTCTACGTTGTCGGCAGCGACGAATTTATTTTGCAAAACATTGACGTGTTGCGTGAACAAGGCATTAAACCGGAACAAATCGTCCTTGATAAACGCGAACGACAATTACCTAAATTTTTTTCGCCTGAAACTGTAGTTTAAACAATTGTATTTCCGAAAAAATCACAATGGGCAAAAGCAAGTAAAAGAACGAATCAACCATGAATCCGTTCTTTTTTCTATACTAACCCAAATCAGGCGACTATTTATTCCTTTATTGCCAATTTCCTACCCCGAAATCAAAAAGACCTAGAGACTACACCTCTAGGTCTTTTTACATATTACACCAACTCTAGCCAGGCACCGCTTCATTAAAACGAGGTGGTAACTCTTGATACTTAGGAATATACTGAATCAGCTTCTAATATTGAATATAATATAAATTGTACGGAATATCATCCTGCTAATTCTAGTTCACCTGGTTTGATTATAAATCGCATTTATTTTTCCAGCCACTTATCTACTGTTTCTTGATTTTCTTCCACCCATACTTCCGCTAACTCTCTCAGCGGCTTCCCTTCATCCAATTGCATAATCCATTCTTCTACCATATCCAACGTCAGCTCCATGTTGGAAAATAACTTATAGGCTGTCGGTGATTCTTCCTTAAGATTCGGCGTGACTGCAATTTGAACATCATCGCTCTTCCATGTATTAAGTGGATCCTCTAAAAATTTAATGTCAAAACGAACAAACATAGGATGCGGGCGCCAAGCATTAAATACAATGGCCTCTTCCTTTTCAAACATGGTATCTACTTGGGCAAGCATTGCAGCAACACTACTATTTTGTACTTTAAAGTCGTCCATGCCATATGTTTTTATCATTTCTTCAGTCGTCATAGCCATACCGCTTCCTGGCTCAATGGCATAAACTTTATTATTAAAAAGCTCTGGATGATCTGCAACATCTTGAATTGTATTAATATCCTCTAAATACTGTGGCACTGCCATTCCAAATGGCATATCTGAATATAAAGTACCCGCTATTTCAAATGATTCACTATATTTCTCCAAATAATCTTTATGTAAATTCGGACTCCAAACATCGACAAACGCATCTATCGTCTGATTAGAAAGCGCTTCATATAAGATTCCGATTTCCGCTTCCTCAATCTCTACTTCAAAACCTTCTTGCTCCAAAATAACTTGTGATAAATAAGCTGGTACCGTCGAATAATCATATGGGTCTAACCCAATTGACAACTTAGTTTTTTCTCCTGTTCCACTTGTATCATTTGCTGTCCCCTCGTTTTTATCATCGGTATCTCCACAAGCTACAAGTAAAAGCGCCAACATTGCTACAATAAGACCATTAATAATTTGTTTTTTAGAATGCTTCATAATAATAAAAATTCCCTCTCTCCTATTAAATTTTCCTTTTTCTAACTTAATTTACAACTATATCATAATATCTTGGTATACCGCTACCTTCATACAAATTAATAAGTAAAAGCAGACGGTTTAGAAGTTTGATACCAATACTTCTAAATCGTCTGCTTTTTCACCTTATACTAGCTCCAGCCAAGCAACCGCTTCACAGTGTGTCGTGTGCGGGAACATATCAACTGGCTGCACTTCTTTTGTTTTATATCCGCCATCTTCTAAAATGCGGAGATCGCGTGCAAGTGTTGCAGGGTTGCATGATACGTATACGACACGCTTCGGTTTTTGCTCGATGATTGTATTCAGTAACGCTTCATCACAGCCTTTACGTGGTGGATCGACTACCAATACATCTGCTACTTTACCTTCTTTGTACCAGCGTGGAATGACTTCTTCTGCCGGGCCTGCTTCGAAATACGTGTTTGTAAAACCGTTTAGCGCGGCATTACGTTTCGCGTCCTCAATTGCTTGCTCGACAATTTCAACACCCATTACGTGACCAGCCTTTTGGGCTAAAAACAGTGAAATAGATCCGATACCGCAGTATGCGTCGATTACACGTTCATTACCTGTAAGTTGTGCATAATCAAGTGCCTGTTTATAGAGAACTTCTGTTTGAACAGGGTTGACTTGATAAAACGAGCGTGCCGAAATTTCAAAGCGGACATTGCCGATTGTATCTTCAATTGTATCCTTGCCCCAAAGCGTGAATGTATCATTGCCGAATATAACATTTGTTTTCTCACCATTTATATTTTGTACAATCGATGTGACATTAGGGATAAGCGCACGGATTTTTTCGATTGCCGCACTCGCCTGCGGGAACTTCTTGGACTTTGTAACAAGTACGACCATTACTTCGCCTGTCGCACGCCCTTTACGAACGACAACGTGACGCAACATGCCTTGATGGGTTTTTTCATCATATGGACGCACACCTAAAATTTCTAATTCACGTTTCAAGTCTGCCATGACAACATCGGCTTCCCCTGTTTGAATTAAACAACGTTCCATATCAACGATTGAGTGTGACTTCGTTTTATAGAAGCCTGCCACCATCTGCCCTGCTTCGTTTTGCGCGAAAGGTATTTGTGATTTGTTGCGGTAATGCCAGGGCTCTTCCATCCCTTTTACCGGAAGGACAGGTGCATCGATTTTACCAAGACGCTTCATCACATTTGCGACCATATTTTGCTTCCATTTTAATTGTCCCTCATACGAAAGGTGCTGTAACTGGCATCCTCCACATTGCGAGAAATAGACACATGGCGCTTCTACACGATCAGGCGACTTTTCCAGTATATTCACTACTTTAGCAAAGCCATAATTCTTTAATGTTTTCATGACATGAATTTCGGCGGTTTCTCCAGGTAGTGCCCCTTGTATAAATAATGGATAGCCATCAATTTTTGCGACGCCATTGCCATCATGTGTTAAATCTTCTATATAAACTGTTTGACGATCATTTTTTTTTATTGGTGCAGACATGTTCATTTCTTCCTCTCATTTCAATCACTTTATTGTACCATGCTCCATATATTTTGCACTTATTATACTTTCCTTCACATATCCTTACTAATTCCAATTATTCCTTTTTTTCTAGTATTCAGTAAGTTTTACCTATATAATTCAATTTATAGCTCTAATAATTCTATTTTAAGGAGAAGAAAACCATGTCAGTTCGCAAAAAACTTAATATAGGCTTCATTTTAATCGGAATGATTCTTCTACTTTCAATCGGATTTGCAACCGTTCAGTTTTTCCGTATTGGTGATGAAGTTTCCAAAGCCGTTGATGTACAAATGGCGCAGGTTACGCGTATTAATGATATCCAGCAGCACATATTGTCGCAGGGGATTTATGCACGTGCCTATGCAGTAGACCCTTCTCAAAATAACCTGGATTTACTAAACAGCCATACAACAAGCCTCATTCAGTTAATCGAGGAGGTGCAAGGTGAAAATATTTTAGCGGAAGCTTCACCAGTTATCACTAACTTAAAGGATCAGTCCGAAATAATCGCGGAGCAAATGGATAAGGTCATCTCATCTGTACAGGCACGTGATATTTCATCCGCTCTTTCAATGGTGAATGGCGATTATACATATACGAGCGGATTCACGAGCGAACTTGCGGAGAAAGTGGAACAAATCGAAAACAAAGAGCTTGATAAAGTTGTAAACAATACGAAAGACATGATTTCACTTTCTACGATTTTGTCGATCGTTTTTCTTATTATTACGCTTGTCGTTATCGGCTTTTATATGATTTATACGAAACACGGCATTACACAGCGCCTCCAATCCATTACAAATGATCTGGAACAAATAGCAGACGGGAACATTAAAGTTTTACATAAACCGGTTCGTACAAAAGATGAATTCGGTATGCTGTCGAATGCTTTCATTTCATTACAGCGTAATTTTGAGGAACTGTTAACAAGCATTCAGCAAAACGCCACTCAGCTTAGCAATTCGGCTGATTCGCTTTTGAAAAACAGTGAATCGATTTCTGTGGAAACAGTTCACATTAAAGAATTGGTCGAGCATACTGCACAGACAGCCGCGACGATGACTATTGGAGCAAATGAAAGTGCACTCGCTGTGGATGAGACGTCACAAGGAATTAATTCGATTGCACGATCTACACAAGACTTGCATAGTGGTGCGGTGACATTGACACAGTTTGCCAATGATGGGGTAAAAATTATTGATGAAGCGATGCAGCAAATGGAAACCGTACATGCATCTACTGAATCGATTTCCAACCTTTCCCATGTTCTAATCGAACAGTCAGGACAAATCAGTGCAATAACAAAAGCTATTACCGATATCGCCGATCAGACGAATCTGCTTGCCTTGAATGCTGCCATTGAAGCAGCCAGAGCTGGTGAACATGGGAAAGGCTTTGCTGTTGTGGCAGATGAGGTCCGCAAACTCGCGGAACAATCCAAAAAGTCCGCAAACGAAATTGTGCATTTAACCGAAACGATTCAGCACAATTCCCAAAACGTTGGCGAAGCGGTGGAAAGCAGTCTCAAGTGTGCAAATGATGGCGTCGTTATCATTGATCGTGCCGGTCAGTCATTCCATACGATTACCGACAATATATACAATATAACGGAGCGTGCAGAACATATATCTGCTACATCACAGCAAATTTCAGCAAGCTCTGAAGAAGTTGCCGCTTCAGTCATCGAAATTTCGCAAGGTACAGAGAAAACGATGATGAATGTAGAGCAAGTAGCCAATGCAACTCAACTCCAAACTGAAATTGTCGTTGAAATGGAAGAATTGTCTAAACGATTAGCGAATCAGGCAAAACAGCTCCAACAAAGCATGGATAAATTTACATTATAGAATGAATTGATTTTGAATTACCTTCACTTTAACGGTTTTTAATTGTTGAAGTGGAGGTTTTTTAGAAGTTTCTCATTGCTTATTAGAACAATTTTTCATTTATTAGAAAAGTTGAGGGAGATATTAGAAAAGTGGCTTTTTATAGGACGTTTAAGGTTTTCTTTCTTATGAGATTGTGCGGATATTAGAACAATGGTGTACTTTATTAGAAAGTGTTAAAAGGATATTAGAACATTCGATGGGTTTATTTGAACATCTCGGCCCGATATTAGAAGTTCATGCCGATATATTAGAACTTTCGCCTTTTATTAGAACTTAATTTATTTTATTAGAACTTTTAACTATATATTAGAATCCACCTGCCTGCTCGCTCAGTCCCCGCCCCCAATCTCCTCCCAAAACAAAAAACTTACAAGGGCATTCCACTACCCTTGCAAGCTTCAATTAAATTACTTCTTCATCCGTTTCAATTTCACGAATTTTATCGATTGGCACGAATACTTCAATATGCCGTTTTAAATTTTGGAAAACGGCCGGTGCATCGCCGCCGTATTCACCATCCAGGTTTATATGGACTTCCTGATCGGATGATACAACAACACGATTGGCTTTTCGGTAAACGACACGCTCATCGGATAAATGCTCGCCACGCAATGCAAGTGAAGCTATACGTATGAAATCCGCAATATTGCATTCCTTTAAAATCATAACGGTAAACAGCCCGTCATTGATTGATGCATCTGGTGCAATTTTCTCGAAACCGCCTACTGAATTTGTTAAGCCGCATAAAAACATCATCGCTTTTCCATCAAACTCTTCATCATCCATTTGGATTTTCATATGCGTCGCTTTAATGGAAGGAATCATTTCAATCGCTTTTAAATAATATGCCATTTGTCCAAGAACCGTTTTCATTCTGCTCGGGACTTCATATGTCAGCTCGGTAATTCGCCCGCCAGCAGCAATGTTAATGAAGTAGCGGTCTTCATTCAAAATGCCGACATCGACAGGTATTGTATCCCCTGCAAGAATAATGTTCAGCGCTTCCTCGACATTACGTGGAATACGAACAGCCCGTGCAAAGTCATTTGTCGTCCCCATTGGAATCAAACCTAGCTTCGGCCGTTTTTCACATTGACTGACACCTGCTACTACTTCATTTAAAGTACCGTCACCACCTACTGCAATTACAACATCAAATTCGCGACGTACGGCTTCGATTGCAGCATTTGTCGCATCACCTTCACCAGTCGTTGCATGGCATGAAGTTTCGTATCCTGCTATTTCGAGTTTCTCCAATACTTCCGGAAGATGCCTCTTAAATGCTTCACGACCCGAAGTCGGGTTATATATAATTCTCGCTCTTTTCATTTTGATCTCATCCTGATTAATTATATTTTTCATCCTGCCCAAAGTATACTGCTGTCTGATTTAGAAAAGCAACAATAGTACCCGGGATCATCTCTTCAATAATACGCTTAAAATAGAAAAAAGTTCCTACTATATTATATAGTAAGAACTCGTAAAAGTAACAGGATAAGTAAAATTATATAGCTGCACTTACCTTGTTTTTAAAATCTTCATATACGTAGCTCCACAGCTTTGAATCGTTTACATACTGTCCGCGCATATTTTCATATACTGCTTTTTGTGCTTCTTCAAATGACGGATCTTCTTTATCCGGTAAAGTCGCACGTAAATCCGTTACAAGCTGCTGTAATTGCGGCGCACGTGGCCCCCATGTAGTAATTACTTCCCCGGCTTCATTTAAAATTAAATACATCGGAATAGCTCGTCCGCCATTTGTTAAATAACGGTCGATTAAGTCAGTATCCGCATCACGTAATGCCGTGCGAATTTCCACATTTGCCGCTTCCGCTACTTTGCGAATGATCGGGTTGTTAATCATAGCATCCCCGCACCAGTCTTCCGTAATCGCCAAAATATGGATATTGGCACTTTTCAGCTTTTCAATAAAAGCAGTATCTTCCGGAAGTTCAAAGCCCTCGTAAATTGCAAAGCTTTGTTCTTTCAGTTGAGACATTGCATCCATATATTCTCTCATCGACTGGCTCTCTTCAAAATATTGTTGTTCTGTTTTCATATATATACCACCTTTCAAATTCTCTCTTCTATTTTGCACGTTTTAAAGAAAAAAAGAAAGTTTTATGTGTCAAAATTGTTACACAATAATACAATTCGAAATTTTCAAAACAAGTTACATAAAACAGCAAATTTTTAATATTTTCGAGCATATAAAACCAATTCAATATTTTATAGAAATAATATTAACTTATAGTAAAATAATTAAAAATTTTCTTAATTGTTTTACTTATTAGTATCTATAAAAAATTTTTAATCTAGTATATATTTCTTATAAATATTCTGATATATTAAAATAACGCATCAAAAAATTATCAGAAAATTTAATTTACATGATTTTCTAGGAGGGGTTATTTATGAAACGCAATAAAAAGGTCGCATTGACTGCTACAGCACTTTCATTATCTGCATTACTTGCAGCATGTGGCGGTGGAGAAGAAACAAAATCTACATCATCTGGAGATGGTGAAAAAGAATTAGATCTATTAATTACA
This sequence comes from Solibacillus sp. FSL W7-1464, assembly GCF_038004425.1. Taxonomy (NCBI): domain Bacteria; kingdom Bacillati; phylum Bacillota; class Bacilli; order Caryophanales; family Caryophanaceae; genus Solibacillus; species Solibacillus sp. FSL W7-1464. The sequence goes on from NZ_JBBORC010000001.1 coordinate 3,421,658, forward strand.
TCTGAGCCGCCTTCATTACATCCACAATTAGCTTCAGATACAACTTCTGGTGCTATTTTAGAAAGTACATTTGAAGGTTTAACAACAATGGTTGAAGGCGGGCCGGTTCTAGCTGCCGCTGAAGACTATAAAGTATCGGATGACCTATTAACTTACACATTCACTTTACGTGACGCACAATGGTCAAATGGTGAAAAAGTAACGGCTGATGATTTTGCATACGCTTGGAAATGGGCATTAAACCCGGAAAATGCGTCAGAATATTCTTCAATCCTTTACGCTATTAAAGGAGCAGAGGCATACAATACTGGTAAAGGCACTGCTGAAGATGTGGCGATTAACGTAATCGATGAAAAAACATTGGAAGTAACGTTAAACGCTCCAACTCCATATTTCTTGGAATTAACAGCTTTCAAAACATTCTACCCAATTCATAAAGCAACAGCTGAAGCGGATCCAAAATGGTACACAGAAGCAGATACATATGTATCAAACGGTGCATTCAACTTAACTACTTGGAACCATTCAGGTGATATCGTTTTAGAGAAGAGCGATACTTACTGGGATACGAAAAACGTAGATATCGATACAGTTAACATTGCAATGGTTGAGTCTGAAACAACTCAAATGACAATGTTTGACGCTGGCGAAATCGATTTCCTTGGAGCTCCTTACGGGACAATTTCTCTTGATGCAATCGACCGCTTAAAATCAGAAGACAAATTAAATGTTTCTGATATGTCATCTATTTACTGGTACAAGTTCAATACAGAAGATCCAGTAATGCAAAACGAAAACATTCGTAAAGCATTAGCATTGTCAATCGACCGTGAAAGCTTAATCAGTAATATTGTAAAAGGTGAACAAGAACCTGCATTAGGTATCGTACCAAACTCTGTTGAAGGCTTCGGCGATGACGAAGGTTACTTCAAAGATGCTGATTTCGATGAAGCAAAAAAATATTTAGATGCTGGTTTGAAAGAATTAGGATTAGCTAGCGCTAAAGATTTAGAAGTAAAAGTTTCATACAACACTTCTGAAGCACACTCTGCTATCGCACAATTCATTCAACAAGGCTGGTCATCGAATTTAGGTATTACTGTTAAACTTGATAACTCGGAGTGGCAAGTATACTTAGATAAAATCGGCAATGGCGATTACCAAATCGGTCGTCTTGGCTGGGGCGCTGACTACAATGATGCATATACATTCCTTGAAATGTACAACTCTGCTGAAAACGGCAATAACCAAACTGGCTGGTCAAACGATGAGTACACTGCATTATTGAATGAATCAATCACTGAAACAGATCCGGCAAAACGTACGGAAAAACTATTGGCTGCTGAAGCAGTAATCATGGAAGAAATGCCTGTAGCACCAATTTACTACAACACGAACTTAAACGTTGTATCTGATGAAGTAGAAAATATGGTTCCAGATGCTTTAGGTAACATTAACCTGAAATACGTTAAAGTGAAGTAATTTTAACTATTTAGTATTTACTCCTGCGATGGACGAGATCATTTCAAAAATCATCGTAAATAGGGAGTGCCTCGAAATTATATTTCGGGCACTCCCTTTCATAGTTTTATCAAATATTCAAAATAGTATAAAAAGGAGGTACGGACATTGCTTAACTTTATTATTAAACGATTACTCTATATCGTACTTGCAATGTACTTAATTATTACAGCGACGTTCTTCTTAATGCAGCTTGCTCCCGGTAGCCCGTTTACTAGCGAACGTGAACTGCCCCCTGCCATCGAAGAACAATTAAACGCGAAATACGGGTTGGATAATCCTTGGTATATCCAATATAAAGATTATTTAGTAGACACAATGACATTTGATTTTGGGGAGTCGATGAAATACAAAGGCCGTTCCACAAATGACATTATCGCAGAAAGCTTCCCTGTATCACTTGCTTTAGGTCTTCAGGCGATGGTTTTAGCCATTGGTCTTGGCGTATTGCTCGGCGTTATTTCTGCACTGTACCATAATCGCTTTGGAGATTATGCCGCAACCATTTTTGCAATTTTAGGGATTTCGGTTCCTTCATTCATTTTAGCCGGACTCCTGCAGTATTACTTGGCATTTGAAGCTGGCTGGTTCCCGGTAAGTGGCTGGAAAGGATTCGCCTATACGATCTTACCTTCGCTGGCAATCGCCGTTACCCATGCCGGATTTATTGCTAAACTTACGCGTTCTAGTATGTTGGAGCAAAACAATAGTGAGTATGTAAAGCTTGCTCGTGCAAAAGGTCTAGGAAAATGGACAATTGTGTTCAAGCACTCTTTACGTAATGCATTATTGCCGGTTGTAACGTATTTAGGTCCACTGTTTGCAGGTGTTATTACAGGTTCGTTCGTCATTGAACAGATTTTTGCGGTACCAGGACTTGGCCGCCACTTCGTAACAAGTATTACAAACCGTGACTATACGGTAATTATGGGTACGACAGTGTTCTATTCACTAATTTTATTGCTGGCTGTGTTAATCGTAGACATTTTATACAGTGTCATCGATCCACGTATTAAATTGAAAGGAGCGAAAAAATAATGGCTCAAAACGAACAGCAAATACCAAAAGTATCAGCTGACATGTTCGATGTTGTCGGTCGTTCAGAAAATACAGATGCCCTTTCTAAAAAGCAAGTATCTTATTGGAAAGAAGTATTTTATCGCTTCTCTCATAACAAGTTAGCTGTACTAGGGTTAATCCTTTTAGTTCTGATAGCAGGATTTGCAATTTTTGCACCAATGTTCTCTTCTTATACATATGAACAGAATGTCGGATTATACAATACCGCTCCTTCTGCAACACATTGGTTCGGTACGGATGACCTTGCGCGCGACATTTTTGTCCGTGCCTGGGAAGGTGCCCGAATTTCATTGTTCATCGGTATTACTGCTGCTGTAATTGATTTGATCATCGGTGTTTTATGGGGAAGTATTGCAGGTTTGGCTGGTGGACGTGTCGATAATATCATGATGCGTATCGCAGACGTATTAACGGCAATCCCTTATTTATTAGTAGTAATTATTTTATTGGTAATTATGGAGCCTGGTTTAGTTCCTATGATTATCGCCCTTTCCATTACAGGTTGGGTAAACATGGCACGAATTGTACGAAGTGAAGTACTGAAAATCAAAAATCAGGAGTACGTACTTGCAGCCCGTACATTAGGCGCAAATCAATGGCACATCATTAAACGTCACTTAATCCCAAATGCAATGGGTGCTATTTTAGTAACAATGACAATGACTATTCCAAGTGCAATTTTCACAGAGAGTTTCTTAAGCTACTTAGGTTTAGGGGTTCAGGCTCCTTTAGCCAGCTGGGGTACGATGGCCTCTGAAGGTTTCAAAGCACTTCAATCTGCACCATGGCGATTATTGTTCCCTGCAGCTTTAATCTCGATTACAATATTCGCATTTAACGCAGTTGGGGACGGCTTACGTGACGCACTTGATCCGAAATTACGTAAATAAGGAGAGTGTACGCAATGAAGAAAAAAGTATTAGAAGTAAACGACTTACGTATTAATTTCAAAACGTACGCTGGCGTCGTACAAGCCGTACGCGGAGTAAGCTTTGAATTATACGAAGGCGAAACATTGGCAATCGTTGGTGAATCCGGTTCCGGAAAATCCGTAACGAGCAATGCACTGATGAAGTTAATTCCACAGCCACCGGGTATTTATGCCGGTGGTGAAATTAACTTCAATGGCCGCAATATTATCCCTTTATCTGAAAAGGAAATGATGAAAGTACGCGGAAATGATATTTCAATGATTTTCCAGGATCCTATGACGGCATTAAACCCGACAATGAGAATCGGGAAGCAAATTACCGAAGTACTGTTGAAGCATAATAAAGTTACAACTAAGGACGACGCAAAAAAACGTGCGATTGAATTACTTGATCAAGTAGGTATCCCTTACCCTGAAAAACGTTATAAATCTTACCCTCACGAACTGTCCGGCGGGATGCGTCAACGTGTTGTTATTGCCATTGCTCTTGCAGCAGATCCAAAGCTTTTAATTGCCGATGAGCCGACGACAGCACTTGATGTAACGATTCAGGCACAAATTTTAGAGCTGATGAAAGAGCTACAAAAGAAATCGAATACATCGATTATTTTCATCACACATGACCTGGGTGTTGTAGCAAATGTAGCAGATAGAGTTGCGGTAATGTATGCCGGTCAAATCGTAGAGTATGGTACAGTAGAAGACATTTTCTACAACCCGCAGCACCCGTACACTTGGGGACTGCTTGGATCTATGCCGGACTTGAACAACTCTACAGATGAGCTGTTAATGGCGATTCCGGGTTCACCGCCAAACTTGATTGAACCACCTAAAGGCGATGCATTTGCCCCTCGTAATGAGTTTGCAATGAAAATCGACTTTGAGATGGAACCGCCAATGTTTAAAGTTTCGGATACACATTATGCTAAAACTTGGCTACTGCATCCTGATGCACCAAAAATGCCAGTCCCTGATGCGGTAGCACGCCGTATTAAAGGCTATCAACAGGAGGGCATGTAATCATGGCAAATAAAATATTAGAAGTTAAAGGCCTAAAACAATATTTTGGCACTGCCAAGCAACCGATTAAAGCGATCGATGGCATCTCCTTTGATGTATATGAAGGCGAAACATTAGGTTTAGTTGGAGAATCCGGCTGCGGTAAATCAACGACGGGCCGTTCAATTATCCGCCTTTACGATATTACAGAAGGCCAAATTACCTTCAGAGGCAAGAATATATCGGAAATGAAGTCACGAAAAGAATTGATGCAGTTCAACCGTGAAATGCAAATGATTTTCCAGGATCCTTATGCGAGTTTAAATCCTCGTATGACGGCCGGTGAATTAATTGCGGAAGGTTTTGACATCCATGGTCTGTATAAAAACAAAAAAGAACGTCAAGCTCGTATTGGTGAGTTATTGGAAGCAGTCGGACTGACACGCGAGCACGCTAACCGTTATGCCCACGAGTTTTCCGGTGGGCAGCGTCAACGTATCGGTATTGCCCGTGCGCTTAGTCTAGATCCAAGCTTCATCATTGCCGATGAGCCGATTTCTGCGCTTGATGTTTCCATTCAGGCACAGGTAGTAAACTTACTGAAGCAGCTTCAGAAAGAACGTGGATTAACTTATTTATTCATCGCCCATGATTTATCGATGGTAAAGTATATATCAGACCGAATCGCGGTTATGTATCGCGGAAAAATATTAGAACTTGGCAGTGCGGATGAGATTTACAACAATCCAATCCACCCGTATACGAAGTCTTTATTATCTGCAGTTCCTCAGCCGGATCCGGCATATGAACGCAGCCGTACACGTATTCCGTACAAACATGTTGAACATGATCCGGCAGCTCAAGTAATCGAAGCCCGCCCTGGCCATTTTGTCTTTGGCACAGATGCACAAGTGAAAGACTGGGCTAAATAAAAAACAAATAAAAACTCCTTCACGAGGCAATGTGAAGGAGTTCTTTCTATTATATAAGGAAATTTCCAATGACTATGACTTAATAATTAAAATGATTCAGATGTTGTTTTCGCTTGCATATGCAATGTTAAATAATCCGGTCCGCCTGCTTTAGAGTCAGTACCTGACATGTTGAAGCCGCCAAATGGCTGGTAACCAACGATTGCACCTGTACAGCCGCGGTTGAAATAAAGGTTTCCAACATGGAACTCTTCGCGAGCATACTCCAAGTTCATACGGTCATTTGTAATAACTGCACCTGTTAAGCCGTATTCCGTGTTGTTTGCAATATCAATCGCTTCTTCAAATGAATCTGCTTTTGTAATGGCTACAACCGGACCGAAGATTTCTTCTTTCATAATACGCGCTTCCGGGTCTACATCCGCAAATACAGTCGGATGTACGAAGTAACCAACAGAATCGTCTGCAGTACCGCCAGCAACTAGACGGCCTTCTGTTTTACCGATTTCAATATATTCGCTGATTTTTTTGAATGCAGCCGAATCGATTACTGTTGCCATAAAGTTATTATTGTCTGAAGGGTCACCGATTGTTAATGAATTCGTTAACTCTTCCACACGGTTTACAACTTGATCATATACATCTTTTACGATTACGACACGTGAACAAGCTGAACATTTTTGGCCAGAGAAACCGAAAGCTGATTTTACAATGGACTGTGCAGCTAACTCTAAATCTGCATCTTTATCAACAACGATTGTATCTTTACCGCCCATTTCAGCGATGACACGTTTAATCCAAATTTGGCCAGGGCTTAATTTGGATGCGCGTTCGTTAATACGTAAACCGACATCACGGGAACCTGTAAAGCTGATGAAGCGTGTTTTCGGGTGGTCTACCAAGTAGTCCCCTACTTCCGCACCGCTACCAGGTACGAAGTTTACAACGCCCTTTGGTAAACCAGCTTCTTCAAGCACTTCAATAAACTTATAAGCGACAACCGGTGTTGTTGATGCTGGTTTTAATAATACTGTGTTACCAGTTACCACAGCTGCTACAGTTGTTCCTGCCATAATTGCAAACGGGAAGTTCCAAGGTGAAATAACGATCCCGATCCCCAGTGGAATATAATCATAACGGTTGTATTCATTCGGACGGCTTTCTACTTTACGGCCATCTTTCATTTCCAGCATTTGGCGGCCGTAATATTCTAAAAAGTCGATTGCTTCTGCAGTATCTGCATCCGCTTCATTCCATGGCTTACCTGCTTCTTTCGTCAACCATGCAGAAAACTCATGCTTGCGGCGGCGGATAATTGTCGCTGCTTTAAATAATACATCTGCACGGATTTCAGGTTTAACTTTTTTCCATGATTTGAATGCTTTATCTGCTTCTTGCATCGCTTTTTCAGCCAAGTCTTTTGAAGCTTTTGAAACAGACCCGATCACTTCTGTTTTCTTTGCCGGGTTATATGATACAATTTTTTCTTCTGTCGTTATACGTTCGCCACCGATAATTAGAGGATAGTCGGCACCAAGCTGTGATTCTACTTTTTTAAGCGCTTCCAAATAAGCTTGCTTGTTTTCTTCTACCGAGAAATCTGTAAATGGTTCATGTTTATAGTTAATCATTTATCATTACCTCCGATATTAAGTGCAATATTTTTTTGCATCATTTTATGTTTCTTAATTTGAATTATGCAATATAATATTGCTTAAAGCAATTATTTTTTCTAAATTACGCAAATTATCTCATTTCGACAGTCACATGATAAAATGAATTGGAGGGGGTTACACCGCATGAATCAACTAGATCGCTCTAGTGTTTTTGAATTTTTGATCGAAAAAATAGAAACCGGACTTTGCGCTATCGACGAAAATGGACGAGTCATCGTTTACAACAAAAAAATGCGCGAACTTACCGGTGAATCACTTGAACAAATTACACAGCGCTTTTTATCACAGTCACTTGACTTTAACTTGGAGCAAAATATGCTGCAAAAAGTTTTAGCTTCGGGTCAAAGTTTCAAACATATTAAGCAAACGTTCTGGAATGCCCGTGGTGAAGAAGTGACCATGATGAATGACTATTATCCATATACCCTTAATGACGGAACGAAAATCGCCATTCAATTTTCCCGCGACATTACACAGCAGGAGTTTTTAATGGACCGGCCTTTAAGTCGTTACGGGGCTCCATTAACTTTTGATATTATTACCGCTGTCTCAAAATCGATGAAGCAAGTCATCCAGCAAGCAAAAATTGCCGCGCTAGGCCGGATTCCGGTCATGCTTGTCGGTGAATCAGGGACAGGGAAAGATATGATTGCAGAAGGTATTCATCATGAGCTGGCAGAAAAAAACGAACGCTTTATTACATTGATTTGCCGCCGCAATGAAGAAACATTGCTCGCTCAAATCGAGAAATATATTGCCGAGGAAAAAAACTATACGTTTTTTGCCGAGCGGATTGAGTTTTTATCAGATGAAGCACAAAATCGCATCGTGGAGCTTCTGGAAAAACATTCCGAACGTAATCATGTATTTATTGCAAGTATTGGTGAAGATCCGATTGATTTAATTCAGAAAGGTCAACTTTCCAAAAATCTGTATTACTTATTTTCCAACTTAACGATTCAAGTACCGGCATTACGTGAGCGCCGTGAAGACATCAAACCTTTCGTGGACGATTATTTTGCTCGCCGACGCATTGCATATGGCAGTCCTGTTAAAGGATTGGCACCTGAAATCGAGGAAATATTTATGAACTATGACTGGCCGGGAAATTTAAAAGAACTTGAAGTATTGCTCGATGATATTAGCGCATTGCTAACAACGGAAGAATATGTCGAACTTATCCATATTCCAGCATATTTCAAGTGGAAACTCCAGCAAGCAGAGCCACATACTTCAGAGCAGCAAAAATTATTCGACTTCTCCGGACAAACATTGCAGCCTCTTGATGAATATATGCGTAAAGTTGAAGATTATTATATTTCACATGCATTACAGCTGAATGATGGAAATATTTCACAAACAGCTAAAGCACTGGGCATCCACCGTCAAGGTTTACAATATCGTTTAAAACGTAAATAGATTTGGTAATTTATTCTATTTTTTACCATTAGAGAGGCCCTTAACTTGAGGGTCTCTTTTTCATTTCACGTTGTGCATAATTTTATTGCACTATATGTAAACTGCGTATTTTAGAGAATGTAAACGTTTTAATAAAGTATTTCGGCAAAATTTTTTCGCACTAAAAACTGTTGCTATTCCTCACTTTCCCTTCTAGCAAACACTAAACCTTTCAAAATTTATTTCCTTTTTTGATTATTTTGTTTTATACTCACCTCAATAACAATAAAATACTTTTTTAATCGCAGGGGGATTGATTAAAATGTCATTAAAAGATTTTTTTATCGCACTTTCAGAAAATCAAACATTAAATTCTGCAGCCCAAAAATACGGATTTAAGCTGGGGGCGCAAAGTGTCGTTGCAGGTACAAATATCGATGAAGTGATAGAAAGCATCAAGCATTTAAATGCACAGGGTATTTCTTGCACTGTCGATAATCTGGGGGAATTTGTATTTGAGAAGTCTGCTGCACTTGCTGCAAAAGAACAAATTTTAGCCGTAATCGAACGCATTCACAGTGAAAATCTTGAAGCACACATCTCTTTGAAACCTTCTCAGTTAGGGTTGGATATTGATTTTGAATTTTGCTATGAAAATTTAAAAGAGATTGTTGCATTGGCAAATGAATATCAGATTTTCGTTAATTTTGATATGGAAAACTATGCTCGGCTACATCCTTCATTTGAACTATTGGAAAAGATCCATGCTGAATACAATAATGTCGGTACAGTAATTCAAGCATACTTTTTCGAGTCGGATGAAAATGTCGAACGCTTTAAAGATTACCGTTTACGTCTCGTAAAAGGCGCATACAAAGAAGATGAATCTGTCGCTTATCAAAATAAAGCCGATATTGACCGCAAATTTATAGATCAAATTGAATACCATTTACTACATGGCAAATTCACTTCGATTGCAACACATGACCATAATGTAATTAATCATGTAAAACAATTTGTCGAAATGCATAATGTTCCGAATGATAAATTCGAGTTCCAAATGCTTTATGGCTTCCGTAAAGAAATGCAGTTGAGTCTTGCAAAAGAAGGATACAACTTCTGTACGTATGTACCGTTTGGTAATGATTGGTACGGCTACTTTATGCGCCGTTTAGCTGAACGCCCGCAAAACATGACTCTTGTCACAAAACAAGTATTTACGAAAAAAACAAATACAATTTTAGCAGTTGCAGCAGGTGCATTTTTAGCTGGACGTATGTCTAAAAAGTATAGATAAGTACAGATGCGCCATATTTTATTGCGTTGACGCCCATCTATTGAAGCATGTTAAACTAGTCAAAAATTATCAATAAAGGAGTTGTCTTTATGTCGGATTATAGCTATCAGTTGTTGGCCATTATTCTTTACATGATTGCAATGCTCGGTATCGGTTGGTATGCCTTCAGAAAAACTAGCAACCTGACAGATTATATGTTAGGCGGGCGTGGTCTAGGTGCAGCTGTAACAGCATTAAGTGCCGGTGCAGCGGATATGTCTGGCTGGCTGTTAATGGGGCTTCCAGGTGCAATCTATTTATCAGGACTTGTGGAAGCATGGATTGCAATCGGATTAACAATCGGTGCTTATCTAAACTGGTTACTAGTAGCACCTCGTTTACGAGTTTATACACAAGTAACAAAGGATTCCATTACAATTCCAAGTTATTTGGATAACCGTTTACGTGATAATACAAAACTATTGCGTATCGCATCGGGAATTATCATTTTAATATTCTTTACATTCTATGTATCTTCCGGAATGGTATCCGGCGGTAAGTTTTTCGAAAGCTCATTCGGAATGGATTATCATACAGGTCTTTTATTCGTATCTGCCGTAGTTGTGGCCTACACGTTATTTGGCGGATTCCTGGCAGTAAGTTATACGGATGTAATTCAAGGTCTAATTATGCTTGTTACATTAATTGCGGTTCCTGTTTTCGGAATTTTCTTAACTGGCGGTATTGGAGAAACGGTCGATTCTATTAAAGCAGTAGATCCGGAAATGTTCAGCCTTCTTCCATCTACTGTAACAGCTGCGGCTATTATTTCTTCTCTTGCATGGGGGCTTGGTTACTTTGGTCAGCCGCATATCATCGTACGCTTTATGGCGATTTCATCTGTAAAAGAAACGAAAAGCGCGCGCCGTATCGGTATTGGCTGGATGATTTTCAGTTTAATAGGTGCCCTTGCAACAGCATTGGTCGGTGTAGCATACTTCCAGCAGCAAGGTACGGAATTGAAAGATGCTGAAACGGTATTTATCGTATTAGGGCAAATTCTATTCCATCCATTCATCGCAGGGATTGTACTTGCAGCAATTCTGGCAGCAGTTATGAGTACAATTTCGTCACAATTAATCGTTACTTCTTCAGCACTCATTGAAGATATTTATAAAGCTTTATTCAACAAAACTGCGACAGATAAACATTACGTATTTTTAGGTCGTGTCGCTGTACTTTTCGTATCTATCTTTGCGGCAATTGTTGCATGGAATCCTGAAAGCACAATATTAGGGCTGGTAGCATTCGCATGGGCCGGTTTCGGTGCAGCATTCGGTCCAATCATTTTACTTTCTCTATTCTGGCGCAAGCTTACAAACTATGGAGCACTTGCCGGAATGGTAGCCGGTGCTGCAGTTGCATTCGTATGGGGACGTACGGATAGTTTAACAAGCATGCTTTATGAGATTGTACCTGGCTTTATCGCGTGTTTAGTCGTTGCAGTTGTTGTAAGTATGCTGACATATAAACCAAATGCGGAAATCGAAGAAGAGTTCAATGAAACTCAGCGTATTTTAAAAGAAGAGCAATAACATCAATATAACGGTAGAAGAAGCAGTCAGAAAAAATCTGACTGCTTCTTTTTAATTTTATAGCAACGCTGCACCTATGAGTCCTGCATTACCTTTATTTATGCTTGCCTGCACTCTGCCTTTTTTATGTTCAAAGAATGGATGGCTAAAATACTGATCAACTAAACCGGAAATTTCATCAACAATTTGCGGATGATGATTCATAACGCCTCCGCCTAGTACAACAACATGCGGATCTACTAATAGAATGAAACTATGAATTTTTCGGGCGATTTCCTGCTGCCATTTTTGGATGAGCGGTACAATACGTTTATCCTTTTCATAGTAGAGGTCAAAAAACTGCTGTAATGTTCTTTCTTCATTTGTTTTCTGCTGTAAATTCTTTAATAAACCAGGTCCGGAACATACTTCTTCAAAATAGGCATCTGTACTTGTTAACGAAAAGCCGATTTCACCGGGAACTCCGGCACCTCTTAAAAACTTCCCATCATGAATGGTACAGCAAGCAATTCCTGTACTGATCGTGATATAAATGAATGTCTCTTTTTTAAATTGACGGATTTTATATTCCCCGTTTGCTGCTGTCATCATATCGGTCTCCATAAAAACTTCAGCTTTCGGAAATGCTTTCTCAAGTCTTTGGACAAGCGGAAAATTACGCCATGGCAAGTTTTGCTGAAATACTACAAGCCCTTGTTGTAAATCTAATATTCCGGGTAAACCGACCGCAACTTTTATAACGTCCCCCTCTTCACCTTCCAGAAGCTTATGAAAACCTGAAATAATTGCATCAAATAATGGTTCAGATTGCTGGGGACTCTTTACTTCCATTTGCTTTATCAGTTTTTCCGGTTGTTCTTGCTTCGATAAAGCAAGTGCCAGTTTTGTCCCTCCGATATCAGCACTTAAAATCCACATTTAGTCCACCTGCTTTACAAAAATTCCGTAGTCTTTTCAAATGGTATAGCCAAGTACCCGCTACGAGTATGCTTTGAATTGTCCTATAGTTTTACTGCTTGCTTTCTGTTGTTTGATTCATATGCTGCCAGCGCAATTTCCAGAGATTTCAACCCATCATAGCCGGAAATAAGCGGCTGTTCTTGTTGCTGAATCGAATTTAGAAAGTCGACAATTAAATCGAAGTCGGTATCATTTCCGCTATATAAATGTGTGAGCGATTTACTGCCCTTCCCATACAAGTTAAGCTTCTCGTTAAACACATCGACTTTTCGCGTTGCTTTCGTTCCGATTACTTCAATCATCGCGTCACCCCATGTCGGAAATTCCGGGAACCGTGACCAGCTTGCATCGTGTGAAGCAATCACTCCATTATCAAATACAATTGTCATGATTCCGGCATCATCCGTACCGAGTTCGGTAAAATAGTTGTTTGCAAATGCTGTAATCTCTTTTGCTTCGCTGTTCATATACCAGCGCATAATATCTACCATATGGACGGTATGATCCAATACCGCGCCACCACCTGCCAACTCTTCATCGACAAACCATCCACCCGGGTTTTGCCCGCGGTTAGTCGAACGGATAGCAACAATTTCTCCAAGTTCACCTGCATCAATCGCTGCCTTCAAATCCCGGATAGGCGCACTGTACCGGACCGGATAAGCGATTGACAGATGCACACCGTTTTCTTTACATACATCGATCATCTCTTTTGCATCATCAATATTTGTAGCAATCGGTTTTTCACATAAGATATGTTTTTTTGCCTTTGCTGCCGCAATGACCATTTCTTTATGAAACACATTTTCACTGCAAATGAGCACAACATCGATATCTTCTGCTAAGAATACATTCATATCTGCAAAAAATGGTACATCATATTGCTTACTAGCCTTTTCCCCTCTCGTCATATCCGTATCAAAAATAGCGGTAAGTTTCGTGCCGGGTATACGCTGAATTGCCGTTGCATAGCTCGTAGCATGAATATGGGCAAAGCTCATAATACCAATGTTCATCGCAGTTCACCTCTTTGTAGGAGCAGTTGAACAGCAGCCAACTTTTCATCATAGGCATCATTCCATTGAACCGCATACCGACGAACTGCATCTATATTTTTAAACAAGTTTTGATTGTTGTCACTGTCACCCGTCATTTGTAAACTATCAAACTCTGCAATATGCAAATGGCTGCTCCATTCAAATTCAATACGGTCCTGACCCGTCCGGTATTCTAAATGGGCCATGATTGATTCACCGAATTCACAAAGAACGATCGTATAATGATTCTCTCCGATTTCATTCGAACGTACCGATACGTTTTGAACGGTTCCAAACCATAGAGATAAAGCAAAGATGTCTTCTTCTATATATGAAAAATTATCCGTCGTTCTCCGCAGTCGCAGGACGCCTTTTACCGAATCATGTGCTTTCAACACTTCATATAACTGAATGGCAAATGAATATGACCATAAATCGAAGTAAATCCAGCCTTGTTTATCAGAAATGGAGAATGGCTTATAGGCGTCTGCTGCAGGATGTTGCAGAATTGTTACGGTATTAGGCTCGTCGCTGTTCTCATTTGTAAATCGGTACAGCGGAGAATGCATAAGTAGCTGCCGGTCTTTTTCCAATACGATTTTCACTAGTAATCACCTACAATTTTATTTCTTGATTTGTTGCAGCCGATTCATAAATCGCCGCCAACATTTTCGTCACTTCAACCCCGTCTTCCACCGTAGAAATAGGCTGCACATTATTAATACAGCACTCCACAAAATGATTAATCTCATTGATGAATGAACCTGTAAAATCGAAACTTAATAAATCTATTTGTGGTGTAATATTTAAAATTGTGTCATGCTGCTCTTTTATAATTGCCAGCTCCGGTTCTACTTCCGCCCCGCCATTTTCACCATAAAGTTTTACGGATACTTCATCTTGTTTTGCATGTAGTGTAAAACTTACATCCACATATAGGGAAGCACCGTTTTCAAAACGAATGAGGGCATTCGCAAGGTCTTCCACATCATTATGTTCGGCGTCATAATCTGCCGCCTTATAGAAAGATAGGTTTTCAATATGGGCGCGGTTCCCCAGTTTTTTGTACGTATTACCTGTAACTGAAATTGGTTTTGGTTTACCCATTAAGTACCAGCAAAGGTCGATCATATGCGTTCCTAAATCAATTAAAGGCCCGCCGCCGGATCTTTTTATATCACTGAACCAACCTCCCGGATTCCCTAATCGGCGTAAGCATGAAGCCTTCGCATAATAAATCTCACCCAGTTCACCTGCATCAATAAATTTTTTGAGAACGCCTACATTTGTTGCAAATCTACGTACATAGCCAACTTGTAATATCTTATTCGACTCTTTTACCGCTGCTTCTACTGCATAAGCTTCATCAAGCGTTAAGCTTAATGGTTTTTCAAGTAGAACATGCTTACCTTTTTTTAGTGCCTGAATGGCAATTTCTGCATGGGAATTATTCCATGTACAAATACTGATTGCATCAATTTCCTCGTTTGCAAGAAAATCACTCACTTTTGAATATAAACTCTCTACGAAATATTTTTTGCCTAACGCATGCAGCCTTCGTTCATCACTATCACAGATCGCAACAATCTCTACATTGGGATTTTCAAAATAAGGTTTTAAATGGTACTCGGAAATGGATCCTCCTCCAATTACACCAACCTTTAACATGTTAATTCCCTCCCGACTATTCAATGATGGCGGTCAATGCCTCACTGCTCTCTAATATGTCATACACACCGGCTGAATTATCAAAAGGAATTTCCATTTGCACAAAGTCAGAAACATCGATCGCTTTTCGTTCCAGTAAACGGATTGAGGCTGCCAGATTGTATCCTTCCGTTTAGCGAACATAATGATACGGATAGTCAAACACTTCTCTTACATAGCGTGCGTCATAACGGCCTGGCCACCAGCACCTGAGTGAGTGAACAGCATTTATACCATCCTCTTCGTATAATCCAAAATATGCTGTTCCATTTCATTTAAATCCGAAAAATTTTAATACCCGGTGTAACTTTCAGCATTTCAGCTCTTTTTCCATTAGGTTCATAGCAGATTATGTCATAAGTTTCTGCTGTACATATCGTTGCAAACATTCGGTCGATTACACCTAACCCGATAACTACAACCCTTTCACCGAACTACAGCTGTAATTTCCCCATTTACATCCATGTCAAGTATGTGCTCAATGGATACGCGGGGATAGCAAAGTAATTTATGAGCATGGGCCGCTGTATTTAATAATGCTGTTCCCTGTCCGACCCTTATAATTATAGTTTCCTTATTAAAGCATTTTGCAAACTCCTTCACCTGCCTGTGAACAGATAATGTTTCCTTTCATGTTACATTCAAAATCTTTAAAGATGCATCGCCATGTAATAGCGCGGTTTGCGTATTTGTTTAACCGCAAAATGGAGGCCCGCTAGACTTTCGCGGACCCCCATTTCTTTATGCCAGACCACTATACGGATAAAGCACATTGTTCGGATACTTAATATCTTTTTGATTTTTAACAAACATTGCTCCCTCTTCGATGAGCACATTTTGGATAACAGGAATCTGTAAATTATCCGGTGTAAAGCAAAGTCTGATTTTTTCGGATTGTATAGGTAAGCAACCGAGTATTTCCTGTACGTCAACCTGCTCTTTAGAAATCACGTCGACTAACTCGGCATGCTCGGCTGTTTCATTCAAAATGACAAACGCCTGAAACTTGGGAACATAGTAAATACAGTCCCAGTATTGTGTTAATGCATGGAACATCACGATATTTTCATTATTAACCATACTCATTTTCTGACTGACAGATTTTCTGAACACCGTTGTTTCATAAAATAGATTTCTTGTAGGTTTATCATCCAGGTTCACTTTCTTTACTTCTGCATGAACCGCCTCAATATCTTTTTTATCCACAGTAAATGTAGATTGTATACGCGTCTCAAAACCGAATTTCGGATAAAAATCCAATACTGTTTTATTCGCGAATAGGTAGATGATCTGGGCACTCATATGATCCTCCAACACCTTATCCATAAGCTGACGCGATAATCCTTTCCCTTGGAATTTAGGATTTGTCATAACAGTCCCGATTTGAACAGCTTTATACTGCCTTCCATCCAAAATCATCGTTCCGCTACTCGTAGAAACATTTGCTATTATTTCTCCACCCACTTCAAAAGCATAGGGGCTGTATGTATCGTTCCAATATCCCTGCTCATCCCATTGTTCGAAATCCAGACCAAAAGTATCATTTGCCAGTTTAAAGAAACTCTTTTTCAACTGGGGGTTAAGGCGCACAGCCTCTCCTTTAACAAAATTCACATCCACCCATCCTTTTTCTCATAAATAATCTCTCCTTCTGAAACAGTTAATATAACATCTTCGTTTTCATTTACGATATAAAAATCCGCATCTTTTCCGATTTCAATCGACCCTTTACTTCCAAATAATCCCAACAATTTTGCGCTGTTTATTGAAGTCAGCTTAGCCAGTGTCATATCCGACAACCCAAGCCACTCTTTCATATTTTTTCTGGACCTGTTTAAATTGAGCGTACTTCCCGCAAGTGCATCACTTTCGACTAATTTACACAAGCCTTCTTCTACACGAACTTGTTGTCCACCTAAATCATAAATACCGTCTGCTAATTCGGTTGCCCGCATACTGTCTGATATTAATATCATTCGGTCTTCACCGATCGTGTCGTAAATAAAGCGAATCATGTCCGGGTGAATATGAAAACCGTCAGCAATAATTTCCAGCATACACTCACTTTGCAGTAAAGCGACCTGCAAGCCAGGCTCTCGGTGATGAATCGGTCTCATTCCATTGCAGAAATGGGTGGCATTCTGAATAAGCTGCTGTTCCAACAATGCCTTTGTCTCGGCATATTTGGCATCGGAATGACCAATGGATGCAACAATCCCTTTGTTTTTTAAGTATGTTGAAAGCTTAAGGTCTTCATCTAACTCTGCTGCTAAAGTAATAAGCTTTATTTCATTTTGGGAAGAAGCGTTTAAATGGTCAAATATTTCTACAGAAGGCTTTATTATAAACCGATCGGACTGTGCCCCTTTTTGAACCGGGTTAATGAAAGGACCTTCTAAATGGATGCCGGCAACTTTGGCACCTTTTACATTGTTCTTCGTATTGGCAATCGATTGTACTACGCGCTCGATCTGAGTTTCTGAAGCGGTCATCGTTGTTGCTAAAAAGGTTGTTACCCCGTATTTTGCGAGTGCAGTACTGATTGTATTTAGACTGCTTTCCGTTCCGTCCATAACGTCAGCACCCGACATTCCGTGAATATGCTGGTCAATCATTCCCGGCATCATTTTATACGCAGCCTTTGTTTCCACATAATCGATTTGTTCAGGCAATTCGTTTTTTTTACAGAACCGGACTATTTTTTTGCCTTCAATAACGGCATAACAATCTTCATCTATCCGCTGTTCCCTCACAATTTGGAGTGGTCCAATACACCATGTCTTTTCCATGAACATTTCCCTCCTCTATCTCGCCTTATATATTTCTCATTATTCTCCTATACTTGTCATTTTTCAAGAAAATTCCTATTAGAACAAAATAAAACGGCAGTCCAGTTAAAGATTGGACTGCCGTTTCTCAGATAGAAATTAACGTTTATTAATTTCTTCCATTAAGATTTGGTTTGTTAATTGCGGGTTTGCCTGACCTTTAGAAGCTTTCATAATTTGGCCAAGAAGTGCTTTAATCGCACGGTCTTTACCAGCTTTGAAGTCTTCCACCGATTTTGCATCATTATCAAGAACTGTTGTTACGAAACCACGGATTACTTCCGGATCAGAAATTTGGACTAAGCCTTTTTCCTTCACGATTTTCGCCGCGTCTCCACCGTTTGTTACTAGCTCAGTGAATACTTTTTTCGCGATTTTAGAAGAAATGGTACCGTCTGTAATTAATTTCACCATACCTGCCAAGTTTTCAGGTGTTAGAGCTGTATTTTTCAACTCTTTTTGCTCAGCGTTTAAGTATGCAGAAATATCACCCATTAACCAGTTAGCCGATAACTTCGCATCAGCACCGGCATTTACAGTTACATCAAAGAAATCGGAAATCTCTTTGTTTACTACAAGTACGTTTGCATCATAATCATTTAAACCTAATTCAGAAACATAACGTGCTTTACGTGCATCCGGTAATTCAGGAATTTCGTTGCGTACGCGTTCTACCCATTCATCCGAAATTGAAAGACGCACTAAGTCCGGCTCTGGGAAGTAACGGTAATCATCTGTACCTTCTTTAACACGCATAAGGATTGTTTTACCTGTTTTCTCATCAAAACGGCGTGTTTCCTGCTCAATAACGCCACCAGCCATCAATACTTCTGCTTGGCGGATTTCTTCGTGCTCTAAACCACGACGTACAAAGTTGAATGAGTTTAAGTTTTTAAGCTCAGTTTTTGTACCGAACTCTTCTTGACCGTATGGACGAATAGAAATATTCGCATCACAACGAAGCGAACCTTCTTCCATACGTACGTCAGAAACGCCTGTATATTGGATGATTGATTTTACTTTTTCAAGATAAGCATAGGCTTCGTCCGGCGTACGGATATCCGGCTCAGAAACGATTTCTACTAATGGCGTACCTTGACGGTTTAAGTCCACTAAAGAATAGCCGTCAGCATGTGTTAATTTACCAGCATCTTCTTCCATGTGAAGACGTGTAATACCGATTTTCTTTTTGTAGCCTGGTGTATCACCTTTAGCTGGAATTTCGATTTCTACCCAGCCGTTTTTACCGATTGGCTTATCAAATTGTGAAATTTGGTAAGCTTTCGGATTGTCCGGATAGAAGTAGTTTTTACGGTCGAACTTAGTTTCTTGTTCGATTTCCATGTTTAATGCTAAAGAAGCACGCATTGCGTAATCTACTACTTGTTTATTTAATACTGGTAAAACACCCGGATAACCAAGGTCGATTACTGTTGTATTTGTATTTGGTTCCGCCCCAAAGTGGTTCGGACTGCTAGAGAAGATTTTTGAGTTTGTTTTTAACTCAACGTGAATCTCTAAGCCAATGACTGTTTCAAAGTTCATTTTATTTTACCTCCCATAATGCTGGAGTTTGTTTAGCGAAATCTGTTTGTTGCTCATAAGCATATGCCACACGGTAAAGTGTTTCTTCATCGAAATGCTTACCGATAATTTGTAAACCTAATGGTAATCCGTTTTCAAAACCGCATGGAACTGAAATTGCCGGTACACCTGCTAAGTTGATTGGAATTGTTAAAATATCGTTTGCGTACATTGTCATTGGGTCATCAATGTTTGCACCAATAGCGAATGCCGGTGTTGGTGCAGTTGGCCCGATGATAACATCGTAGTTTTCAAACACTTTGTCATAATCGGCTTTAATTAAAGTACGTGCCTGTTGTGCTTTTTTGTAGTAAGCATCATACGTACCTGCTGATAATGAATATGTTCCAAGCATAATACGACGTTTCACCTCGTCGCCGAAACCTTCAGCACGAGATTGTTTGTACAGCTCCAATAAGTTTTTCGCGTTTTCTGAACGGTAGCCGTAACGAATACCATCGAAACGGGAAAGGTTTGAAGATGCTTCTGATGAAGAAAGAATGTAATAAGCTGCTAATGCGTATTTAGAGTGTGGTAATGATACCTCTTCTACTGTAGCACCTAATCCTTTTAATACTTCCAATGCATCAAGAACCGACTGTTTTGCTGCTTCGCCAACGCCTTCACCTAGGAATTCTTTTGGTACAGCAATTTTCAAGCCTTTAATATTACCGTCTAAAGCGGCTGCATAGTTTGGTACCGGAACATCTGCAGAAGTTGAATCCATTTCGTCTACACCTGAGATTGTTTCAAGTAATAATGCATTGTCTTTTACATTGCGCGTAATTGGTCCGATCTGGTCTAAAGAAGATGCGAATGCAACTAAACCAAAACGAGATACACGACCATATGTAGGTTTCATTCCTACAACACCACAGTAAGCTGCTGGTTGACGGATTGATCCACCCGTATCAGAACCTAGTGAAAATGGTACTTCACCCGCTGCAACTGCTGCTGCAGATGCACCTGAAGAACCACCTGGTACATGTGAAAGATTCCATGGGTTTTTAGTTGTTTTATAAGCCGAGTTTTCGTTTGAAGAACCCATTGCGAATTCATCCATGTTCAATTTACCGACTGTGATCATACCTGCATCACGTAATTTTTTTACGATTGTTGCATCGTAAATCGGCATAAAGCCTTCCAGAATTTTAGAAGCACATGTTGTTTCCAATCCTTCTGTTACGATGTTATCCTTTACGCCAATCGGCATACCGAATAATGGACCGCGCTCCTCAAAAGGAACTTGATCTAATTCAGCTGCTTTTGCAGTTGCTTGTTCTTTATTTAATGCTAAAAAAGCTTGTACATCGCCGTCCAACTTTTCAATGCGGTCAAACGCTTCTTTTGTTAAATCCGCAATTGTTAGTTCACCCGACTTTAAGCTCTCTTGCAATTGTGCTGATGTGCGCTCAAATACTGTCATGCGAGTGGTTCCTCCTATTACTCCATAATTGATGGTACTTTAATTTGACCTGCTTCTTGTTCTTTTACGTTCAGCATTACTTTTTCAAGAGGTAAGCCTTCTTTTGCTACGTCCTCGCGAAGTACGTTCACTAAAGGTAAAACATGTGAAGTCGGTTCTACATTTGTTGTATCTAATTCATTTAACTGCTCTGCGAAATCAGTAATTTTACCTAATTGTTCAGCAAATTTCTCTGCTTCCTCTTCTGTAATAGCAAGTCGTGCTAAGTGTGCTACGTGTTTTACTTCTTCTTTCGAAATGTTTGCCATTTGTTACACCTCCAAATTGTCGAATCAAATATACCTCGGCAAAATCCGGATCATCCGCCGGGGCTATATGTGGAGTCAGTGATTGTTTTGGATACCCGCTGATTCTACATAAACCATGCCCATAATGATAACATTTTTCCTTGTAAAAATCTCCGCTTTAGGAAAAAATCCAGCAAACAATCCCCCACTTATGACGATTTTTCGCCAAATTAACGCATTAACGTAGTGAAGTAGATATTCTGTACAAAAAGAAAATACCACACTCGTAAAAGTATGGTATTTTTCGTAAGATTTTACTCATAAATATGAACAAAAGGCTCATCTTCATTTGGTTCTTTAATAATTAGTACTTCCGGTCCGTTAACGGAGGTGATACTTACCGAAATATACAGGTCAAGCGGTAAATGATTGAGCATTAAGCCGGTTAAATACTGGGTGAATCCTGTAATTTCAGCTGTTCCGTAAAACTGAATCGGGATTTCGATATCCAGCTTCTGCACTTTTTTGTTTTGGTAAAAGCCAGTCGCAAACACACTTGTGAAGTTCGAGAAATATTTGTCGACATCCTGTTTGAAGTTCTGGAATTTCGTATTCAGATCACGATATACATCATCCGGCGAAGTCATCGGGAAAGTAACGTACTTCTCATCGATTGCTTTCCATTCACCCAATTCCGTCTTTCCATTATCCGCGAAATTATAATCGGTATACGTACCCGGTACAATCGCATTTCTTTCAGCTTGTTTAAATAGAGCAATGACAATCGGAATATCTGCCAGTTCCGGACGGGCACGCAATCGATTAATCACTTCCTGCGCTATTTTTTTACCTTCCGCTTCTATTTTTGCATCGGGAATTTTTTCTTCAAAAAATTCTCCATACTGCTCTTTTTGATAATAGTAAACTGAATTTAGAGCTAAACCGATCGAAACACCCGCCAGCTTTACTTTATTTTCGTCAGTTTTTGTTAAATAGTTCTGTTCCACAATATGTGCCAAATAAACAGGTGCTTCTGTCGCTTTTACTGTCGGTTCCATTTCCTCGCCTGTTGTCTCATCAACGCTTGACGGGTTTAAACCTTGGTACTCCGGTCCTTTGTCTTCTGTTTGGTTTGGACGGGCTAACCAGTATTTCAATGTTTCTTCATCTAAATACTGACCTTCCTGAAAATAATGGTCTTCCGTATCGAAATGATTTTGTGAAATACGCATTAAGCCTGTCTCGACTTCCTTCATATCGTACTTCGTATAAATATTGGAAACAACTAAACCACGGCTTGCACTTTCCTTATATGGAATCAATATACGATAAAATTTATCGTTTATTTGCATATTCGGGATAATTGTTGTTTCCACTGCTTGTTCTGTATCTGATTCTTGCGTCAGTTCTGTTTCAGGTGTGAGGTTTGGTGCACACGCTGACAACATCGCCGCTACAATTATCGCAGGTATCCAGCGATAACGTTTCATGAGAGCAAGTCCCCTTTACTATATTAATTGTTCGATTAGGCGCACTTCATCCCAAATTTCGATGCCCAAGCTTTGAGCCTTTTCAAGCTTAGAGCCTGCATCTTCTCCGACAATTACAAGGTCTGTTTTTTTACTGACACTCCCTGCAACCGTACCACCTAACTGTTCTATTTTCACCTTTGCTTCGTTACGTGTCAATTGCTGTAATTTACCTGTCAGTACAATTGTTTTTCCTGCAAAAGGATTCGTCCCGGCTTCCACGACAATTTTCTTGCCTTTATAGGACATATTTAAGCCAAATTCCTTTAAGCGTTCAATCAATTGCTGCACTTGCTCGTTGGCAAAATATGCGACAATTGATTCAGCCATTTTATCGCCAATTTCATGGATATCTTTCAATTCTTCCTCGGTCGCAACCATTAGTGCATCAATTGTTTCAAAATGTGCCGCCAAAATCTTGGCTGCTTTTTCCCCTACATGGCGAATACCGAGACCGAACAGTAATCGTTCCAGCGAATTGTCCTTTGACTGAATTAGCGCTTCAACTAAATTCGTCGCCGATTTTTGCCCCATTCGCTCCAGATTGATCAGTTGCTCTACTGTGAGTTCATACAATCCCGCTACATCTTGAATATAGCCTTCGCGCAACAGCTGCTCCACTACCTTTTCTCCAAGGCCGTCGATATTCATCGCATTACGGGAAACGAAATGCTTCACACCTTCCGCGATTTGCGCAGGACATTGTGGATTCACGCAGCGCAGTGCTACATCAGTATCAATGCGTACAACTTCTTCATTACATGCAGGGCAATTGGTCGGCATTTTATACGGTACGGCTTCATCCGGTCGCTGCTCCAGAACGACCCCCACAATTTGCGGAATAATATCACCCGCTTTTCGTACGATGACCGTATCATCAATTCGAATGTCCTTTTCACGGATCAGGTCTTCATTGTGCAATGATGCACGGCTCACAGTAGTTCCCGCTACAAGTACCGGTGTTAAGATTGCCGTTGGGGTAATAACCCCCGTGCGACCTACCGTCAGTTCAATATCCAATAATTTAGTTATAACTTCTTCAGCCGGGAATTTGTAGGCAATCGCCCAGCGCGGTGATTTTGCCGTATAGCCAAGCTCATCTTGGTGCGCATAGCGGTTTACTTTGATGACGATGCCATCAATCTCATACGATAAATTTGGGCGTGCTTTAGTCCACTTTTCTATAAACGCCAAAACATCCTCAATAGTTTCGCAATACTCACGCTCTTTATTTGACGGAAAACCTAGCTCCTCCAAATACTTGAGCATTTCCCAATGCCCGTCGATGCCATAGCTTTCTCCGTCACCGCCAACTGCATATATAAACGTCGATAAATTTCGGCTTGCCGCAATTTTCGGGTCTAATTGACGCAATGATCCTGCTGCCGCGTTCCGTGGATTTGCAAATAGCTCTTCGCCATTTTCAGTACGACGCTCATTGAGCTTCTCAAAAGATTTTTTCGGCATATAGGCTTCGCCGCGTACTTCTAATGTTACTGGTTCCTTTAAACGTAAAGGAATGGCACGGATCGTTTTCAGGTTTGCTGTAATGTCTTCCCCTACTGTTCCGTCACCGCGTGTAGCACCTTGTACAAATCCCCCGTTTTCATAGCGCAGGGAAATAGCCAAACCATCGATTTTTAGCTCACATACATAAGAATAATTTTTACCTATTGCCTGCTCGATTTTCCGGTCGAAATCACGCAAATCTTCTTCATTGAAAGCATTCGACAGACTAAGCATTGCTGTTTCATGCGTTACCTTTTTAAAACCTTCCAATACCATGCCACCGACACGCTGAGTAGGAGAATCAGGATAAATAAATTCCGGATTTGCTTCTTCTAATGCGATAAGTTCATGTAAAAGCTGATCATATACACTATCTTCCACTACCGGTTTATCCAGCACATAATACGCATAGCCGTACTCATGAAGAAGCTTGTTCAATTCCGCAATTCTTTGTTCTATTTCATTCATCAACTGTTCCTCCTAAGCTTTTGTAATCGGCGCAAACTTTGCAAGCAGACGTTTTATTCCAGTCGGTGACGGGAAAGCGATGTCCAGTTCCATACCATCACCCTCACCTTTTACGCTTACGACCATACCGACACCCCATTTACCATGGGCAGCTTTGTCGCCTACTTTCCAGTCAAACTTATCCCCGCCTGTAGAATTCAGTCGTGACGTTTGGGAAGCAGGTGCCTGTACACTTCCTAGTGAACGCTTCGGCATGCGGTCATAACGGTTCGATTTAAATGGTAATGATTCATCACGATAGGATGTAGTATTTGCTTTTGAAACTTGCTCTAACACATTTTCATCAATTTCACGTAAAAAACGTGATGGAGCATTATATCCTGTACGGCCAAAAATCGTACGGGAGCCCGCGCAAGACAAGTAAAGACGCTGTTCTGCACGAGTCGCGCCGAATGGTGATAGGTAAGCCTTTGAAGTTATCTCCAGCTTTTCCCCCACCCCACACCGTGCGTGCGAGTTTCCCCGCACACGGCGTTCCATCTAACCATCAATAGTCAATTTCGCATTATTTTAATACTTCATAACCACATAATTTTCTATATTTGTTCAATTGTTTTAAGTTAATATAGGCAGGTAAATCTTTTAATTTTAAATTCACATCATGGACTAGTTTATGTGAAGTTTTACTTAACATTATGAGATTATTATAACTGTCCGTACCACCTAAACTTCGTGGTATTTTATGATGTATATGAATTTCTTGCGGGTCCATTGCTAAATAGTCTTTATCTAAAATCGGCTCTTTCTTTTGCTGGTTCAGTAGACTTGGGATATAAATAATATTACTACTATTTTTCCCGGTTTTCGTTCGGTTATCAAAGAAATAGTTCACCCATTCAAGTGCTTTATATTTTGTTTGATTCGGTTCCCATAGTTTGTGAACTTCATACATGTAATCAGCTGTACTTTTCACGCTATGTTGCCGCATCTCCCATAAATCAAGTAGTTGCCCATTGACCATAAAGCTCACATGTGGGTTACGGACTATATCAATTTTAACTTCCCGTCGCCTTATCATTTTCTTAATTAACAATAAGTGAATTCTACTTATGAGCCATGTTAAATTCGTGCAGATTGTATAGTAATTAAAAATACCTCTCATATATACAATAAAATAATCTAACTTACCTTTCCAAAGACACCATTCAAGCCTACTTTTCGTTTCTTTCCAAAGTTTCTTTTGGTCTTTAACCGAAATTATGAATGAGTTTGGTTTAGTACTATTCGTTTTACGATATTTAAAGCCTAGAAATTCTAGTTCAGTGTCTCCATGAATGGTTATTAACTTGGTTTTATCCTTGTTTATTTCCAATCCATTTTCCTTACACCAATCTTCAAACATCATAATCACATCATATATATCGTATTTCCCTTTACTAATTAGTACAAAATCATCTGCATATCGAATGATTTTTACTACTCTACGTTCTTGCAACCAGTTAAAATAAAATTCACGACCACGTTTGTATGACCTACCGTGGTTTCTATGAATATTAGGGTTTTGGATAATTTGGCGTCCATTGTCTCGCTTAAAATCATTTATTTCATGAAGTCGAAGTTCAAAATCATGAAACATTACATTAGCGAGTATCGGACCTAAAATCGTACCTTGCCTTAATCCAATTCCGTTATATTTCTCTTTTGGCTGTATCAAATCAATCCACATTAACCGTTTTATACATTTTAAAAATGCTAAGTCATGTATATTATGGTTTAACTTTAACTTATCTAACACTTTGTCAATTTGTACTGTATCAAAGTATTCTTTCAAGTCGCAGTCGTATATGTGTCCTTCATTGTTGTATTGTAAAGTAGTTGCGATATAGGACATACATTCTTGGGCATTGCGATTTTTCCTAAAACCAAAACTTTCAGGATTAAATTGTGCTTCAAGAATTGGTTCAAGGATATTTCTAACACATTGCTGTGCAATCCTGTCATATAAATTTGTTATGCCTAACGGTCGCATTTTCCCATTGCTTTTCGGTATCATTACACGTCTTGCTTTACCTTGTTTTGAACCAAATAATCGATTTTTGATTTCCTTTATAACATCTTCAATATCTAATTTCATAATGTCATTAAAGGTTATACCATCTGGACCTGCTGTTTTCTTGCCTTTATTGCTACCTATTATTTTAATTGAACATATAATGTTTTGTTCATCAATGACATATTGCCATAAGTGGTTAAATCGTGTTTTTGTTAATGCTTTTTCAAATAATATTTGTTCGACATCATTAATACCATATCGCCAAATATCCTTTTCTTTGACTTTCAACTGTATCGCCTTCTTTCCACAAGGGATAGCGATTACTATTGATGTTAGACTTGGGGCCTTCCTTCCACTTCCATTACGAAGCTTCAACAGTACTATGCCCCTACTGACTCCCCTATTCATGCTCTTTCATGCGATTTGCAATCCCCGAGCGATTACTAAAACGTTAGGGGTCTCAAACGTTCCGATATTACTAGGTATATAACTGTACTTAGGTTCCACCTTTATCCCGACTATATCAATAAGTAGAACAACCCATTAGTTCTATCCATCAGACTCTGTACGATAAATATCTTTTGGAATATAGTTAATTAGACAACATTTCTATTGCCCGCTCTACGAGACGTACATTCAGTGGTTCGTCATTAGCTATCTAAATCCTAACCATATACAGCTGCCCAGCCCGCACCATCTTCGCAGTAATGTTTAACATTTCCTCAGCTTAACCTGTTAGGGCTACTTAGCGCGACTTCACCCAACTTCACACAACCTGTTACCAGTGTTGCATGTGGGAGTATCAGCTTCCATCTTGTCACGGAGATTATTTGGGTTCTCCGCCGTGGTGTCGTAATATCAGTTGTTGTTAGCAAAAATATTCTTGCTAACCCTGCCAATCCCTTCGCCTAAGCGATTTCTGGCAAACGTTTCATACCATACATCAAGCGACGTTCCTCGGCCATTTCATCTTCACTTTCCAATGAACGTGAATGCGGGAATATATTCTCTTCCATCCCGATAATGAACACAACAGGGAATTCCAGCCCTTTTGCGGCATGCATCGTCATTAAAATAATCGTACCTTTTGCCTTTTCTTCTTCATCCAAAGAATCAATATCTGCAATGAGTGCCAGGTCTGTTAAAAAGGCTACTAATGACTGGTCTTCACTGCGCGCTTCAAAAGCCTGTGTTACCGTTAGAAATTCTTCGATATTTTCCAGTCGGCTTTCCGCTTCAATCGATTTTTCCGCTTTCAGCATTTGGCGGTATCCTGATTTTTCAAGCACCTCTTCCACAATTTCTGTAACCGATAAGTCTTGCTGACGTTCACTTAACGAACGAATCATATTGTAGAAATTTTCAGCGGAAGTTGCTGCTTTCCCAGACAGCCCCATAAATACTAGTTCACCCATTGCATCAAATATTGAACGGTCACGCTCCATTGCATAAACAAGCATTTTATCAAATGATGTCGCACCGATCGCACGTTTTGGTTCATTGATAATTCTCGCCAGTGATAAATCATCATCATTGTTTGCAATCAAACGCAAGTAAGCGAGCAAATCTTTAATCTCTTTTCGATCATAGAACTTTGTACCGCCGACGATCTGGTAGTTCATATTCGATTTTACAAGCACATCCTCGATTACACGTGACTGTGCGTTAGTACGGTATAAAATCGCAAAATCATCCAGTCTGTAATCTTCATCCTTCATGAGCTTTTGAATCGTACGGACCACATACTGCGCTTCATCCTGTTCATTGCCGGCTTTGTATAGCTGTATCTTTTCGCCTTCCGGATTTTCTGTTCGAAGTACTTTTTTATAGCGGTCTTTATTCTTTTCAATTACGCTGTTTGCCGCTTGTAAAATACGCTTCGTTGAACGGTAGTTTTGCTCAAGCATAATGACTTTTGCTTCTTTGTAATCTTTTTCGAACGATAATATATTCGAAATATCGGCACCGCGCCAACGATAGATCGATTGGTCCGAATCCCCGACAACACAAATATTGCGGAATTTCTTAGCCAGCAGTTGTACGAGCAGATATTGGGATTTATTGGTATCCTGGTACTCATCAACGTGAATGTACTGGAATTTATTCTGATAAAACTCAAGCACATCCGGCGCTTCATTGAATAGACGGATTGTCAGCATGATCAAATCGTCAAAATCAAGACTTTGATTTTGTCTTAATCGTTTCTGATAGCCTTTATATACTTGCGCTACAATTTTTTCAAATGGATTATGCGGATTCATGTTCGCTTCAAAGCCGTCCACAGTAATGCATTCGTTTTTTGCCGAACTGATCGTATTTAATATTGCACGCGGATCATACTTTTTCGGGTCGATATTATCCTGCTTCAAAATATTTTTTATAACCGTCAGCTGATCCGAACTATCTAAGATTGAAAAGCTTTTCGAATAGCCGATCCGGTCGATATTACGTCGCAAAATGCGGACACACATCGAGTGGAATGTGGATACCCACATGCTTTCCGTTGTTCCGTTTCCTAAAATCCCGTCAATACGTTCACGCATTTCGCGGGCAGCTTTATTTGTAAATGTAATGGCCAGAATTTTCGAAGGATACACTTCACGCTCAACGACTAAATAGGCGATACGGTGAGTCAGTACCCGTGTTTTTCCAGAGCCGGCTCCTGCCATAATCAGGAGCGGGCCTTCTGTTGTTTTCACCGCTTCAGCTTGCTGTGGATTCATCCCCGCTACTAAGTTTTTTGCTATATGCTCCATTTTGCACCTTCCCATCTAAAGAACATTTGTTCCTATTATATAACACTTTTTACTGCTTGTACGGTTTTTAATGCCGCTTTTAAATCCTCATAAATAATATTTCCGACAACTATGGTATTGGCATGTGCAGCCATTTCCTTCGCTTGCTCTACAGACGTAATTCCGCCCCCATAAAAAAGCTTTGTTTCATTTAAAACTTCGGCTGTCGCTTTCACCATTTCAATATCACCGTATGCACCGCTGTACTCTAAATAAAAGATCGGCAATTTAAAGTAGTTTTCGGCCATCCGTGCATAGGCCACTACATCTTCCACAGTCAAATCTGTTTTCGCATCAGTTGCTTGTGCTACTTTACAGTCCGGATTCAGTACACAGTACCCCTCCGCTACAAGCTCTTCCCAAATCAGCACATCGCCGTATTCTTTAATCGCTTCATGATGCAAATCTTTCACCCATTTTGTATCACGGCTATTCAACACTGTCGGAATGAAATAATAGTCATATCCCGGTGTAATGCTGTCGACATTTGAAATTTCAAGCGCAATCGGCACTGAAAAACGACGTACACGGACGAGCAGATCCAAAACGCCATCCAATGTCACATCATCTGTCCCGCCGACTAAAATAACATCCGTACCCGATTCGCAAATCTGCTCTAATGCCTCATCCGAAATTTCCTTTGCAGGGTCCAGTTTAAATACATGTCTCCAGTTTAAATATTCCATGAATATATCCACCTATCTCAAAAATTTTATATAGAACTTTTCATTATCTTAGTTTTTATTGACCATCTCTTAGTATAACGAAAATCGATGAAATATTAAAAGACTGAGCGGGTAAATCTGCTCAGTCTTTTAAGCTTGCTCATATATTTATGATTGGGCGCTTCTTTACTTTGACGTAAATGGCTTTTCGTCTGGATAAAGACGGCCCAGCATTTCATCATAAGTGTCATTTCCGTAATCAAAGCAACGACGTACACGGGAAATTGTAGCTGTTGAAGCACCAGTTTCCTTTTTAATTGTTTCATACGTTTTCTTCAAACGTAATAAATGTGCAACTTCAAATCGCTGTGCCAATGACTGGATTTCACTAATCGTGCACAAGTCATCGAAAAATTTATAGCATTCCTCAATATCTTTTAACTCTAGAACAGCTTTAAACAACTGATCTGTTTGATGACCGCGAATTTTTTCAATTTGCATGTACCCACCATTTCCTCTCTACTCTGAATATATAACAGATGCCGCTAAACCGGGAGATGTTGGTACGAAAAGTATCCACGTTTTTCCTTGAACTAACTTTACTTCCGATCCATCTTCTTCAACTGCCACGAGCAGGCCATCTGCATTTTTCCATTTTACTTCACGTATCATCCCAGCCTGGGCTACATACGCGTTGCCGCCACCCGTAATTGTAATTTCACGTCGACCCGCATTGTCTACAATTCGGTGAGGCATTTCAAAAAATAAAATATTGGCTAATTCGATGGATTCATTTGTTTCATAATCGATTGTTTCTACATTTGCAGAATAACGCTTGTACTGATTCGTTTCGGCATTGTAAACATACTGACTGTTAAATGAACCACTATTATTGTACTTCATCGATACTTCATTAGCCGTTATTCCTATTTTAACATTATCTTCGGCTTCATAGAATGGGTAGGACACTTTTTTCTGATAAAGTAGTGAAGTCCCTGTTTTTTCGGCACCGGCCTTTACATTTTCACCTGAAATATAGGAATTGTGGGGAGCGACCCGTGTCGATGAACGTTTGAAGTAAGTACCGTCATAGTGCATTCCATTTATATTATCGACAACTCTTCGTTCAAGCATCGATTTTGCTTCAGGACTGTATCCGTGCGCAATATAAAATGCGTCCAGACCTTTTGCAATATCAACGAAGTACGACCGTGCACTGCGAATCGGTCCGATTGATTCTGGAAGTTCAGACTGGTAAAGTGCTAAAAAACGTGTGACATCACCTTCCGCCAGCATTTCATATACAACATCCGCCTGTGCAAGTCCGGATTGCGGACGTGCTTGCGGATGGTTATTAATCGTTGCAAGTATCGGACGCATCGTCGCTTCTTCTGCTACACGTTCCCCTGTAAAAGGAGTAACAAATGGCAGTATTTCTTCGGCCTCCGCAACAATAATGTCTTCCTCTACCTCTGTTTCTTCTATTTCTACAACAGGCTCCTCTGTTTGTTCTTTGTCGGAACAACCTGCCGTTAAGGTTATGCCTAATAGCGCTAACATAAATATACTGCGTTTCATCGTGCTACTCCTCTCATTTTTATCGGTTTATCGCATTACAGCAGGTAGCATAACCTTATTTTTCATGACATCAAAAATCCCACGTGTCGTAATACGAATATATGGTAAATGTGTCGATTGTAAAAACAGCAATGTGTAAATTGCATCTGTATGGTGATAACCACGCTCTTTCAAAGCACTCTTTAATGCAAGTTCAAGCGGTATTACATCTTCCACCGGCCCATCATAAATAGATCCGGCCAACTTTAAAGGAATACTTGTTACAATTTGATCATCTTCTACAAGTACAATCCCGCCATTCATTTTCTTCAGTTCCCGGAACGCGTGCTGCATATCCTGGACCGATTTTCCGATCAAAATAATATCTCCAGTATTGGAATACGATGAAGCAAAACCTTTTACATGTGTCGCAAATCCTTTGATCATCGTATTAATTCGCCATTTACCATTACGGTCGACAAGCATTAAATAGCTTTCATCATGATCTGTAGATAATGTATGATGTTGTCCGAGATTTTTTATACTATACGGTTTTGTAATAACATCATTCACCATTTCAACGCCAATCGGCATCGAAAATTGAAAATCTCCTTCATGCAAATCAAAATCGATTTTCAAATCACCAAATAGTGATAAGTCAACTGCGGGAAGTGCTTTCAAATCATTATTGTCTCGCTTCAGCCATACTCCTTTTGAAATGACTGATTCAGGTGTCGGCGAATATTCGTCCGACAGAATATTAATATTTGCATAACGACCTGTAGCAAGCAGCCCATGCAGATTGGTCATATTATAATAGCGTGCAACATTATAACTTGCCATATTATAAGCGTCAATCGGACGCACACCCGCTTCAAGGGCGGCCCGAATACATTTATCCATCACACCGTCTTCATGGAAACTCGGTGTGGAACCATCTGTTGTCATCATTAACTGATCAAATATTTCGTAGCCTTTATCGACAACCGCTTTTAATAGATGCGGTAAATCCGGGCGAATTGAAGAATAGCGGAGCGTAACAGCATAACCGTGCTGCAAACGTGCTTCAATATCTTCAACCGTCATGGATTCATGATCACCATCGACTCCTAGTAAACGCATTTTAGCCAACGTTTTTTCGGAAGCTCCCGGTAAATGCCCCTCGACTTTTTTTCCTTTATGCTTGGCTGCCTGTATCCAGTAAAGCATTTGATCATCCCCGCGCATAAGACGAGGCCATCCTGTCAGTTCCCCGCCGAGCAGCACGTCTTGACGGTCAAGCCATTCCAATACGGATGCATTTGAATATAGTTCCCTTTCATTTTCAAGCTCCGTTTGTGAATCGAAGCGACTCCACCAGTAAAATGAAAATGGCAATTTGGCAAGCTCGTCCATAAAAGAAAACGCTTTCTTATTTTTCATTAGAGAAACAAGTGTCATATTGTCTGAAATGAATGTTGTCGTGCCGGTCTGTGCACTAAATTCTGCGAAGCTGTGGGGATTGTACAATTGGAAAGGATGTACATGCGGCTCAATATAACCTGGTACAACTACTTTTTCGGATAAATCAACAACTTCTGTTCCTTCTACATTTGCAGGCAGTTCCTTCCCGACATAAACGATGCGGTCATTGGATATCCAGATGTTCCCTGTTACCCAACTTTTCATCATACTATGTAAGTACTTTGCATTTTTTAAAACTAGACTCGGAGCAGCATGCCCATCTATGATACTAACTTGCTCTCGAATATTACTTAACTTCCAATTAATTTCCGGCATATTCTGCACTCCTTTCAACTTTCACACCATAATATAAGGACGCCCATAACTTTTCCAAGATGCTTATACCAGCTCTAAAAAATATACTGCTGCGATTCAAGTAGCTTCAGCAATTGTCTTTAACAGCTGCTGAAGCTAGATTAATGCGTATTGATTTAAAAGAAAAACACATACTTAATTCAATATATTTTGCTTTATGCAGGCAATTGCTACAATATTCCTTTTGGTGAATTAATCGTAACATAGCACTTTCATAAAGCAAAGTGTTTCCAAAATAATTTTTAAATTTTCTAAAAAAAGGAGTGAAGTATACTTGCTAACCCCCAATATTTCTGAAACAAACGCTTTTATCCGTATGATGTGCGGTGTTGCAATGACCGCATTCGGTGTCGGGAGAATCGCTCATAAACCTCAATGTACAGTTGGTCGTATGATGATTCTTGCCGGTTCAATGAAAGTGGCGGAAGGATATTATCAATATTGTCCAGTAGTCGCAATGGCAAAGTCAGAACAGATGAACGAAATGATGCCCGTCAATGATTAAGAGGTGGATCTAGGGTATGTTGAATAAATCTATGTAAGTTAACTGTTAAAATAAAAAAGCGCTATATCGATTGAAGGAATATAGCGCTTTCGGGTTTGTAGGTTTCAGTAATAACTTTTATGCGTTTATGAAATTGTTATACCAGCACTTGCAGAACCTGTCAGTGCAGCAGCTAATGTAACTCCTGTTCCAGCAACTGAGTAAACCATTACTAAACGGTCGCCTTGTGCAACAGGAACCGGTGGCACATTTGCTGAGCCATAAGATGTTTGACCAAGAGTGATAAGCCCAGTAAATGGTGGTGTCAACGTAACTCTAGCATTTGTAGCAGTGAATACTGAGCTTCCAGCAGGAGCACGGTAAATTTGAGCAGTAACCGACAGAGATCCTAAACCTAGATCAAGGCCAGCAAGTTCAGTGAATGATGCAGAAATGGCTGTAATACTACCATTGCGTGGAACTACGAATGCTTCAGTAGCAATACCGGACAAGTCAATTGTATTCCCCAAAATTGAAATACTAGGAACTGAAGTACCAAATCCAATTAAACTCCCTGTGCCCACTAATCCTCCAGCAAGTGTAGTTAATACAGCATCTACAATACCGGAAGAGAATGGAATGATCGACCCTGTATTTGGTGGTGTACAGCCTGGTCTTACAGCTCTGAAAGGTCCTAAGTTTACGCAATTTGATCCACACGGATGTAAATTACTCATGTTCATACTTTTAGAACACATACACATATTTTTCACCTCCTTCGCAATTATTCTATTCACCAATCAATAGAATCAAAGGGCAATTAACTAGTAATCAAATTTTGTATTTGAGTTTTTTGAATAAGCAAATCGACAGTCAATTTGGGCAAAAAAAATAAAATCACCCTAACGCTAGGATGATTTTAAAAAAGCTTTTCTATTTATTTTCTGAAAATATTAAAGAACGAGGAATTCCACTGTTTCTTCGTCTTTTCTTCTCCGGAATCTGAATTATCCATACTTTCTTCAACCGTTAATTTAATACTTTCCAGCTGCTCATTTTCCCGCATTGAACTGCCTTCATTTATTTCACTTAAATCGAAAGTTTGTAATTTTTCTACTACAGACTCATCTTCATCAAGTTCAGGACTTTCGATACTACTCTTAGTTACATTCTTAATTAGAGATGGAGGTGTTTCTTCGGGCTCATTCGCTGGCTCAAAGAAGTTTGAGGTTTTATTTAAAACCGGTAAAAAGGCTGCTTCACCTTTTGATGATTTATTAGGCTTGAGCGAAGCCTCATTCAATGAATTTCTACTTACATTTTGATGTGGTGGATGGTTGATTGTTTGGAAATAACGCTGATTAAAATAGCGCTCATCAACTTGATCTGCTTTATATTCTATTGGTTCTTCCGTTTTCGGCTTTTCATCCTCTTTTTGCAGTTGGATCACTTGATTTGCCAAATTTCTCAACTGCATATATGAAGGTTGATTCGGTAGAGCAGGTACAGGTACATTTTCCTGAGTCCCGTTCTGAAGATATTTCATTGTACTATCAGGCTTTGGCGCACTAAATTTTTCTGCTGACGGCTGCACATTCTTTTCCTCTTCTGCCTTTTCTTCTTTAACATTATTTAACTTCTTCGATATTAATACAATTTCTTTACCCATTTTTTCAACCGTCTTATTTAACGAAGCAATCTGCATTTCAAATTGTTTTGCTTGCTCTTCATAAATTACAGTTTGAGTTTGTTGTTTTTCTTCCATTGTTTTCGTTAAGTCTTCAATATATGTTAATTGGCTTTTCAATGCTTCAAATTCATTCTTCATCATTTGGAAATCTTCAAACGATGTCCCCATTTTCAAAGTCATCAATGTATTTCTGTACCCAGAGATTTTTAATTTCAACTTTTCAATTTCCTGGAGAGTATAGGTTGTGGATTCTTCCATTTCATTCACCCCTTTCAATCCGCATCTCTTCATATTTTATTGACGTTAACTGTTGTATGTGACAACAGTTCTCCTTTGCTGTCATTTTTAATTATAAAGTCACACATGTAGGCTACAATCTATTAGTTCCCAAATGAACCTGATTTACAGAATTCCCAATAGTTAAACTATTTCTTTGCCTATGC
Source organism: Solibacillus sp. FSL W7-1464 (assembly GCF_038004425.1). Taxonomy (NCBI): domain Bacteria; kingdom Bacillati; phylum Bacillota; class Bacilli; order Caryophanales; family Caryophanaceae; genus Solibacillus; species Solibacillus sp. FSL W7-1464. The sequence goes on from NZ_JBBORC010000001.1 coordinate 3,457,906, forward strand.
ACTTCTATTTAAGCGTCATAAAATACAAACGAAAGATAAAAATATAGAAGGAGGTGACAAGAACATGAAGGAACAAATGCCATCGCAACAAGAACTTATCTGTATCAATGTGGAAAAGGTTTATGACTGGGTAGTGAAAGATATGTCTTTTGAGTTCACTCCAACAAGCCCAATTACGTTTCCAGGTTTACCAGTAGATGCTGTTGTCGGAGGAGCGCAAGTTACATGCCAAGTAGTACCAGCAGCAGTTAACCCTGTTGTTATTATGAGCCGTGAAAATCGTACATTTACGATTGACGGAACATCAGTTTATTTACAGCAGCTTATGATTCAAAAGAACTTTACTGTGACAATTTGCATTACGTTGGCAAACGGAACAACTTACACAAGTAACGGCTTTGAAATTTCACGCTGTGAACATGTTGTAATGTGTGCACCTAAAGGGACAAATGTTGATGTAACATATACTGATCTTGATTGCTTCGTATGCTCAACTGGTCCATTCTTCAACAATGGAGACGGGACAATTACATTTGAAAACTTATCACTTTCAATCGCAGTTTGCCAAAGCATTCAATCAACATTCCCAGTGACAGTAGAATTTTTGGCAGACTACTGTGAACCACGAGCAGATTTACCATTTGCTTGTTCACCAGCATCTCGCCCTAACAACTGTGCTGTTGTTTTCCCATAATATTATGAATCAGTGTTATCACCAACTTCATCGTCATATAATAAAGAAAGGGAGAAACACCCTTTCTTTATTTTGCTTACATAAGCAAATAAAATTTAACTGTAAGGAGGAGGCATTTCCAGTGCCCAAAAGCTCCCACCCTTTCGAGATAAAGTTAAATGCTCTGCAAAATCAAACCCAAACCTATCTCCACGAAATAAAAGAACTCATCGAAAAACTTCCTACTTCCGACAATACCAAAGTCATTAGCTATTTCACTTCCACTTTTAATATTTCCCATCAATTAGATCAGGAGAGTTTATGTTTAGGTTCTTATCATATTTACAATATCGGTAAAGAACCATTACTAAACCCTTCCATTTGCATAACATTGCCTGAATCATCCCCTTTTTCATTTAGTGGTCGGTATGTACATGAAAAGCTCCAACAAAGGCTAAAAGGGCAGAATGAATGGTTGCGTTTCTCAAAAACGCCAAATAGAAACGAATACTGGCTTAAACCAGTTAGCAAAACATCGATCGAACCGAATGAAATCATTTCATTTCCAAATTTCCAGATAAGATGGTTTCCGGATAAATCTTACGCCGGAAGCATTACTGGCTTCACTTATTGTGATCAGTTTCAAGATGGGATTGCTGTTGTAAATCCTATTAATTTAAGCGTCATTCATTTGGAACAGGAGGAGACAACATAAACGAATTTGAAGATAAACAAGAAGAATCCGAAGTACTAACAATTGAAAAGATATTAAAGCAATTCATGAAAGAACATTTTTCATCGATAAAAGATGAGCTCCAGGAAAATAATAATAGCTTTATCTTTCTGGAAAAAAGTTCACTCAATTTATTATTGGCCTATTTATTATCAAATAATAAATATGATACTTCATACCCTGTCAGTGAAGAAGAAGAAGAAAAAAAAGCTGTAGAAAAAATAAACCAGCTCATCAATGAAAATGAAAAAGAATTTCAGGAGATTATAGGCTTACTGAAAGATATGACTTGATTGGAGGGAACTATGTGGATATTGAAAGCGTGAAAAATAAGGATGTACTACAATTACAGCAAACCATCATCTTTTTAAAATCAGAAATCGCGAAGTATCAAAACGAAATATCCTCCCTACAAAGTATGGACTATTATTCAATGGTTAATAGTCTTGAGCAGGAACTGAGTCAGTTAGTAAACGAGAAAAAAGAATTGTCCATGGAATTAATGATGCTGAGGAAAAGCTTTGAAAAAGAGCTTAATGAGCTGCATGAAAATATTCAATTACGCGAAGAGCAACGAGTAAAACTGATTTCTTCCATTGAATCACTAGTGGAAAAAAAAGAAAACTTACAGAAAGAAAACAAACAGTTAAAAGAAACAATCGAAAAAACAGCTAAAACTGATATTCCCGCTGCCCGTTCAGAAAGCTATATACAGGCCGTCGAAGAACTGGATCATTTGCTGCGTTCTTTCATGAACAGTAATAATGAACAATTAATTTCTCTGCGTGAAACAATCAATCAACAGCATGATCTATTAAAGGATATTAAAAATAAAAACGAGGAAATTCAATTTACTCTTGAAGAAATGACACAAATAAAAGAGCCCGAACATAATAATTATTCACCAACTGATGAACAAACGATTACCCGAATTAACCTTGAGAATCAGCTCCAAAATTTATTCATTCAAGCAACCAGTTTTGAAACAGAGCTTGATGAAAAATTACGTATACTGGATGAATTTGATGACAAGTTACTTTTACTCGCCATTGAAATTGAGAAACATAAAAAAGGCGATATTTAACAGACAGCTGAGAGAGTAGAAAAGGCGACACGTTTGCACGTATCGCCTCTCCTTTATTTAAATGTTCTCCACCCAATATCTTTGCGGAAGAAAAAATTCGTCCATTCTTTTTTGGCAAGTTCAGCATATACTTTTTCCTGTGCTTCTTTCAACGTAGCTGCTTCCGACGCCACTAATAACACACGGCCACCGTTACCGACGAACCGGTCGCCCGCAAGCTTTGTCCCCGCATGGAATACCGGGAGTTCAATATCCGAAAGTTCCGGTAGGGCATTTCCTTTTTCCACATCACCCGGGTATCCTTCAGCCGCAACAACTACCCCTAGCATAGCCTCTTCTTTCCACTGTAAATCAAAAGACTGCTCGTTCATTAGGCTCATCATAAATTCACCGAAGTCTGAGGCCATACGTGGTAACACGACCTGTGTTTCCGGATCACCAAAACGTGCATTGAACTCAATTACTTTCGGGCCTTTCGCAGTTAAGATCAAGCCTGCATACAGGATACCAGTGAAAGATACCCCTTCTGCATCCATTGCTTTTACAGTTGGCTCTACGATTGTGTCATACGCAACTTTTACAATGTCCTCAGAAATTTGCGGTACTGGTGAATACGCACCCATTCCGCCTGTATTTGGTCCTGAATCACCATCATATGCACGCTTATGATCTTGAGCAATGACCATCGGGTAAATTTGCCCTTTATGTACAAAACTCATGAAGCTGAATTCTTCGCCATCGAGGAACTCTTCCACCACAACACGGGAAGAAGAATCGCCAAAACGCTGGTTACCAATCATATCTTCCACCGCTTCAATAGCTTCTTGTTCCGTCATGGCTACAATAACACCTTTTCCTGCAGCTAACCCGTCCGCTTTAATTACAATCGGTGCACCTTGCGCTTTAATATAAGCAACTGCTTTTTCCGATTCTGTAAAAGTTTCATGTGCTGCCGTCGGAATATTATATTTGTTCATAATCTCTTTTGCATAAGACTTCGAACCTTCGATTTTAGCCGCCGCTTTCGTTGGACCGAAAATAACCAAGCCCTGCTCATTGAAGTAGTCAACAATTCCTTCTGCCAATGGCTGCTCAGGACCTACAAATGTTAACGCTACATCATTTTCAATTACAAACTGTGCAAGTGCCGCGAAATCTAGTGCATCAATTGCAACAACTTGTGCATCTTGCTTCATTCCATCATTTCCTGGTGCTACGAATACCTTTTGTACAGAAGGTGCATTGTTGAATTGCTTCGCGATCGCATGCTCACGACCACCACTACCGATTACAAGAATGTTCATATTAGCTTCCCCTTTTATAGAAATTTGGATAAAAAAAACGCCCGCCAAATTTTAGGCGAGCGTTTTTCATTAATGGTCGTTTACACTGCGCTACCCGACCAAAAGTAGTGCTGTGCATCTTACAATCAATGATTATTTTATTATTAACAGCGTATCTCCCGGCCAAAGTCGATACTGCTGTTAATAAAATTTGGTTACGATGGGGACCCGGCCAAGAATCGCCCAATCGTCTTATTTACCCCTCTCCCGGCCAGAAAGAAGAATAAATAAAGCATTTGCAAACGCTTCTGCTAACGTCCGGCCAGAACATTAGCGAAACTTTATTCTATTATAACGTACATTTAATAATTTCTCTACTGCTAACTTATTAATTAATGTTTAAAGTGACGAACCCCTGTAAACACCATTGCAATACCGTACTTGTTCGCTGCATCGATTGATTCCTGATCTTTAATCGAGCCGCCTGGTTGAATGATCACTTTAATACCGGCTTTTGCCGCTGCTTCCACTGTGTCGCCCATTGGGAAGAATGCATCTGAAGCCAATGCCGCGCCTTGTGCTTTATCTCCCGCTTGTTCAAAGGCAATTTTTGCTGCGCCTACTCGGTTCATTTGACCAGCGCCAACACCTAAAGTCATTTGTTTATCCGTTACAACAATGGCATTTGATTTTACATGCTTCACAACTGCCCAGCCTAGTTTTAATGCTTCCCACTCTTCTTCAGTCGGTTCACGGTCTGTCACAACTTGAATGTTGGCATCTTTAAAGCCGAAACGGTCCGGCTCCTGTACTAGTAAACCACCTTCGACAGCAACAACATTGAATTGATCCTGCTTTTCCTGTGCAAAATCGATTGTTAGCAGACGAATGTTTTTCTTTTGTGTTAAAATCTCTAATGCTTCTGCAGTAAAGCTTGGTGCAATGATGATTTCAAGGAAAATACCCGACAATTTTTCTGCAGTTGCCTTATCCACTTCTTTGTTTAATGCAATGATGCCGCCGAAAATCGATGTTGAATCTGCTTCATATGCCTTGTTGAATGCTTCTTCGATTGTTTCACCTGTACCGACACCACATGGATTCATATGCTTCACTGCAACCGCTGCAGGCATTTCAAATTCTTTTACGATTTGCAATGCTGCATTTGCATCCTGGATATTGTTGTACGATAATTCTTTACCGTGTAATTGAGTTGCATAGGCAATCGAGAAATCTGAACCTAAACGTTTCGCATAGAACGCCGCTTTTTGGTGAGGGTTTTCACCATAGCGTAATGTTTGCTTCAGTTCATATGTTAATGTCATGTTTTCCGGGAACTCTTCTCCAATTGCATTTGATAAATGATTGGAAATATACGAATCATATGCAGCCGTATGACGGAAGACTTTTGCCGCTAAACGACGACGTGTTGTTAATGCCGTTTTTCCATCTGCCTTTAACTCTTCCAATACGGCAGAATAGTCATTTGCATCAACAATTACCGTTACATAATCATGGTTTTTTGCTGCCGAACGTAGCATTGTCGGACCGCCGATATCGATGTTTTCAATTGCATCATCCCAAGATACATCCGGCTTTGAAATCGTTTCGACAAAAGGATATAAGTTGACACATACAATTTCGATTGGGCGGATGCCATGTTCATTCATTTGCGCAACATGGCTCGGCTCATCAAACTTACCTAATAGACCGCCATGGATCATCGGGTTTAATGTTTTTACACGGCCATCCAAAATTTCCGGGAAGTTTGTTACTTCATCTACCGCTGTTACCGGAACATTATTTTGTTGTAGTAAACTTTTTGTTCCTCCAGTAGAAAGTACTTCATAGCCAAGAGCTACTAATTCTTTTGCAAATTCTAAAATACCATTTTTATCTGAAACACTAATAAGTGCACGTTTCGTCACGATTAGGTCCTCCAATTCATTTTTTCGGTGAGCAATGCCCTCACTGGAGCGGCTCATGCGAATTTACTTATTTACGTTAAATAGTTGCTGTAATGTCTTTTTGTAAAGCGCATGCTCTAATTTATGTATACGCTCTTCAGTCGCTTCACGGTTACCATCGACAACTTCAACTGCTCCCTGCGAGATAATCTTTCCTGTATCCATTCCCGCATCTACATAGTGCACCGTCACACCCGTAACTTTTACGCCGTGAGTCATCGCCTGACCAATGGCGTCTTTCCCGGGAAATGATGGCAGCAGCGACGGATGAATATTAATAATCCGATGCTCATAAGCCGATAATAGCGTTTCTCCAACAAGTCGCATATAACCTGCTAAGATGATCCATTCAATCTCTCGTTCTTTTAACAGTTCAACAAGTTTTGCTTCATAAGCTGCCTTGTCGGCAAAGGTTTTCGGTGCAAGCTCCATAGCAGGTATACCGAAGTTTTGTGCACGTGTCACCACATAAGCACCCGGCTTATCCGTAATGACAAGCTCGATCGTCGCGTCAAGCTCACCGCGACTAATCGCTTCTTGAAGTGCCTGAAAGTTACTACCGCTTCCAGAAGCGAACACGGCAATTTTCGTACCCATTACACTAAACTCCCGTCATGTTCGCCGTTGAAAATAACGCCTTCACCGTTCACAACGCGACCGATTGTGTAGGCTTTTTCACCTTCAGCTTCCACTGCAGCAATCACTTTATCAGCTTCACTCGCTGGCACCGCAATAACAAAGCCGATTCCCATGTTGAATACGTTATATAAATCTTTGTCCGCCAATGCACCTTTTTCTTTTAAAAATTCAAAGATGCGCAGCACCGGCCAAGATCCTAAATCGATTTCAGTCGCCAAACCTTGTGGCATCATACGTGGCAGGTTTTCATAGAAGCCTCCGCCTGTAACGTGTGCGCAACCGTGTACTTCCGCAGCTTTAAGTGCTGCTAAAACAGGCTTTGCATAAAGCTTTGTAGGAACAAGAAGCGCTTCGCCGATTGGACCGAGGTCTTCATAGCCTTCTACTACTGCATCGACTGCGATTTCATTGTCCGCGAACACAATTTTACGTACTAACGAATAGCCGTTTGAATGTACACCGCTTGAAGCAAGACCGATTAAAACGTCGCCTTCCACAATTTTTTCGCCCGTAATGATGTCCGATTTTTCACAAGCACCTACAGCAAAACCAGCTAAGTCGTACTCGTCTTCTTCGTAAAGACCCGGCATTTCAGCTGTTTCTCCGCCGATTAATGCTGCACCGGACTGTACACAACCGTCCGCAACACCTTTTACGATCTGCTCAATTTTTGCCGGCTCAGCTTTTCCAACTGCAACATAATCAAGGAAATAAAGCGGCTCAGCACCTTGTGCAACAATATCATTTACACACATTGCAACACAGTCCACACCGATTGTATCGTGTTTATCAACCATAAATGCAAGCTTCAACTTTGTCCCAACACCGTCCGTACCTGAAATAAGAACTGGTTCCTTTAAGTTCAGTGCAGACAAATCAAACATGCCTCCAAAGCCGCCAAACGTTCCCATCACACCTAAACGGTTTGTACGCTCGACATGTGATTTCATACGTTTTACTGCTTCATAACCTGCCTCAATATTTACGCCTGCCTGTTCATATGCTTTTGACATAATGTACTTGCTCCTCCTTAATTTCTAACAGTCTTTTTCATGTGGTAAAACTGTGTCCGGAAAAATCTCTGTCGGGTATTTACCAGTAAAGCATGCGACGCAGAGCCCGCCATTTTCATCTTCAAACGGGCGGTTCGTCGCACGGACCATACCTTCCAGCGATAAAAATGTTAATGTGTCCGCTTCAATTGCTACTCGTATATCTTCCACACTGTGGCTTGATGCAATCAGCTCTTCATGTGTCGATGTATCGATTCCGTAATAACAAGGATCCGTCATTGGTGGTGAAGAAATAACAACATGCACTTCTGCCGCCCCTGCTTCTTTCAGCATGCGCACAATACGTCTCGATGTTGTACCGCGCACGATTGAATCATCCACCATTACGACACGTTTTCCTTTTACGACTTGTACGACAGGTGAAAGCTTCATTTTTACACCACGTTCGCGAAGCTCCTGTGTCGGCTGGATAAAAGTACGTCCAACATAGCGGTTTTTAATTAAACCGAGCTCGTATGGAATACCGCTCGCTTCAGAAAACCCGATCGCTGCAGAAATGGATGAATCAGGAACTCCTGTAACGACGTCCGCTTCAATGTGGGCACATTCTTTTGCGAGTTCTTTCCCCATACGTTTACGTGCCATATGGACATTTACTTCATCAATATTCGAGTCAGGACGCGCCAGGTATACATATTCCATCGCACACATTGTCCGATTGTCCTTCTCCACATAGCTGTCGATTTCAAGACCATTGTTTGAAATGATCAATAACTCTCCAGGTTCCACTTCACGTACGTACTCCGCACCGATTAAATCAAATGCACATGTTTCAGAAGCAACGACATAAGAATCACCCAGCTTCCCAAGTGAAAGCGGACGTAATCCGTTACGGTCCCGTGCCACAATCATTTGGTCATTCGTCAATAAAATAATAGAAAATGCTCCTTTTAATAACGACAATGCTTCTTTCACTTTTGAACGAAATGGTGAGTGTTTTGATTTTTTAATGAGATGTACAACAACCTCTGTATCAGATGTCGAATTGAAAATGCTGCCCGATCGCTCTAAAAACTGTTTTAAATGTGTAGCATTCACCAAGTTGCCATTATGGGCAATTGCCAGTGAGCCAGTTGAAGAACGGAATAACAATGGCTGAACATTTTCCAGCCCTTTGCCGCCTGCTGTAGCGTAGCGTACATGCGCAATTGCCGCGTGTCCTACTACTTTACGTAATTTATCTTCATTGAACACGTCATTTACAAGACCTTCGCCGCGTACAGCCTGAAGCTGATTACCGTCAGTTGTGACGATACCAGCTCCTTCCTGTCCGCGATGCTGTAATGCGTGTAAACCGTAATAACTTAGGTGCGCTGCATCTTGGTTTCCCCAAATGCCAAATACGCCGCATTCCTCATTTAAGCCTCTGATTTCAGCAAGCATGGAATTGCTCCTTTCCAGGCAGAACGGAATTCCTCCACAGTACCTTCAACAAGTACACCAGTTTCGCCGCTAATTTTAATACTTGCGTCGTCTGTAACTGTACCGATTTTTTGTGCATCTTTTACGATAGTTTCAAAGCCTTCTGCATGTTCAGCTTTCACTGTTAATACAAAGCGTGATTGTGATTCTGCGAATAGAGCCGTTGTTGCAGAACCTGTTAATGCTACGTCCAATCCTAAACCTTTGGCAGCGAAAGTTTTCTCCGCTAATGCAACCGCAACTCCGCCTTCAGAAACATCATGCGCTGACTGAACAAGTCCTGCCTGAATTGCTTCCAAAACAGATTGTTGACGTGCCGCTTCTACTGTTAAGTCGATTGAAGGTGCTTTACCTGAAATGCCGCCTTCCACTAACTTTTGCAATTCAGAACCACCGAATTCTGTTTTTGTGTCACCGACTACGTACACAACGTCACCCGCAGCTTTAACTTCCTGTGTTGTAACATGTGCTAAATCTTTTACTAATCCGACCATACCGATTGTTGGTGTTGGATAAACCGCTTCACCTGAACGCTCGTTGTACATTGATACGTTACCGCCAATTACTGGTGCATCTAATGCTAAACAAGCTTCCGCAATACCGTCAGCCGATTTTTGGATTTGCCAGAAGATTTCCGGTTTCTCCGGGTTTCCGAAGTTTAGGCAGTCTGTAATTGCAAGTGGTTGTCCCCCAGAACATACGATGTTACGCGCAGCTTCTGCAACAGCAATTTTACCGCCAGTTGTCGGATCCAGGTAAATATAGCGAGCATTACAGTCTGTCGTCATCGCCAACCCTTTATTTGTACCTCGTACACGTATTACTGCAGCGTCCGAACCTGGTGCTACAACCGTATTTGTACGTACTTGGTAGTCATATTGATCGTAAACCCACTCTTTTGAAGCGATTGTCGGAGCTTTTAACAGTGCAGTTAACGTTTCTTTATAATCTGTTACTTTTGGCTCTGCATTTTCCATTGCCTGATATTCAGCAAAGTAAGCTGGCTCAGCATCCGGCATATTATAAACCGGTGCGTCTTCAGCTAATGCATCTGCAGGTACTTCTGCAACAACTTCACCTTTGTGCAGTAAACGAAGCATTTTATCTTCTGTCACTTTCCCTACAGCTACCGCGTCAAGATCATATTTATCAAAGATCGCTTTAATTTCATCTTCACGGCCTGCTTTTACAACGATCAGCATGCGCTCCTGAGATTCTGATAACATCATTTCATAAGCTGACATGTTTGTCTCACGTTGAGGAACTAAGTCCAAGTTCATTTCTACACCAGTACCGGCTTTAGAAGCCATTTCCGCTGAAGATGAAGTAAGACCCGCTGCGCCCATATCTTGAATACCGACTAATGCGTCTGATTTTACAACTTCCAGACAAGCTTCAAGAAGTAACTTTTCCATGAACGGGTCCCCAACTTGTACCGCCGAGCGACTTTCTTCAGTATCTTCTGTCAATTCTTCAGATGAGAATGTTGCACCGTGAATACCGTCACGACCTGTTTTCGCACCAACGTACATGACAGTATTTCCTACACCTGCAGCAACACCTTTTTGGATATCCTTATGATCGATCAATCCGACACACATTGCATTTACAAGCGGATTTCCTTCGTAGCATGGATCAAAACCAATTTCGCCGCCTACTGTCGGAATACCGATACAGTTACCGTACCCTGCAATACCAGCAACAACTTCTTCAAATAAATACTTGCCGCGTGCTGATTTTAACTCACCAAAACGTAAAGAGTTCAGCATGGCAATCGGACGGGCACCCATTGAGAAAACGTCACGGATAATTCCGCCTACACCTGTTGCAGCACCTTGGTATGGTTCAATCGCAGATGGATGGTTATGGGATTCCATTTTGAAAACAACTGCCTGCTCATCACCGATGTCAACAATGCCGGCGCCTTCACCAGGGCCTTGCAGTACTTGAGGACCTTTAGTCGGGAATTTACGAAGAACTGGCTTCGATTTTTTATAAGAGCAGTGCTCAGACCACATTACCGAGAAAAGACCTGTTTCTGTCCAGTTTGGAATGCGACCTAATTTTTCAATTGCTAAGTCAAATTCCGCATCTGACATCCCCATGTCCGCATAGAGACGTTTTTCCTTAATTTGCTCTGGTGTTGGTTCGAAATTAGTTGTTAACATGCTGTTCCCTCCACTGCTTCACAATTGATTTAAATAGTTTAAGACCATCTGCGCCACCAACGATTTCGTTTGCAGCACGCTCTGGATGTGGCATCATGCCGAGTACATTGCCTTCTCTATTGATGATTCCAGCAATATCCGCTAAAGAACCGTTCGGATTTTCGCCTTCATATGTAAAGACAATCTGATTATTGGCTTGTAAAGAAGCTAATGTTTCGTCATCGCAGTAGTAGTTACCTTCACCATGCGCGATCGGAATATTAATGACTTCTCCCTCTTCATATCCGTTTGTAAATGGTGTGCTGTTGTTTTCAACTTTTAACTGTACTGTACGACACATGAATTTCAGGTTTTTATTGCGGATAAGAGCACCTGGTAACAGTCCTGCTTCCGTTAAAATCTGGAATCCGTTACAAACACCTAATACTGGTTTGCCTTGTGCCGCAAATTCTTTTAAAGCCGACATAATGTTTGATTGGTTTGCCATTGCGCCACAACGTAAATAGTCCCCATATGAGAAACCTCCAGGCACTAATGCCCCGTCAAATCCGTCCAGACTTGTAGCTGTATGCCAAACATATTCTACTTCTTCATCTAACTCGTCCTTAATCGCATGAAACATGTCGATATCACAGTTAGACCCCGGGAAAACGAGTACTGCAAATTTCATCGTATTATGCCTCCTCAACTTCGTAACGGTACTTTTCGATCACCGTGTTCGCTAATACTTTTTCACACATTTCTTTCACGATTGTGTCAATATCACGGTCAGTGTCTTCGATTGCAACTTCCAAATACTTGCCGATACGTACATCAGAAACTTCACCATAACCGATTTTTTGCAATGAGCCTTGAACTGCAGAACCTTGTGGATCCAGGATGCTTTCTTTTAATGTTACATATATTTTAACTTTTTTCATGAGTTAGTTGCCTCCAAGTTTTTGTAATATAATCTCATATACTTCCGTTAGATTGCCTAAATCACGGCGGAATACGTCTTTATCAAGCTTTTGCTTAGTATTAGAGTCCCATAAACGACAAGTGTCAGGAGAAATTTCATCGGCAAGTAAAATATTGCCGTCTTTATCACGACCAAATTCCAGTTTGAAGTCGACTAAAGTTACACCAACAGCTGTAAAAATCGGACGCAGCACTTCATTCACATGCAGTGCCGCCTTATATAGCTGTTCTACTTCCATTGGTGTTGCGATATTCAGCACATCAATATGCTCTGTTGTAATCATTGGATCACCTAATGCATCATCTTTATAGTAAAATTCGACGATCGGACGCTTAAGCGGAGTGCCCTCATCCAAGCCTAGACGTTTTGCCAGGCTGCCTGCAGCAATATTGCGTGTAACGACTTCGATTGGAATAATTTCGACTTTACGTACAAGCTGTTCGTTCGCTGAAAGTCTTTTTACGAAATGTGATTCAATTCCGTTTTCTTGTAACTTCTCGAAAAGTAATGTCGTAATTTGATTGTTTAAATTTCCCTTACCAGCGATTTCGGCTTTCTTCTCGCCATTAAATGCTGTTGCACTATCTTTGTATTCAACAAAAAGGATTTCAGTATCTTCTGTTGTATATAGTCGTTTTGCTTTCCCTTCATATAAAAGCTGCCCTTTATTCATGACGTATTCCTCCTGATAAATTGATTAGTTAGTTAAGACCTAAACGTTCGAAAATCAAATCAACATTTTGAATATGGTAGTTGTAGTCAAAGCAGTCTGCAATTTCTTCCGGTGATAGATATGCTGTGATTTTTTCACTAGCTTCCACAAGCGGACGGAATTGTGTTTGCTCATCCCAAGCACGCGCTGTTAATGGCTGAACCGTATCGTACGCTTCCTCACGTGATAATCCTTTGTCGATTAACGCAAGTAAAATACGCTGTGAATAGATCAGACCAAATGTACGCTCCATATTGCGTTTCATATTGTCAGGGAATACAGTTAAGTTTTTCAAAATATTACCGAAACGATTTAACATATAATTCAATGTAATTGTGGCATCCGGAATAATGACACGTTCAGCTGAAGAGTGTGAAATATCACGTTCATGCCATAAAGCTACATTTTCATAGGCTGTCAGCATATAGCCGCGCATTAATCGTGCCATACCTGTCATATTTTCAGAGCCGATCGGATTTCGCTTATGCGGCATGGCAGATGAACCTTTTTGCCCTTTCGCAAATCCTTCTTCCACCTCACGTGTTTCGGATTTTTGCAGTCCGCGGATTTCTGTCGCAAACTTTTCAATTGATGTAGCGATCAAAGCCAGTGTAGAAAAATACTGGGCATGGCGGTCACGCTGCAATGTTTGTGTAGAAATTGGTGCTGCTGCTAATCCAAGATGTTCACATACATAGCTCTCCACGCGTGGGTTAATATTCGCATATGTTCCAACAGCACCGCTCATTTTCCCAGTTTCGATTACTTTTGCTGCTTCTTCAAAACGTGCTAAGTTACGGCGCATCTCTTCAAGCCATAATGCCAGCTTTAAACCAAATGTTGTCGGTTCTGCATGTACACCGTGCGTACGTCCCATCATTACTGTAAATTTATGCTCTTTCGCTTTTTCAGTCAGAATAGCGATGAATTGATGTATATCTTTACGTAAAATTTCATTCGCCTGTTTGATTAAGTATGATAGTGCTGTATCTACAACGTCCGTTGAAGTTAAACCGTAATGCACCCATTTCTTTTCCTCACCGAGTGCAGGTGTTTCCGAAACAGCTCTTGTAAATGCCACTACATCATGACGTGTTTCCTGCTCAATTTCATAAATACGATCGATATCAAATGATGCATTTGCACGTAATTTTGCTACATCTTCTTTTGGAATTTCACCGATTTCCGCCCAAGCTTCACAGGCTAAAATTTCTACTTCAAGCCATGCTTTAAATTTGTTCTCTTCAGTCCAAATTGCACCCATTTCAGGACGTGTATAGCGTTCTATCATAAATCTTCTCCTTTTACTCCGGCCAAATACCAGAGTCTGTAATTTGTTGTAATGCTGTATTTATATCATCTGTCATGACTGTGACATGACCCATTTTCCGATTTACCTTTGCTTCTGATTTTCCGTACAGATGTACAGACCAGTCAGGAAACTTTGAAATTGAATTTGTTAATGGTACGACATGCTGACCAAGTACATTTACCATGATCGATGGCGCCCAAAGTTTTGGTTTACGCAGCGGCCATCCGCATACTGCACGGATATGCTGAGTAAATTGTGAAATATTGCATGCCTCAATCGAATAATGACCTGAGTTATGCGGACGTGGTGCACATTCGTTAATTACGATACTGCCATCTTCAAGGACAAACATTTCAACCGCCAATGTACCAATCAGTTGTAGTGAATCTGCAATTTTTAGAGCCGCTTCCTCAGCTAATTGTGCTGTGGACTGTTCGATACGGGCAGGCACAATCGTTTCATGTAAAATGTGGTTTATATGAATGTTTTCTCCGACAGGTAAGCAGTATGTTTCACCATATCCATTGCGTTGCACAATGACTGAAATCTCTTTCGTAAACGGAACAAAGCCCTCTGCAATACACTGTGAATGTGCAAATAATTCTTTTGCCAAAGGTAAGTCCTCAGCAGATTTCAATAGCTGCTGACCTTTCCCGTCATAACCGCCCCGTGCTGTTTTTACGATACATGGGAAGCCGATTTCTCCGATATTTTCTAGAAGCTGATCATATGTAGAAGCGACAATATATGGCGCAACCGGACAGCCTGCATCAACAATCATTTGCTTTTCAGTGATACGATTTTGTGTAATGCGCACAAGCTCTGCACCTTGGGGAACATAGGCCATTTGTGTTAAACGCTTCAAGCCATCGTAATCGATGTTCTCAAACTCATATGTTATGACATCACTTACTTCCGCCAGTTCTTCCAATGCTGCTTCATCATCATAAGCTGCGACGATTCGAATGTCCGCCACTTGCCCACAAGGAGAATCCATCGTTGGTTCCAGTACTGCGATTTTATAGCCTGCTTCTTTTGCTGCAACTGCCATCATACGACCTAGCTGACCACCGCCGATAATACCGATTGTTTGTCCAGGGTAAATCATTTTCGTCACGTTAAGTCACCTGTGCTTTCCAAAACTTGCGCTTTTGTCGCTTCACGTCGTGCTTCAAGCTTTGCAGCAAGCTCCTGATCAAACGCTCCTAAAATTTGCGCTGCAAGAAGACCGGCATTTGTTGCCCCAGCCTTCCCAATTGCTACAGTTGCTACTGGTACACCACCTGGCATCTGCACAATCGATAGTAATGAATCAAGTCCGTTCAGTGCGCGTGACTGTACTGGTACTCCGATTACAGGTAATGTCGTTTTTGCTGCTACCATACCAGGTAAATGAGCTGCTCCACCAGCCCCTGCAATAATTACTTGAATACCGCGTCCGCGTGCAGCTTCCGCATATTCAAACATTAAATCTGGTGTGCGATGTGCTGAAACGACTTGCTTTTCATAAGGCACTTGCAGCTCGTCTAAAATGTCACAAGCATGCTTCATCGTTTCCCAATCACTTGAACTTCCCATAATAACGCCAATTTTCGGATTCATGAATTTCGCTCCTTTAAACATCTTCTCCACTTGTTAAAAATCAATGTAAAAAATCCTCAAATAAACTGCTCTCTAAGCACTACGCATGAGAAAGCAATCTACTTGAGGACTGAGCATTAAAAGTATATGTAGATAATTGCATTGCGATCCACACCCTTTATTCATCATACCTGAAGTTGCTTTCCCACATAGTCCGGTATTTACGGTGCCGGGTAGAGACACTAGAGCCATATTCTCTAGCATATATGAGGGATTAAATGTTTTTCCTTTTCACATTTTAACAAGGGTTACGCATAAAATCAATGCAAAAATGCGAACAATATTTTTAAAGAAAAAGATAATGTTCGGCTTTTAATCAAATCATCCGTTAATCTTCTATTAATACACCTTTAAATTGTATTTTTTGACGTAAGTAAACAGGTTCACCATTTACCTCTTCAAACACCGGCTCTTCTCTTCGTCCAAATGGCATATAGCCGTCTTTCTTCATTCTTTCAAGGCACTGCTCGATTGTTTCATTTTCTTCTACTTCATACCATACTTGCTTTTTAGCCAAAAAGGTCATCCTTCCACATGTAAAATATCGCTCTAACTATACCACGATATTTTTAGTACTTTCTAATAGAAAGATTTTATTTTGTGAACGATTTGTCACAACTGGAAAATAAAAAGCGCAATCACATATTACATGTGATTGCACCTGTTCATTTATTTTATATACTCCATTTGTTCAGTTAACTCCAGTATATCCTCAAACGTTAAGTCAGGATTTTCAATAATTATATTATAGCGCAAGCCCTTTTCATCCCATTGGAGTAATTTGAAAGTCTCCAAATCAATTTTAGATCCTTTTTGACCGCGTACTTCAATGATCTCTTCATCTTCACCGATGGACTCCATTGGTTTGAAGATTGAAAGCGAAAATTGCTGCTCACCGGTTTTGGAATATGTTAACGCAATTTCTCCAGTTTCCGCCATCCCCATATCTTCAATTCCTTCCAATGTGTAGCCAAGTGATTCGGGAAAGATTAAAAAGGAGCCCAGCTTCTCGACAGCTTCCTGCTCTGTTAATTGTTCAGGTGGCTGTATAGATTCGGTTTTAACAATGGCACCTTCCGGAATATCCAGAGTAAATTTGGAATCATCAACTTTACTGTTCGGTTCAAATTTGGTAAATTCAGAAGTTATTTTCATATCGCCACTTACCGAAATCGTCTTTAAAGTCATCCATGTCTTTTTATCTACCCAAACTTCCATATCCCCAATTAGCGTATTTTGCTTTTTCGCTTTTGCGATTAAATGGTATGTTTCATGACCCGCGATCTTTTCTTCTTCGCCAATCGTAATATCATGGGAATTTTTTATTAGTTCCAGCGTACGTAATGCCTGCTCTTTTAACGTTGGTCGAACAAAATTTTCAACGTCCGATCCGAGTTCAAAAATAATCACTTCATTCGCTGTTTTCGAATAGGAAGATAATGTTTTTCCGTCGTTTACTGCAATCGATTCCTCACCTGTGGAATCGACCATTTCTACACGAGTTTTTCCGTTTTTCTCCCATTGCTTTGAAAGTATTTCCGTTCCGTCGTCCATTGTCATTTTATATTCTCCATAGAAGGAGTCAAGCTCAGACGTCTCCTGCATTGCCTGATTCAATATTTCCTGGGGTGAATAATTTTCCTCATTGCTGCATGCCGCCAAAGATAGCGTTAAAACTAAAGCTGCTGAATAAATCATTTTTTTCATTTTATCCATTCCTCTCTTCTTCAAGTGGTGGCAGCCATATGACAATCGCTAATTGATTTTGCTGCTCTATAGCTGTAATTGTTCCATTGTGCTTAGCCATAATTTGTTTTGCAATACTTAACCCGAGACCTGCCCCCCGCTCACCTATATGGCTACGGGAATCATCAATCTGATACAGCGGTTCAAACATTTGTTTACATTGCTGTTCCGATATCGTTGCGCCGCTGTTTTGTACAACTATATAAACGCCCTTTTCTGTAAAGCTTTCTGCTAATTTTCCAATACTCCATGAAGGAATATTCGGTATTTCAAATGCGGATACATAAATCATTCCTCCAGGATTTGTGTACGTCCAGGCATTCGCGATAACATTATCGACAACGCGCATCAGCTGTTTCGGATTTACATAATAACTTCCTACCACATTGACTGTCGTTTTCGCTTCAAACCCTTTTTCTCTGCTGATCTGTTCATAGTCACATAAAAGCATATCAAAAAACTCTTCGCCCTCAACTTTTACAAGTTCCAACTCATATGTCGGGGACTGCAATAATGTCAACATCATTAAATCATCAAGCAACTGCTTCATATAATCCGATTTCGACTGAATGATCTGCAAATACTCCTGATGATCCTTTTCAGAATGGTTTCCGTACCGTAAACTTTCTGAGTATGCTTGAATTGATGTTAGAGGCGTTTTCAAGTCATGTGAAAGACTAGCAATCATAAATTCCTTTTGCTGCTGCTCCGCTGCAAGCTTTTTTCGAGTCGCAGATATTTCCTGCTGCATTTGTTGAAAGCTCTTGGTTAATTCCCCGATTTCGTCCTTTGTTACAGGTAGCGGATTTGTTGCTTCATCTTTGGCGAAAGCACGCATTTGTTCCATTAGTCGTTTTGCCGGCTTATTGAGGCGTCTATTCAGCAAATAGATAACCGCCGCGTATAAGAGCAGCATTACTATAGTTAAACTAGTTACAACAAATAGCGATTTTGTATTTACTTGTTCCAGCCATTCCGAACGAACGAGCGCAATTTTGTATACACCCTTTATTTCCCCATCTTCATAAACAGGTTCTTTATAAACAAATGTCTTATAATTTTGTTCAAATTCATACAGATTTTTGTAAACCGTGCTTTTCGATTCAAAGCTGCTGAAAGAATTAATTAAATTTGAAGAATAATAAATCTTCCCATTCGGACTGTACAGCGTAATCATCAACTGATCGGATGTCAGTTTTTCGATTGCCTTATAATTCGCATTAATATTGTAAAGTGATGGATCATCCAGTTGATCTTTTAAATCTGTAACGACTGCCCACTTTTCTAAATATTCATCAACACTTTTATCTTGGTAGTACGCGTTAATCGTTACATAAAGACCATACAATGCAAGTAACGGCAATATCATGACAAGCAAATACGTTAGTAGAAGCCATGATTTAATTTTCATACTTGTTCACCTATAAAACGGTAGCCCTTTCCCCATACAGTTTGTATATAGTTAGGTGATTTTACAGGATCGTGCAGCTTTTCACGCAATGCTTTAATATGCACTGTTACCGTATGTGTCTGGTCCAGCTCAACCTGGTGCCAAACAAGTGTATACAACGCTTCCTTTGTAAATAGCTCGAATGGGTTTTGTGCCAATACTTTTAGTAACGCAAACTCTTTTTGCGTTAAGTTGATTTCAGCCTCTTCGATATAAACACGTTCTTTTACCCAGTCGATTTTTAGCCCATGTACATACGAAAACATATCTTCTGCTGCAAAAACTTTATTATATCGCTGCCATCGTCGTAATTGAGAACGAACACGCGCCTTTAATTCTTCTAAAGAAAACGGCTTCGCCAAATAATCATCGGCATCCTGTAACCCTGTGACTTTATCCGTTTCATTGCTTTTTGCGCTGATCATAATAATTGGTATATCACTTTGCAGTCGAATATGTTCAATCATTGATATCCCATCCATTTCAGGCATCATCCAATCAACAAGTATTAAGTCATAGTTTCCGGCAGAAAAATCCTCCAATCCTTCAATCCCTGTCGTTGCCCATGTTACTGCATAGCCTTCCTTTAGTAACGTGTCTTGAATAATACGTGCAATTTCGCGGTCATCTTCCACTAAAAGAATTTGTTGTGCCATCAAGTACGCCTCCTACAATCACTATAGCAAGTAATTTCTTCGATCATTGCAACTTTATAAATCCTTTATATTTAATCTTACTTTGTACCGGCTGTTAAAAGATAGCCAAAGTTACCTTTCACTGTAGAGATAATCATTTCAAAATGGGTATTTATGCTAGTATCAACTATTTAATTTGTTATAAGAGGGGTCATAAAGAAATGGAAGACTTCTTTGAAAAGCTGAACTGTAAGGTGGCCACGACCATCCTTGATTTGATTTTTCTGGACCGGGGAGAGTGCTCGAGTACTTAGCGGAAATAAGTTTGATATTTATAAGGATGATTTTGGGTCAAGGCTGGGGTTCGAGTTTTGTACATACATTATGAAATTTATTAAAGTTAACATTTACCGTAGGAATGTTTCTTGAAAGAGCCATTTATAATGGTCAGAGAATAAGCGACCTTTATTTTTCTTTATAGAACAACAAAAAAACCACTGATTCCTCAGTGGTTTTGCGTGTGCGAAGCGACGTCCTACTCTCACAGGGGGAAGCCCCCAACTACCATCGGCGCTAAAGAGCTTAACTTCCGTGTTCGGTATGGGAACGGGTGTGACCTCTTTGCCATCATCACTTCACTTGCACATGGATGTGCTGGCGTCTACGTTACCACAGGACGTGGTGCTTTTAGTAGACGTTCCTTAATCGGCTTCCAATACACGGCGCTATCCTTCGTCAACTTCCCTCGTTCTTTCAGTCACGTACTTGAGTACGCTCCTTCAATCACTCAGTCGTTTCCTCGACTAGCTTGTGTCTTGAAACCCTTAAAAAGAATTTTCATTCTTTCAAAACTGGATAAACGTTTCATTGAATTTTTGCAATAAAATGTGGTTAAGTCCTCGACCGATTAGTATTCGTCAGCTGCATACGTCACCGCACTTCCACCTCGAACCTATCTACCTGATCGTCTTTCAGGGGTCTTACTTACTTGCGTAATGGGAAATCTCATCTTGAGGGGGGCTTCATGCTTAGATGCTTTCAGCACTTATCCCGTCCATACATAGCTACCCAGCGATGCCTTTGGCAAGACAACTGGTACACCAGCGGTATGTCCATCCCGGTCCTCTCGTACTAAGGACAGCTCCTCTCAAATTTCCTACGCCCACGACGGATAGGGACCGAACTGTCTCACGACGTTCTGAACCCAGCTCGCGTACCGCTTTAATGGGCGAACAGCCCAACCCTTGGGACCGACTACAGCCCCAGGATGCGATGAGCCGACATCGAGGTGCCAAACCTCCCCGTCGATGTGGACTCTTGGGGGAGATAAGCCTGTTATCCCCGGGGTAGCTTTTATCCGTTGAGCGATGGCCCTTCCATGCGGAACCACCGGATCACTAAGCCCGTCTTTCGACCCTGCTCGACTTGTAGGTCTCGCAGTCAAGCTCCCTTATGCCTTTACACTCTACGAATGATTTCCAACCATTCTGAGGGAACCTTTGGGCGCCTCCGTTACTCTTTAGGAGGCGACCGCCCCAGTCAAACTGTCCGCCTGACACTGTCTCCTACCCCGCTAAGGGGCATGGGTTAGAAGTTCAATACAACCAGGGTAGTATCCCACCGACGCCTCCTTCGAAGCTGGCGCTCCGAGATCTCTGGCTCCTACCTATCCTGTACAAGTTGTACCAAAATTCAATATCAGGCTACAGTAAAGCTCCACGGGGTCTTTCCGTCCTGTCGCGGGTAACCTGCATCTTCACAGGTACTATAATTTCACCGAGTCTCTCGTTGAGAC
The DNA here is from genome assembly GCF_038004425.1 of Solibacillus sp. FSL W7-1464. Lineage (NCBI taxonomy): Bacteria > Bacillati > Bacillota > Bacilli > Caryophanales > Caryophanaceae > Solibacillus > Solibacillus sp. FSL W7-1464. Next base: position 3,479,200 of record NZ_JBBORC010000001.1, read on the forward strand.
AGTGCCCAGATCGTTACGCCTTTCGTGCGGGTCGGAACTTACCCGACAAGGAATTTCGCTACCTTAGGACCGTTATAGTTACGGCCGCCGTTTACTGGGGCTTCAATTCACAGCTTCGCTTGCGCTAACCGCTCCTCTTAACCTTCCAGCACCGGGCAGGCGTCAGCCCCTATACGTCACCTTACGGTTTTGCAGAGACCTGTGTTTTTGCTAAACAGTCGCCTGGGCCTATTCACTGCGGCTTCTCTAGGCTATGCACCCAAAGAAGCACCCCTTCTCCCGAAGTTACGGGGTCATTTTGCCGAGTTCCTTAACGAGAGTTCTCTCGCACACCTTAGGATTCTCTCCTCGACTACCTGTGTCGGTTTGCGGTACGGGCACCTCTCACCTCGATAGAGGCTTTTCTTGGCAGTGTGAAATCAGGAACTTCGCTCATACGAGCTCGTCATCACAGCTCAACGTTATAGTATGCGGATTTGCCTACATACACGCCTTACTGCTTGAACACGCGCAACCAACGGCGTGCTTACCCTATCCTACTGCGTCCCCCCATTTCTCAAACGGTGAGGAGGTGGTACAGGAATATCAACCTGTTGTCCATCGCCTACGCCTATCGGCCTCGGCTTAGGTCCCGACTAACCCTGAGCGGACGAGCCTTCCTCAGGAAACCTTAGTCATACGGTGCATGGGATTCTCACCCATGTTTCGCTACTCATACCGGCATTCTCACTTCTAACCGCTCCACCAGTCCTTCCGGTCTGACTTCAACGCTGTTAGAACGCTCTCCTACCACGCATACTC
>NZ_JBBORC010000001.1:3485000-3542500 GCF_038004425.1 Solibacillus sp. FSL W7-1464
CGGCTTGTCGTCTGATTGGAGAAATCGGTGATATCCGACGTTTCCGAAATGCGAAACAATTAAATGCCTACGCAGGTATCGATATCATGCGGTATCAATCTGGTAATACTCATTATCGTGATCGCATTAATAAGCGTGGAAATAAACATTTACGAAAGATTTTATACTTCATGATACAAGGGATGCTTATGTTAAAAGAGAAGCCGAATCATTTTGCGGATTACTATTATAAATTAAAAACGCAACCTCAGAGAAAGCCTCATAAGGTTGCGATCATTGCCTGCGTCAATAAATTTCTGAAAGTGACATTTCAGTTACTGACACGAGGTATCCTATACGATTATGAGTCCGCACTACCAGCTCAGAAATCGTATTAAACGTAACTCAACTATAACACATAGACCTTTCGAAAAAAATAAAAATCGTGAGGTCTTTTTGGCTTGGGAAAATTAGTTTAAGTAAAAGGAATTAATGAAATACACTTGACTAATCGTAAGAAAGAGACTGGGACATAAGTAAAATGACCGTTAAATAACAGGAAGCACTTTGTTAAATAACGGATATTTTGCAAAATTGATTGGAATGCAGGGCGACTCCTGCGGGAATAGCGTGACGCCTGAGACTACAGGCTCAGGCCACGCCCGCGGAAAGCGTCCCGGAATGGAAATCAATTTTAACGCTCAGCAAAAAAAGCTATTTTTCTCTCAGAGAAAAATAGCTTTTTTGGATTATGTCCCAGTCTCGAATGATTTTACATTGAACCGACAGTACCTAAATAAATCAGGAAGAGCACTGCGAAAATATACATAATCGGACTTACTTCTTTTGCTTTACCTTTTAACACCATTGTTAACGGGTAGAATACGAAACCTACCGCAAGACCTGTTGCGATTGATGATGTTAATGGCATCATTAACATTGTGAAGAATGCTGGTACAGCAACTTCGAATTTATTCCACTCGATTTGTCCAAGTGAAGATACCATTAAAATACCTACAACGATTAATGCCGGTGCAGTAACTGCATTTGTTACAACACTTAATACTGGTGATAAGAACAGCGCCAATAAGAAACAGATACCTGTAATGATTGAAGCGAAACCTGTTCGCGCGCCAGCTCCAACACCTGCTGAAGATTCTACATAAGATGTTACTGTTGATGTTCCAAAGATTGAACCTGAAATAGATGCGATTGAATCTGAGATTAATGCTTTACCTGCACGAGGTAATTTATTGTTTTTAACAAATCCCGCTTGATTGGCAACAGCCATTAAAGTACCTGCGTTGTCAAAGAAGTCTACGAATAAGAATGATAGAATAACCGATACCATTGTTAGCGAGTAGAACTCAGGATCAGTGAATGCCGAGAATAATTTACCGAAAGTTGGTTCAACACTTGGTGGTGCCGATACAACTTGTGATGGTAAATCCACTAGACCAATAAACATCCCTACGATTGCAGTAATCGCCATTGCAATAAATACGCCAGCTTTCATTCCACGAACTAAGAAAATGACTGTAAGAAGAATACCGAAAATCGCTAACAATACTTCACCATCATGTAAGTTACCTAAACCGACAACTGTTGCCTCACTTGCAACGATAATGCCGGCATTTTTTAAACCGATGAACGATACGAATAATCCGATACCAGCACCAACGGCAATTTTAAGTTCCATCGGGATGGCATTGATTAATTTTTCACGTAATCCTGTAAGCGTTAATAATAAGAAGAATACACCTGATACAAATACTGCAGCCAAAGCGTGTTGCCAAGGACTTCCGTTTGTTAAGACCACTGTGTAGGCAAAGAATGCATTTAACCCAAGACCTGGCGCTAAAGCTAATGGGTATCTTGCAACAATCCCCATGATGAAACATCCAATTGCTGCTGAAACAGCTGTTGCCACAAATACTGCACCATAATCCATACGTAATGCATCTGGTAAACCTTCAATATCTGATAGCGTTAAAATGCTAGGGTTTACTACTAAAATGTAAGCCATTGCCAAGAAAGTTGTAAAACCACCTAAAATCTCCCGGCGATAATTTGTTCCAAGTTTATCGAACTCGAAATACTTTTTCATAATGAAACTTTCCTCCGTGTTGTCGTCTTCAACATCTAAAGAACACTTAACCTTAAAAACAAAAAAGACACGCAAAGCATAAATGCCGCATGTCCACGATTTAAGGAAAATAAGTACATTCCACTCCTATTATAGAAGTGAGATTACTTATTTATAAATCGTAGTCGAATCATTTACGGTGATTCGGTAGAAACTCACGGGCCTTATTCCCGACATTATACGACGACGTATTTAATTTACGTTTGTAATATATCATTTCATTTTTCAAATTACAAGCTATTTCCGAACATTTTTTATAAATACTAAAACATAGTTCGTGAAAACATCCATAAATTAGTCATTTACTTCTGTTCCTATGTTTTATTTATTATTATTAAACTTCTGCATCCATCCAAATTCAATCCATTTTTACTATATTTACAATGAATTGGATGTAAACTAATAATTATTTCACAGAAAGTTTATAGTAATGTTATATTGCTCCTCTATAGTGAAGTTTAGACAAATGGAGGAGGGATTTTTTTGCAACAACAACGAAAATGGGCATTGCTTTTAATTCGCTTTGCTGCTATTTCAGGCTTTATCGGTGTATTAATCGGATCAATTATGAGCGGTGAGATGAACTATTCTTTACGCCCAATCCACGCACACTTTGTATTGGTAGGTTGGTTATCAGTTTTTGCTTGGGGGATTTTCTATTATTCAGTACCTATCCGCAAGCTGATTTTTGTTAAAATCCAAAGTATTTTAGGCATGATTGGTGCTTTTGGTTTATGTATTGGGATGTGGCTATATAATTTAAATCCGCTTGACACAAATGAAACTCTGAACATGGTGTTCTTCATTGTAGGGGGTTCTATTTTATTAATCGCATTTTTCTTCTTTATAATTGTGACATTTTTTGTTCAAAAATATGAAAAATAATTATATCTTACAATCTAAAAGTAAGAGTATTATCCTTTAATATGTTAAAATAATAAAATGAAACACAGACTATTAAAGGAGGGGTTTGAATGCCCTACTGGTTACATAACACATTATTTGTACTTTTAATAATCGTTACATTCGGATGTGTTACGAGTGGAATCGAGTGGAAAACTCGCGAAAAAGCCACTGTTGAAGAATAATATTAAGCCTAAAATGAATTTCTAGAATATAACTAACATATAAAACAAGGAAGCCTGCGTAAACAGGCTTCCTTGTTTTTTTATAACTATTTATAATCCGCGGTTTGTACGTTTCAACGGATCATCATCCAAATGGTCTAAGTCATTTAAATGGTTCGTAGTATTAGTCGTATCCTTAATGTCCGCTTCTTCACGGCGAACCGTGTCTGAAACCGTTTCTGTATCCGTTACTTTTCGTTTGCCGACTACGATTTCTTCCGTAACGACATCTTTCTTCGTAACTTCCACTTGTTCTTCTGTTACCGGAATATGGATTTTGCCACTTTCTTCATAGGCATGTGTGATGCCATCATGAAGTTTCCCATTTGCATTAAGCGTTGCGTCTTCATTAACCGGGCGTCTTTCCACATAGACTTCCTCATGCTCCACCGGCACTTCAATTGTTTGATGGTCTTCTACTACATGTTTGTCGACTTGTACCTCACCCGTTTGTACGCGTTTTTTATCTACTTGCAAGCGTTCTTCATGAAGCGCTAAACGTTCTTCATCCGTTTTCTCATAATCACGCTCGTAATGATTATTCACACCGTAATTTTTCGTACCTTCATCAAAATAAGTACCGTAGTCTCTATCTACATACAATAAATATTTCCCGGCCTGTAATTCATCATAATAACGGTTTCGTTCATCTTCCGAGATGCCCATTTGTGTAAAGTGCTGGTCACGTACCAGATCTTCACCCATCATGAATGCTTTAAAGCGGTCCCACCAAGAACCTTCGTTATGATCAGTGTCATAACCATCCGTATTAGTGCTGTAACCTTTTGAGTTTCGGTACATCGATAGTTGATCATTGCGATTCGATACGATGTACATATCTTCCTCACCGTAGCCTTGTGCACGAAGGCGATCCATTTCCGCCTGTAATTCCGCTTCATTATCATAAATACCATATAATTTGTTATTATTTGTTTCCATGTTTCATTCCTCCATTTTCATTAAGTTAGTTTTTGTATACCGACTGTCTATAATGTTTTGGCATACTATACAATACCTTTTCTCCTAAATAGTAAACGCAAGGATGATAAATTTAACATTCTGTAATAAAAATGAAAGAAAAAGAAACACTGCTATGACAGTATTTTATTATTAATTGGATAATGACGAAATGAGTTGCCAAATAAAAAAACATAGAAAGACGTTACTCTTCCTATGTTTAGATACAGCCTATTTATCGTTTTGTTGTTGTTTCTTTTCCAAATACTGCGCACGCAATTTTTCAAGTTGCTGCTTTTTATCGAATTGGGTCGGCTTGTTTTTTTCGTGATACTTTGCAACAGCTGCCTTACCTTTACTATCCAATTGATATTTCCCCATTTTGTTCACCTACTTTTCCTGTTTTCACAGAGAACCTATTCAATATATAATATACCTCATTTTACTGAAGTAAACCTTAATTTTATGTAGCCCGACACCTGTATTTCCTATTGCTATAAAATTAAAAACTCCCTTTTAGTTATTTTTACAATAACTAAAAGAGAGTAAAAGTTAAATGTTGCTCAGTACTATTCCCACTCAATCGTTGCTGGTGGCTTAGAAGTGATGTCATACAGCACGCGGTTTACGTGCTTCACTTCGTTAATATATCAACGTTTCCACGCGGTACTTCAAAATAGTATATTCCGTTCGATTCATGTAATCCTTGTCCTCAATTGTAGCAGGTGAACCCCCTATTTACAACGTTATTATTATGAATAATGGACATGTGGTATCGATAAAAAAGACAGTTTTCATGCGTGTAGTGGGAACACCTTTGTATTATTGTTCTAAACACTAATTATCGGAAAATACCGCCCCTCTCATGCGTGTAATTGGACTTTCTTCTATAGTATATAGCACACTAAGTTGGTCTAAAGAATGTGGCTACTCCTATAATTTCATTTCACACCATTAGACGTTCTCACAGCCCCAAAATGACGTTCTAACCAAAAACAACCATCTCATTCTGCCTCTCATAGAAATACTCCTAGGGGCTTCTGACGCTTCACAAACGGCTTAGTGACACTCTACGAAAATGTTTCAAACCTCCACATCACCGCTCGGTAAAATGAGAATTTTATGTGTAAATTTAAAATTCAACGAGCGGTCATAAATCCCTATGAATCAACAATATTTGCTCAATGTTTCTAAAACAGCTACTGCTAGGAAAACCTATTTTTTTATTCTCTAGTCGCAAAAAGCGTCTAACTGCTCTATGACGCTCTCAGAAATAGCGAACATATATTTGTTCGTACACCCACTTGGCACACTCTTTACGGCTTCTTGTATCGTACTAGAGCTATCTGAAATGATTACGCCACTAACTAAAATAAAAGGAACACATCAAATTGATATGCTCCTACTGTAATTTCTAAAAAATGAGTTCACTTTTTTCTGTTACTCTGCTGTGTTTTATTATTACTATTTCCGAAACCTCTTATTTTCTCAGCACACAATTCTGTTAAAGGTTCCCCAATTGCTTTTTTATAATTAAAACCTAATAATTGCATGGTTCTCAAAGTATCTAAGCTTATTAATTGAACGATAGATTCAGTAGCTTGGGCATTTTGTGGAGATTGTACACCAAAACCACTTAGTATATGAATAGCACTTCTAATTGTATTTTGAAGGTATTCTAAATTTTCGGCACTAATTTCTACCCCATCATATAGCTCTTTATAACTTCTAGCTATTCTTTCTAACTCACTTTTATCTTCTAATAAACTATTAATTAACTCTTCGTACCCACGTATTATTGCCTCTTTATCTCTACCACCTTTTAATTGCCTCATTTTATCTGCTATAAATGTGGCCGTATTCTTCGTAGCAGTTCTTGTTAAATCACTATCTAACCCAGTGATTAACTCTTGAGCTGATTCAATAACACTTTCCATTTTCCTGCCTCCTAACCTATAATCACATTTGTATATATTTTACATTAAAATAACCACAAAAGGAACATATCAATGACGATATGTTCCCTTTGTTATGTCTATTCAACTTCCTGTACTAATTTCTCAGCTTTTCGCTTCCTAGCTTCACGTTTCAAGGTACTCATGCTAATACCTGTGATTTCCTCCACCTGCGAGAACGAATGTGTTTCTTTCAGCTTCATTGCATGGTCTAGCTGTGCTTTTGAATATGTAGGTTTTCTACCTTCACGATAGTTCGGATTCTGTTTGGCTATTGCCTTACCTTCCTGTGTACGTTCAATAATCATATTGCGCTCCATTTCGGCAACTGCAAGCAATGTTGTTAGGAAAAATCTCCCCATACTCGTGTTCTCTAATAAACCTACATTCAGCACATGGACTTTAATATCTTTCTTAAATAATTGTTCGATTAGGTCAATACCTTCTTTGGTGTTACGTGCTAAACGGTCTAGCTTAGTTACTATCAACTTATCTCCTGCTTGCAACGTCTCTAAAAGTTCTTGTAGCTGTGGTCTGTCTGTAGATGTTCCTGTGAACTTTTCTTTGTAGATATATTCCACGTTCTCTTTCTCTAGGGCTTCAATCTGCACCTCTAGTTCCTGACCTTTAGTTGATACACGAGCATACCCATAAACTGTCATTTACATTCCCCTTTTCACACCTAATTATGACACTTAATTACGACACCATTCAATACCTTGATATTAAAGTATCGACCAATCGGTGTCAATACTCAAAAGTTGTGATACTAAACATTTACCTTTTACATATACAAATGGTATTATATTCAAAAAGATTTAAGGAGAACTTATGTTAAAAAAACTTAAAACTAATTTCAAAGTATTTAAAATTTTACTAGTTACCGATGAGTTAAGTGAAGCAAATAGAATAATAAAATTCCTTGGTATTTCTTTTGTAATCCTAGCTTGCTTTTACATTTTAGGATTTGTTAGGTTATCAACTACAATCTTAATATGTATCTCGCTATCAGGTATTTTCTTTATCATTGGTGATATTTTCGAGTATTTCTGTAAAGTTCAACATCAAAAAAAAGCTATCAATATTAGTATCAGATATAAAAAAATTGGTTATCTCAAGCTAGTTAAAATGATTTGCCAATTTTTAGCTATAATCTCTTTAATAATTGCTCCATACATTACTACTACATTAACAACCACTATGCTAGCAAAAGTTAGCAACACCCTTTCTATGTTAGCTATAGGATTAACAGTGTTTAAAATTGGTCTAGACAACTCTATGAAAAAAGCAGAATTTGAGGAAATGATTGCCGATGAATTATTACGAGTTGCTAACGAACATGCAGCTGTTATTCAAGATAAAAAGGAATAATAACTCACTTTGCAGTCAAATGATATAGCACTCCAATCTGTTATTACCGACTTTCTATACAATATTCTCACAGCCCCATAGAGAGCCGAACAGACAGATAACGTTCCTCTCGATTGTGCTGTAAGCTATATCGTGTTACTCAATCGTCAAGCTCCCATGATTCTTCAATAATTGTGTTGTTAGTTGCTCCTGCTACTGTTAAATGATTGATTCTACAATTTGACTAAAAGACCGCTACTGATTGGAACAAAGGGAACAATACTTCTCAAGGAACAGAAGTAGTCAAACCTTATCGCATCGGGTGAGGTAACAGTCATTCATTCTTGTTAGGCATACACATATATTTTTAAAAATTGGGTCATAGTATTTGAAAAACTTCACACACTAATGAAAAAGGAGGTTCTAAATTGGGTTATATTCCGAAAGGTTTAATTCTTGCCTTTACCCTAATCGTAACTTTTTCATTGGTTGGCTATGCAGAAAATAGCAAAGATAAAAATGGAGAGGGTAATGAAGGTACTGTCGGAAATATGAACGATACCCCTCCATCTTTTGAAGAAATATTTACTGAGGGAGGATACAAAACAGTAGACGAAGCATTAGAAAATTTTGAACAGCATTACAAACAAGAACTAAAGTTACCACTAAGAGTACCACCAATTAGTTTTACTCATGTCTTTGGTAGATTTAGTAATTTAGATGGCGAGGTAAATGATGCTTTTGAAGTTAAGTTTATAAGTGACCAATTGCCTAGCAATCATTTCAAGATTGATGTTCGACCTATTCAGCATAAAATCACATTTGAAAAGTATATATCAAAAACCTTCAAGTTAGAAAATGGAAATAACGCAACATATATCGAATATCCAAGAATGTTTAATTTGTTAGTTTTCGAAAGAGATAATTGGCAATATATGTTTAGTATTGATAAAAAAGTATCTGATATAGTAACACCCGAAATACTCCTTCAGATAGCAAATTCTATTGATTATTGAGGTATGAACAGGACTTGCGTGTATGATTGATTTCCATATAAGCAAGTCCTTTTGCTATGCTCTCACAACAATCACAATAACACTTCCTATAATCCCTCTGTCAGACGAATCGAGAAATGACCTTGTGCATAGTTGGTCAGCTCGATTCATCTCACAATGCCTTCATCTGCTCTTGCTTCTGTTCAATCACGATTACTTGCTCTTGAAACTTTGTCTCAATTAACATCTTCTCTTGTTGTTCCTCTTGAATCCACAACTTAGCACGTTCAATTGGGTCTGCAATCATAAATAAGTTTACAATCATTGGTGTTTGTATTTGTTGCTCCATCTCGTTGAACTTCTCAATATAAGCCACAGCGAACATTGTTCCTTTAGCACCTGTCATACGAGTTGAGAATAGTTCACAACCTTTTTTCGTTAGTTGGTAGCAACTTAATAAGCGTCCAGTGCTATCTTGATACGATGAATCCATAAAATATTCACTGAGCGCAAAATTGCGCTCAGTAGATAAATGCTCAATAATCTTACGAATATCTTTCAGCACATCGTAGTGTTCACGCTCAACCATCTCAGCAACATCTCGACTATCAATCACAAACTGTCCTTCGTGGTTAATAACTTGCATATCATTATGTTGCTTTTGGATAGGTTCAATAATTAATAGTTCGGCTTTAGCAATGCCTTGACAGCAAAAAAGCATACTTAAACAAGTATGCTCTAATAAACTGTCTTTATCTTTCTATGAAAAAACGCTCTTTAGCACGTTTTCTATTCTTTTCATATGAAAGTTTCAAAACTATTAAGTTCTTCAACTCATCTTGACTCAACTGCTCTAATTCATCTCTGAGTTCTCCTAGATGTTCTAAAAAAACAAGTTGGACTATCCTATAGTCCATACTAATAATTTCTGCAAATGTCATTGGGTTTTCTTTTTTACAAAGTCGACCAAGTGCTTTAATTTCTCCAACAGTATATTCCTTAGAAACTTTCTCATAAGCACTTAACGCTTGCTCAATGGTATCTAAAGATTGCCCTTCACTTGTTAAATACATGGCAACAACTTTATCTCTTCCAAACTCATCATTTCTTTTAGAACCTACATTTGATGCTTCAACTAATGATTTTTCTTCATCAGTTAGTATTTCATCAAATACTTGCATTGGTACACGTCTAGGTCTACCTTTATGACTTACCATTATTATTCCCTCCTGTAATTTAAATGAAATTTGCTACTAACTATATTTTAGCAATAAATAACCCACTTAAGAATCAGACGTTTTTTTGAATTTCAAGAATAATATGATAATTTTCTTTAAAAGAAGCAATATAACATCATATAAATAACAAAATAATATGTATTTCAGATGAAATATCTTAAAATCAACTAATGTACTTTTCTGTACTACATATAATATAGTGTACCTACACTACCACTACTATTATTTTCCCTATAAATATGGACATACAAGAAAAGTGGAGGTTCGTTCCACTTATATTATATGTAGTACAAATATATACATTTCTTAAAATATTAGAATGGTAATTGCTCCATAGTCACTACTATTTCGCTCGTTTTACCTTGAAGGTAATCAGCATTTGTCATGACCATCATCTTTTTAAATGGCTCTGGCTCATCATTAAAGCAAAAATAATCGTTCGTGTAGTAAGTTGTTGCCATTCGTTCACCTTCTGTCATACCAATTACAAAATATTCTTGGTTAAACTTGAAGCGAACTAAGAAGTACGCTTTCAATGCATTAAGGTATTGAATCATTGTAGTTCTAGCAAGCCCAGTTTCAGCACATAACTTCTCATAGGAAACATCATAGCCACCAAAAATATCATTATTATGCTTCAACCAACTGTACAGATAGAATCCCACTGTCCCTAATTCTTCATTTGCCATACAATACATAAACACATCAAAGTCCACTGAATGTGTGTTTGATACATCATAGAATGTGCCTTGTATATGTTCTTCAACTAACTCATTTGTTTCTTTATCCTGCTTTAAGATAGTTCGCTCAAATGCCTTTAATGGTTTCTTTAAGAAGAACATCTTAGGGATTGGCGGTAACATTTCTTTTGGCATATCAGAAGCCATTGAGAAGGACAATGCTTCACCTTCTGCTTTTTTGAAATCCCAACCTAAAGGAAAATCTTTTGTTGATTCTGTGTAACCAATGTTATCAAGTAAACCACCTTTTTTCGTAATAAAGTTCATTGTGCGATTACTCTCGCTGTAACCTAGCACTTGCTTAATCATTTTGACATCTATTAATGCCTTAATGTTAAAGTATTTACAATTGCGATATAGGAACTGCGTTAGATAAAGATAATTGTAAGCATACGCTACCTGTGTTCCGCTTTTAAGATAGTCCAGCAAATCATCGAATATCTCGTTTGGTAGAAACACCTGCGATTCCTTTCCATTGATTTCTAATACTGATTTAATTTCTGCAAAATTCATGTTGAGATTCTCCTGTGTGATTGTATTTTGAAATAAAAAAGAAGTTGCATTGGCAACCTCTTAACTTTGTTAAACTACTTGAACTTGCTTAGTGCTTCTTAAAGTTCGTTGCTTTTTTCATAGAGCGTAAATACTGCCTTATCCTTAACGCTCTTTGCTTTAATGATGTACTGAAATCCCTTAGAACCTAGGTACAAGGAAAGTTTCTTTGTGTAGCAATAAAAATAATCGCTGCTTTTTATCATGCTTCTCACCTCATTTTTCTCAATATAAAAAACAGGAGCGTTATGCCCCTGCTTTCCGCTTTTTCAGTTTTTTTGTATAGCTTACAATTCTAGAATTGACATATGCCCAACTCACAATATCATCACGCTTTGATAAGTCACCTATAGCGTCAATATGTCCTGTTAGCTTCTGATATTCCTCTACAGTTATAAAATCACCCTTAGGAAGCCCAACAGGGAATCCTAACTCTTTTGAAATAAACTCATAGACCTCATACATTTCTTCAAGTACCCAAAGCTCCCCATCACCCATGATTAAATGAACCTTATCTTTACCTGCCCCTAGCTTCTCAACAAGAAACTGTTCAAAATCTTGTTTAGTATGCTTCTCTAAGATTGGAAGTAGCTCCTCTTTAGCACCTAATTGCTCTAAGTTTCTAAGATACTGTTCTCGGAAATCACTATAATAACCTGCATGTCCACCATCTAAAGCAATCAAAATCATTTTACCTACTTCTGAAGATGGAAGTGGTTTTCGTAAAGATACCCATGTTAAGAAGGTCGTACTCATAGCAAACTTATCAGTGTAATGGTTTGGTGTTACTTGATTGAATAGATTCAAATTAATTGCGTTTGGATTCACGAAAGAATCTTCTGAATAAGAACCTACATGATTGTCAGCAGAATGGATACTTGTGTCATTTGTTACCCCACAATCAACAGCTACAACAGGCAATGTACTACTTACACCTTTTCTTTGAGCTAGAACCTCATAATCATAAAACTGAGTTGTTTCCCAACCCTTTTCATGTCTAAGAAGGGAGCTTTCAACAACTCCGTCATTGTCGTTGCTCATGCGTACCTGTGCATTTTCTAGCTTGTGAAGCCATGATTCTTGTGTAAACTGAATAAAATCTTTTTTCATAATGAATGATTAAGCATTTAAGCTCACTCATTCCTATGTTTAGTCAATTGTCTTGCTATTTTTTGTCACGTTAAAATCTTATTTGCTGAGATAACAATTAATGCTCTCAGCGCTCCTTTTGTTCTCGTTTGACTAAGCGAGGGAACAGGAGCTTTTGTATAATAAATGCTTAATAAAAATCCTTCTTTCTATAGTTTATTTATAGGTTCTAATCTGTCACCTTAGTACCTATATAATTCTTAAACTCGTTTCTTATTTACACTTATTATTATATATCATTTTTCTACTTTTGAACGTACTTTTGCAAAAGTGAAGATTGGACTATTCCAAAAACTTAATAAAAAAAATGCATTTTTTCCTACAAAATTTATAACTAAGTTAATACCTACACATACAAAATTCATGCATTAAAGAGAATTTCAAGACAAAGAGCGCCTCTTCAAAAGAAACGCCCCACAAATTCTTCAAACATTTTTAGTAATACTTCTTTTAAATTCCTATATCATTCAACGGACTATGCAAACGTCCAATTTCAAGTATGCTATCCTGCTCTAGCCCTCTAAGGTACTTGGTAGTTTCCTGCGTATCAAAATGTCCCAATAGCCGACTTAAACTATAAACGTCAATTCCATTCCTTAGTTGTTTCTGAGCAAAGTAATGCCTACAGTCGTGCGGTGAACATCTAACTTCCTCACGTACCCCCACATTGTCACAATGCTCTTTTAAAATCTTATTGATGCGTGAACGGTGCAATTGCTTGGCACATTGGTCTAGGAAGTAATAGTCCTCAATCTCATGGCTCTCTTTCCGCTTAAAACGCTCCTTCTTGGCTTCTTCAAACTTCCGCATATATTTCCTCATGGTCTTGCTAATGTACACTAGACGTTGCTTAGAACCCTTACCATGAATTAGAATGTGACGCATTGAAATGTCACAAACCTTAATGTCACACAACTCACTAACTCGTATGCCTGTGTCAAAGAGCATAATTAAAATCAGTTTGTCACGTATATTAGAGTACGTTTCTTCCTTCACATCGTTAATGATACGTTTTACTTCTGCGTCATTAAAGGTTAGAATGACACGCTTTGCCTCTTTCAAACTTTTGATTCTGCGCATTGGATTGTTCTTTTCTTCAAGGTATTCTTCTTCAATTAGATAGTTGAAAAACACCTTGAGCGTTGCGATATTGTTGTTCAGCGTGATTGCTTTCTCATTCCCTAGTTTCTGACGGTACTGAACGTACTTCTTAATGTGTATCGGTTCTACCGCTTCCACATCTACTACATCACATACGGCTTCCATAAACTCCTGCCAACGCTTCAACCGCCAAATACACATCTCTACATACTTTGTTTTACGACCAATAATTTCTTGATTCAATTTGAAATCATCAATCAGTTCAATAATTCTGACCATAAAAAAAGACCTCCCATTTATTCATGAATTACATGAATAATGGAAAGTCCTATTTTGAAACGCTGTCGTTGCAGGTGAACAATTAAATGCTCCCTCAAACAACGTTTAAACCCTTGATATGACTACCCTCACAGGCACTTATAAGTCAAAGGTCACTCCCACTCAATCGTTGCTGGTGGCTTAGAAGTGATGTCATACAGCACGCGGTTTACGTGCTTTACTTCGTTTACGATACGAACAGAAATTTTCTCCAATACATCGTAAGGGATACGTGCCCAGTCAGAAGTCATGCCGTCGATTGATGTTACACCACGGATACCGACTGCGTAATCGTACGTACGGCCATCGCCCATTACACCTACTGAACGGATGTCTGGTAATACAGCGAAGTATTGCCAAATGTCGCGTTCAAGTCCGGCTTTTTTGATTTCTTCACGCAGGATGTAGTCTGCTTCACGAACGATTTCCAGTTTTTCCTCCGTTACTTCACCAAGTACACGGATTCCTAGGCCAGGACCTGGGAAAGGCTGACGCCATACAACTTCTTCAGGCAGACCTAACTCAAGGCCTAAAGCACGTACTTCGTCTTTGAATAGTGTATTTAACGGTTCGATTAATTCGAACTTCATATCTTCCGGTAAACCACCAACATTGTGGTGTGATTTAATTGTTTGGGCAGTTGCTGTACCAGATTCAATAATATCTGTGTAAAGCGTACCTTGCGCTAAGAAATCCATATCTTTCAGCTTTGATGATTCTTCATCAAATACGTAGATGAACTCGTTACCGATAATTTTACGTTTTTGCTCAGGGTCTGAAACACCGGCAAGTTTATTCATAAAACGCTCACGAGCATCAATTTTGATCAGTTTCATATCGAAGTCTTCAGTGAAAGTTTTCATAACTTGCTCAACTTCACCTTTACGGTTTAAGTTGTGATCTACGAACATACAAGTTAATTGGTCACCGATTGCTTTGTGGATTAACACTGCTACTACAGATGAATCAACACCGCCTGATAATGCACAAAGTACTTGCTTGTCACCAACTTGCTCACGGATTTTCGAAATTTCGATTTCAATGAAGTTTGCCATAGACCAGTCGCCTTTTGCTTCACAAACATTGAATACGAAGTTTTTCAGCAAATCATTTCCGTATACAGAGTGGCGTACTTCCGGGTGGAATTGCACTGCATAAAATTTACGAGAAGCATCAGCCATTGCCGCAATCGAACATGCCGGACTTGTCGCAATTACTTCAAAACCTTCCGGAACCGCTGTTACATGGTCACCATGGCTCATCCATACAACCTGATCTTTTGGTAGTTCCGCAAATAATTTATTATCCGAAGTAATGTTAATTTCAGCTTTCCCGTATTCACGAGTTGCTGCGCCTTCCACTTTCCCGCCTTGTGTGTGGGCCATTAACTGCATGCCATAACAAATACCTAAAATCGGTAAACCTAATTCAAAAATAGCTGGATCTACATGGAATGCCGATTCATCATATACGGAGTTTGGGCCACCTGAGAATACGATACCTACAGCATTCATTTCTTTAATTTCTTCAGCAGTAATCGTATGTGGATGTAATTCCGAAAATACACCGAATTCACGAATACGACGAGTGATTAATTGGTTGAACTGACTACCGAAATCAAGAACGACAATCTTTTCTTGCTCTTTTAACAAAGGAGTTGACACTATTTCCACCTCTTCTAATTTTTTGCGGCCTATATTAAGAAAAAAAACGCGTAAGAAAATAATTTCTACGCGTTCATATTCCATCTCTTCTTCAAGTGGGTATAACTATGCCTTATAAGGATATAGTGAGACCCACCGTCATAGATAAGTTATTTAGGGTAACTTAGTAGAAACATCTGGACCATATTACCAGACTTATATGAAGGCACAATACTATTTATTTTTCTAAATTTTACTCTTTCATCGCATTAAAATCAACCACTCGTACGATTGATTAAATATTCCCAAATTTCTTTCATTTCAGCTGTGTTCATTTGATTGTTCTTTTTTGCATAAATAAGGCGCTCATAAAATGCCGTCAACTCACTCATTTTCGTCGTTTCCAACTGTCGATCGACACGCATTGCAAACTGTTGCAGCGTTTCGTCCTGCCCTCGTTTTAAATGAATGCGCTCCAATTGTTTTAACAATACAAAGTAAGCTTCTTCAAATGTTGCCGCTTTTTCTAATTTTGAACGGTTCATTTGGACAGCAAGTTTTGGCTGCCATTGCCCGCGTTTTTTCCAGACAATAATTAAGCCAATTACAACAAGTGCCAATAATACGTACAGCACCCATTTAAATTTTGACCAGTCGATTCCATTTGTACTGTTAGTTGATTGCTTAGTTGTATCTTGCTCTTCCAAATCCGGCTGTGGTGTTTCCGGTTCTTCCATTTCAGGTAACTGCTCTTCTTCCGGAGCTTCGAAATCCACATCATAGTTAATATTCATCGGATTGCTAAACCCGATTGTCGGCTCAAAAGGCATCCAGCCAATACCGTCGATATACGCTTCAACCCATGAATGGGCATCATTATTCGTCACTTGATACGTAAGCATACCGTCTTGCGAAGCGATTCGTTCTCCGCTTGAAAAACCTTTTACCCAACGTGCCTGAATCCCTATCGAACGTAGCATGACAACCATTGAAGTAGAAAAATTATCACAATAGCCAAGCCTTGTTTCAAACAAAAACTGGTCTACATAATCTTGGTCCGCTGCCGGTACTTGTACATTTGTCGTTTCATATTGAAAGCCGCTACGCGCAAAATAACTTTCAATTGCCCGTGCCTTGTCATAAACACTGTCATACATATCCGTAATTTCATGCGTTAAATCCGTTACACGCTGCGGCAGCTTATCCGGAAGCTGTAAATAGCGCGGGTTACTTCCTGTTGAAGATGATGTACCTTTTAAAGCAACATAACTATATTCCGGCTGTTGGAAAGTCATTTCGTATGAGGCAGGTGCAATCACATCACTGTTAATAAGCGGTAAAATTTTCTCATTTCCAGTATTATATCTTAGCCCGGTATGCGTCCCGTCCAAATCATAGGATGTTACTCCATAAGCCTGTAATAGAAACAAATAATCTTCATTTACAGCCTGTACTTCCACCGACTGGGGCTCTTTACTTCCAGGTGTGATTGAAAGCGGCAGCGGATCTGATAACTGAAGTGTTTGCTGCTCTGACTCATCGCTCGATTGTTCCCAACCTTTAGACGTATAAACGTCCTTCGTCTCCACACGCCAATATTGACGGATTGGTGTTTTTATTTCATAGACAAGCGTATTGTCACCTGCAAACGGTCCGCCCAGTCGCTCATCATTTTCCCCGTAACCAACTGTTGCAACCGATTGACTCCCATTACCGCTAATACCTGCAATGCTTTTTACATAAGGCACCGGATCTGACCATTGCGGCTCTGCTTTCGGCATAATTGTTGCAACAATACCGGCCAACATGACAAAAATAACAATCGGAGTCGCATACTTCAAGTAGTTCATCCAATCTTTTTGCATTTCCGCTGCCTGCATAAGCCGTTTTATAAACAGTAAAGAAGTAAGCACAAGACCTAGCAGCATTACTTTTATAATCGCCTCTGTGCCATCGTATGCAGTAAAAGTATCGAGTGTCCCGATAAAAAATACTGTAAGCAGCAGGAAATAGTAAATGCTGTAGCGCACACTTACCCAATGCTGAATTAAATAAATGAGCATCCAGATCAAGATGAAAAACAGGCTCGTCCGGAATGGGTCACTTACATAAATCCATTCCCCCGCAAGCAGTACATCCAAATTATATTTCAATTCTCCCGATAGAAATTGCATCGTCGGCAATGCCTTATCGTTATACACACTGACTATGAACCACGTAATGTAAGCCAATTTAATGAGCCAATTAAAAATAAAGGGCAGTGTAAATATTCCCAGCAGTAAACATAGCCCTACGAATAATACAAACTGCATAAAGTAGCCGGTGTTCGTCAATTCCATAACCGGCACTAGCCATTCCCGTAAAATCAGAAAAATAATAAAATAAAAAATTGCGAGTTCTATTTTTTCGGCTGTGCTGCGTCTCATGCGTGCTTCACCTCCGAATACTTGCGCTGCAATTCATCCATACCGATATAGTGCACTTCATTATTCTGGCTTATATGCGGCACCGGATCTTTTTGATCACTTACGACAAAGCAAATAATTTTACGGGCATATTTCGTTCCGGCATTCAATACTTCTTGCAGTTCCGGGGTCATTTCACCTGTTATGACGACCACAACAGAGCGGCTCATCATTTTTTGTTCTTCAAACAACAGACGTTCGACACCAAACTGCGCATCCGGTTCAACTGTCGCTAAATGCTGCAGCACCTTTTCATATTGTTTGCCTGTCTTAATTACCGGCGTAAAATACCGGTCAATCCCAACACTCAAAAAAGAAATATCGCCCTGTTTTTTTACAATTTTCTTTATATAAGACGCCGTGTAATCGACAACATCATCAAAGCTCTTCTGTACTGCGCGATCGATTAGCACAAATGTATTTTGTGATTTCTGATCTTCAAATTCCTTCGTACGCAGTTCACCATTTTTCGCAAA
Organism: Solibacillus sp. FSL W7-1464; assembly: GCF_038004425.1. Taxonomy (NCBI): domain Bacteria; kingdom Bacillati; phylum Bacillota; class Bacilli; order Caryophanales; family Caryophanaceae; genus Solibacillus; species Solibacillus sp. FSL W7-1464. The sequence continues at coordinate 3,503,192 of NZ_JBBORC010000001.1, forward strand.
TGACTTCCAGTGAATCCAGGAAAAGCGGTCCCCCGGTACATATTCGCGCACACCTGTCGCAACCGTTGTATCCTTGATCAAAGAATAGCGGGATTGACTTGTACCCTGGTCATATTGCATTCCAATCGGCAATAATTTGACGTCGGATACTTTCGGATAGACTAAAAATAACTGCGGATGATTTATTACTACATTCCGTATTGTCCATCCAAAAAAGTCCGTACATGTAAACAGCAATCCTCTAAAATGATGCTCCCCGCGTTTTAACTCCTTCAATTCATACGTCCACTTAAACTCTCGTTTCCACCCAACCAAAAATAGTTTCGTTACATTTCCGTTCGGCTTTTCAAAGTGCTCCTCCCTCATCGGCAGTTCTCGCACCATCATGAAAACAAACGGAAACCAGCTCGTATTCCGGAATGTTACAGTAACTTGGACATCGCTCCCACGTTCAATTCGTTCTTTCGATAAAGTCCGGGATATTTCTTTAAAACGTATCGGGATAATCGCCAGTAAAATCGAATAGACCAAAAACGGCAGAATCGTGAAGAAAACAAACCAGCTAACAAAGCCCCCTTGGAACATTGCATAGCAATACGTAATAATAAGTAACGAAACAACAGTAATTAAACGTCCGCCATGCTTCAGAAACTGCTTGATTCCCTTCATTACTGTGCATACCTTTTAACAGGAACATGGACATAACGAAGAACACTTTCAATCACTTTTTCTTCCGTAATTCCTTCATAGCGTGTTTCTGCTTTTAAAATAATCCGGTGGCCGAAAACGAATTTCGCTAAATATTGAATATCGTCCGGGATGACATAGTCTCTCCCTTTCATAAAGGCATAGCTTTGCGCGGCACGCATCAATGCGATGGAAGCACGGGGACTTACACCTAAATACACGTTTTCGTGATGACGTGTATGTTGTGCGATCGACACGATATATTCTTTAATATTGTTTTCTACATGTACTTGTTTTACTTGTTCCCTTAAATCATTCAACTGTTCAATTGTCAGTACCGGGAAAAGGTCATCAATCGGAACCGATCTTTCAGCCCGATTTAGCACTTCAATTTCCTCTTCCTTCGTCGGATAGCCCATTTTTATTTTCAGTAAAAATCGGTCCAGCTGCGCTTCCGGAAGCGGGTATGTCCCTTCATATTCAATCGGGTTTTGTGTTGCCATTACAAAGAAAGGTTTCGGCAGTTGAATTGTTTCACCGTCTACCGTAATAGACCCCTCTTCCATACTTTCCAATAAAGCGGCCTGTGTTTTTGGTGACGTACGGTTAATTTCATCCGCCAGTACAATATTGCCGACAATCGGCCCCGGACGGAACTCAAACTGCAATGATTTCGGATTATATATTGAAACGCCAATTACATCAGAGGGTAATAAATCCGGTGTAAATTGAATACGTTTAAAACTTGCACCTAAAGACTTTGAAAGCGCACGTACCATCATCGTTTTCCCCACGCCCGGCACGTCTTCCAGTAATACATGCCCTCCTGCTAATAATGAAACAATACTTAGCTCGGCAATCTCTCTTTTTCCTATCATAACTTTTTCGATATTTCTGATTATTCCTTCGATCTGCTCATTCATGAATTGTCCTCCCACCTGAAATTGTTGCATCTTTGGCATGTAGTTTAAGCATAACGAAAACAAAATGCGAGTACAACTAGTTTCCCTTTAAAATGGAAAATCACCCCACTTCATCAAAAAGAAGTAAGGTGATTTAACATGATCAACCGTCTATTATTGTTTCCAAAAATCATCGAAAATTGTAATCGGCATATGACGTTTATGCATCGAGCGCAAGTAATGTCCTTCAAGCTTTTCACGTGCCTGCTCGGGTATTTCCTTGCCTTCCAAATAATCATCAATTTGCTCGTACGTAACACCAAGCGCTACTTCATCCGGCAGTGCAGGGCGGTTTTCCTCTAAATCAGCTGTCGGAATTTTTTCATATAAATGTACAGGACAGTTTAAATGCTTTAAAATTGCCCGGCCTTGGCGTTTATTTAAACGGAAAATCGGCATTAAATCCGTGCCGCCATCGCCATACTTCGTATAAAAGCCAGTTACGGCTTCTGCAGCATGATCTGTGCCAAGTACGACACCATCATTCGATGCTGCAATCGAATATTGTACCTTCATTCGTTCACGCGCTTTCTCATTTCCTTTTGCAAAATCACTTAATGTAATTCCTGCTTCCAAAAGCGCATTTACGCTTGCATCTACAGCATTTTTAATATTAACCGTATAAACTTTTGTCGGTTTAATGAAATCGAGTGCATCTTGGCAATCTTTTTCATCGAATTGTTTGCCATAAGGTAATCTTACCGCCCAGAACGAGTAATCGGATGCTCCCGCTTCTTCATTTAGTTCATCGACAGCCATTTGCGCAAGCTTACCCGTTAACGTTGAATCTTGCCCACCGCTAATACCGAGCACAAATCCTTTCAAGAAAGGATGATGTTTTGCGTATTCCTTTAAAAAATCAATAGACTTACGGATTTCCTCTTCTACATCGATTGTCGGCTGTACTTTTAACTCTTCAATAATTTGTTGTTGCAACATAGACAATGTCCTCACTCCTTATCGTTCTTCGAGTTCTGTTACCATATCGCGCACTTCCTGGATATTGCGCATTTTGTTATCCCAGCACTTCTGGCTTAAATCAACCGGATATTCCTCAGGATTTAACGAACGTTTATATTCATCCCAAAGCAATTCCAAGTTATCGAACGCATACTGGCGAATCTCCATTAACGCTGGATTTTTATAAACAATCTCACCGCTGTCAATCACTTTCCGGTGCAATTCCTTCGCCTCAAAGTTCGTTACGAATTTCGAGATAAACGTATGCACCGGATGGAACATTTTGATTCTTTCCTCAGCAGCAGGATTTTCATCAGCCATTGCGATATAGTCCCCTTCTGATTTCCCGCTTTTCTTATTAATAATCCGGTAAACTCTTTTCAAACCAGGTGTCGTTACCTTTTCAGCATTGGCTGAAATTTTAATCGTATCTTCCATTTCACCGTGATCATTTTCGATGGATACCATTTTATAAACAGCACCCAAAGCAGGCTGGTCATATGCAGTAATGAGTTTTGTACCAATACCCCACATATCCACTCGGGCACCTTGCGCTTTTAAGTTTAAGATCGTATATTCATCCAAGTCATTGGAAACAATAATTTTCGCATCCGGAAATCCTGCTTCATCCAGCATCCGGCGCGACTCTTTGGAAAGAAAGGCAATATCTCCGCTGTCTAGACGAATTCCGATAAAATTAATTTTATCGCCAAGTTCTTTTGCTACTTGGATCGCCGTCGGAACTCCTGATTTTAACGTATTGTACGTATCAACTAAAAACACGCAGTCTTTATGGCGCTTCGCATACGAATGGAATGCATCATAATCATTTTTATACGCTTGAACCAATGCATGTGCATGTGTACCTGATACAGGGATATTAAACAGTTTCCCTGCCCGTACATTTGAAGTGGATTCAAAACCGCCGATTACTGCAGCACGAGCTCCCCATACAGCAGCGTCCATCTCTTGCGCACGGCGTGTACCGAATTCCATCGCGATTTCCTTTTGGACAACTTGCTTAATACGGCTCGCTTTTGTCGCAATCAGCGTTTGGTAGTTTACAATGTTCAATAGAGCTGTTTCAATGAGCTGCGCTTCCACTAGCGGCGCTTCAATCCGCACAATTGGCTCATTCGCGAAAACAAGTTCGCCTTCTTCCATCGAATACATGGAACCTGTAAAACGAATCGTTTTTAAGTACTCGATAAAATCTTCTTTATATTGGAGTTCATCTCGTAAATATGCGATATCGGTTTCACTGAATCGAAAATCTTTCAAATAATTCAGCATGCGCTCCAATCCGGCAAAAATTGCATAGCCGTTCCCGAATGGCAATTGTCTGAAATACAACTCAAATACAGCTTTCCGATTATGCATTCCGTCTGCCCAATAGCTTTCCGCCATATTAATTTGATATAAATCGGTATGCAAAGCAAAACTATCATCTACATACTTTTCATTCATCGTAAGTTCCCTTCTTCCAAAACATAATTTAGTCATAGTATACACCATCTTTAATTAATTCGAAGTATGAAGATTCTTTCTTCCATGTTACCTACTTTTATATGGCAGTTAATTTTGCTGTGCTGATTAGATAGTTTTCCCCAATCGACTAAATAAAAAACGTTTTGAAACTTTTGTCCGTCCGTCTATTTCTAGATTTCAACAGTCCAACAAACCTTATTCCACCTTCCTTTTTTTTACATCATCTCATAATGCGATTAAATCAATCGAAAATTCATGTTAATTTTCCTAACATTAGTTATTGATTTATCCGAAAATTCAATTTATCATGTTAGATAACATAACACAAGGAGTTGTTGAGCATGAAAAAAATTGAGGCGATTATTCGACCTGAGGTGTTTGCACAAGTTCGAGAAGGTTTGGCTCTTGAAGGAATTGATGGTTTAAGTATTTCCGAGATTGCCGGAGCTGGACGACAAGAAGGGAAAATCGGATTATTTCGCGGAAACTCTTTCTCAATGGAATTTTCGCAAAAGCTCAAGCTCGAAATGGTTGTTGACAATGCAAAAGTTCAACCGATTATTGATGTATTATTGCGTGAAGCTTCTACAGGTGAAGTTGGTGACGGTAAGATCTTTATTTACCCTGTAGAGCAGGCGATTCGTATACGTACAAAAGAGCTCGGCTCAATTGCAATTGACTAAAAAATATTCCTAAAAGGAGGAGTTATTAATGACAAATGAAGCATTGGAATTATCGATTAACTTAGTTTGGGTAATGCTTGGGGCGTTTTTCGTATTCTTCATGCATGCGGGATTCGCGATGGTAGAAGCAGGGTTTACACGCTCTAAAAATGCCGTCAATATTTTAATGAAAAACATTTTAACAATTTCAATAGGAGGTCTTGTCTACTTCGCAGTCGGATATGCCATTATGTTCGGTGAAAGTTCAGGTGGATTGATCGGTTCTTCCGGTTTTGCATTAAGCGGTGTAGATGATATCGCATTTTTCGTATTCCAGGCAATGTTTGCTGCAACATGCGCAACGATTATTTCAGGTGCTGTTGCTGAACGTACAAATATTATGGCCTATATGGCATTGGTCGTTATCATGACAGCTATTATTTATCCGGTTGTCGGGCATTGGGTATGGCAAGGTGATGGCTGGTTAACTTCTTTAGGCTTCGTCGATTTTGCCGGCTCAACTGTTGTACATTTAACTGGTGCTGTTGGAGCTGTAGTTGTCGCAGCAATCGTCGGTCCTCGTATCGGGAAGTATGCTAAAGGTGTTGTAAACGTTATTCCTGGTCACTCCATTCCACTTGGCGCATTAGGGGTTTTCATCCTTTGGTTAGGTTGGTACGGCTTTAATGGTGCATCAACATTGGCAGCAGATCCGGCACTGGTTCCTGGCGTTATTGCAAATACTTTCTTATCTGCATCTGCCGGTGTAATTGCTACTGCATTTTATACACGTCTTCGTTATGGCTTTATCGATGGTTCTTTAACATTAAACGGCGCTTTAGCTGGTTTAGTAAGTATTACGGCCGGTGCTGCTAACTTAAGCATTGTCGGATCTATTATCGCAGGTGCTGTTGGAGGCGTTGTGTTAGTAGAAGCTGTCCGCTTTATTGAACATAAACTAAAAGTGGATGATCCGGTTGGCGCTGTTGCCGTACACGGTGTAGCAGGTATTTGGGGTACATTGGCAGTCGGTTTATTCGATACTGCTGGCGGCGGTCTATTTTACGGCGGTGGTGCTGCATTACTAGGCGTGCAGGCTTTAGGTGTTGTCGCAGTAATCGCTTGGACTGCAAGCACTGTTGCCATTGCAACATATATTATCAAAGCATTTATTCCTCTGCGTGTTACACATGAAGAAGAAGTCCAAGGTTTGGATATTGCGGAACATGGTGCATACGCTTATGAAATGCAAGAAACTTTTAAAGGTCTTTCAAAACCAAATGACAGTTTTGCCCAACGCTTAACGAACTTAGGGAAAGTTCCTACCCCTTCCAACGTACAAGACAGCGGGTCTAAAACTAAAGCCGGGTTCCCGAATTCTTTAAGCTCTACAAAGAGCTAAAAGCGAAATGTGCGCCCCCTTCCCCCGCACATTTTCGAACCATTCTTTCAATAAATTATAAACTGAGCAAGGAGCTGTTCTGGAATTTTTTCAGACAGCTCCTTGTTATTTTGCTTTCTTCACTCAATAGGATTATCCTAATATATAGAAATTGGCAATGAAGGAACAACATATGATAGAACAAGCTATTCTATTCACTTTAACAATGCAGTATTTGAAGCGAATCAATTAATAGATATCCGTCTCACGCATGTAGAAGGTCAAAATGGGTATTAATTAAGGCGACTGTTCGTAATCTATGAAAATAGCGCTATGGTATAATTTTAAGAAAATGACGAATTTTAAGGAGATGTTTTTATGGCATTACGTGATTTTTTCATTTCATTATCCGAAAATCAAACTCTTAACAATGCAGCACAGCAATACGGGTTAAAGTTGGGTGCACAAAGCGTTGTTGCAGGGACAACTCTCGAAGAAGTAATCGAAAGTATCCGTAAATTAAATGAGCAAGGAATTTCTTGCACTGTTGATAATTTAGGCGAATACGTTACTGATGAATCTGAAGCTACCCAAGCAAAAGAAGAAATTTTAGCTATGATCGAAGCCATTCAGGTTGAAGAACTGGATGCACACATTTCCTTGAAACCTTCACAGCTGGGATTGGATGTCGATATCGACTTCTGCTACGACAATTTATATGAAATTGTGGAACGCGCCCATGAATACGGGATTTTCGTCAATTTTGATATGGAGGATTATAAGCGACTTCAGCCGTCATTCGATATTGTGGAAGAACTTGCAAAATCGTTCGATAATGTAGGAACAGTCATTCAAGCTTATTTCCACCGCGCAAAGGACGATATTGAAAACTTCAAGGATTTTCGTCTACGGGTTGTAAAGGGTGCCTATAAAGAATCGGAAGAAGTAGCTTATCAGGATAAACTCGATATTGATATCAACTTTATTGAGCTGATTGAATATCATTTAGCGCACGGACATTTTACATCGATCGCCACACATGACCACAATATTATTAAGCATGTGAAGTATTATGTTGAGCAATATGATATTCCAAAAGAAAAATTTGAATTTCAAATGCTTTACGGGTTCCGTAAAGACTTGCAGCTGGAACTTGCACGCGAAGGCTATCAAGTATGTGTATATGTACCATACGGAAAAGACTGGTACGGCTATTTCATGCGCCGCCTGGCTGAACGTCCTCAAAACGTCAGTCTAGTCACTAAGCAAGTGTTCAACAAAAAAACAAACACTCTACTGGCAGTAGCAGCAGGAGCATACCTTCTCGGACGATTAACGAAAAGGAAATAAAGGGATTTCCTCAAGCAGAAACCCCCTCATTTTGTTCACAGACAAAATGAGGGGGTTTATTTAGTAGTTCAATTAATTCCAGTTACTTTTACGATTACATTTTCTTTTTATTCCAGCCTTTTTCTTTAAAGCGTGCGATTGCTTCAATTCGATTGCCGACACCAAGCTTATCAAGTATGACGGAAATATAGTTCCGTACCGTACCCGCCGACAAATAGAGCTCTGCGGCAATTTCCTTTGTCGTCTTCCCTTCCGCAACAAGCTCCAGCACTTGGCTTTCCCGTTCCGTCAGCGGATTTTCACTATCGTCTTCATATACAAAATCCACTAGTTCCGGTGCGTAAATACGGCGTCCATCCATAATAATCCGAATGGAATTGACAAGCTCCTCTATCGGACTGTCCTTCAATAAATAGCCCCGCACGCCAGCTTTTCTGGCACGTTCAAAATAACCCGGGCGCGCAAATGTCGTTAAAATAATAATTTTGCATTCGCTTCCTCTTAAAGCTTCAGCAGCGTCCAGACCAGTTTTAATCGGCATTTCTATATCCATAATACAAATGTCCGGATTCAGTTCTGTTACCATATCAATGGCTTCTTCTCCGTTTTTGGCAAGGCCGACTACTTCCATATCGTCTTCCATGCTAAGAAGTGACTTCATCGCCCCAAGCAACATCCCTTGATCTTCAGCAATTACAATTCGAATCATTTCACGTTCTCTCCCTTTTGATGCGTGATCGCCAACGGTATTTTCAGTACAACCGTCGTCCCTTCATCGCTCTCTATTTCAAGTGAACCATTGATAAATCCAATACGCTCCTGCATTCCTTTCAAACCACTTCCACCTAGTAATGTATTGGAACGTTCAAAACCAACCCCATTATCCTGAATCATTATTTTGAATTCATCATCACTTTGATAAAAGCTAATGCGGCAAATTGTCGCCTTACTATGTTTCACGATATTTGTAACTGCTTCCTTCAAGCACATACTAATAACATTTTCCGCTAGAATCGGCATTTGAATTTCACTTTTATCTCCATTTAACCGCAGTTTAATTTGGGCTGCTTTTAAAATTTGTTCAACCCGGTAAAGCTCTTCCTCAATTCTGACAGCCCGCATATCCGCTACAAGTTCACGCACTTCTTTTAGCGCGACACTCGCTGTTTGACGAATATCCTTTATTTCCAGAATGGCTTGTTCCGGATTTTTCTCTACCAGTCGTGCAGCCAAATCACTTTTCAGACCAATCATCGAAAGTTTTTGACCAAGTGTATCGTGTAAATCACGGGCAATACGCTGACGTTCTTCAATCACCGTCAATTCTGAAATTCGTTCCCTCGCCGTTTCCAGCTCACCTTCCAAGTTTTCCCGTCGCGTTTTTGAAAAGAGCGTAAACGGCAAGAGCACCACACCCAGCATATTAATAATGATAAATGGCGTCTGCGATAAAAATAAGTCAAGGAAGATGAAATACCCTCCGACAATCGAAAGAACAGTAAAGCCTATATGTAAGCCATACATAATATAAAATCCAACCGGCTGTTTAATATTACCGATAAAAAATGCCGTAAACAGCGCCAGATATACGTAGCCAAATACAAGCGTCATTGCGATATTCAGCAACATTTGGAAGCTGATCCACATATATTTCAGCCCAGGTTTAGCACTGAAAGAAAAATAATGACATAAGAAATAACTTAAAATTAAGGTGATTCCTAAAATAATCTGCCATAATGTGAATGATTGTATAATGAAGAAAAATGGCATAATACAAAAGATTATCCATATATAAATACTCAACATCGGACTTTTCGGGATGATACTATACCATGTTTGCATAATTGCCTCGTTTCTCTTTTTTACCTACATTCTATAATAAAACAGGTACCCCAAGCTATACATTGAGGTACCTTAATTTTCGTATAAAGTTAGTTTGCAACAGTTCGATCGCGCGTTGCCTCAAGTTCGGCCGCTTCTTTAAATGTAATAAAGCGATAGTTCTCGGCATCATATAATTTATAGCGAATCGACTCTAAGCTTGTCTTTAATGTAATCGTTGTTGCCTGTTGAAGCGGCTTGATCGATTCATGCGCATCTTCCAGCTTATAGTTCGGTACTCGCGGTGACAAGTGATGTACGTGGTGGAACCCGATATTACCTGTAATCCATTGCAGTACTTTCGGTAATTTGTAATATGAGCTTCCCTCTACTGCAGCTTTTACATAATCCCACTCCGAATCAACTTCAAAGTATGAATCTTCGTAAGTATGCTGAATATAGAACAGCCAGATCCCTAATGCACCTGCAACAAACAATGTTAAACCATGTACTAATAAAAACGTAGACCAACCAAATATTAAAATAAGGGTTGTACAAATAATCAATAAAGCGATGTTATTGAAATAAGTGTTTAGGCGCTCTTTACGCTTTGCATCTTTACGATTTATACGATTCAGTATAAGTACCATAAATAGTGGCCCTAAACCAAACATGACAATCGGGTTGCGGTATAAACGATAACCTAAACGACTTAATTTTGATTTTTCCAAGTATTCATCAACTGTCAGCATATCGATATCGCCAATCCCGCGCTTATCCAAGTTTGAACTTGTCGCGTGGTGGATCGTATGCTCGCGCTTCCACTTTTCATATGGGAACGATGTCACAATACCTGTAATATTTCCGATAATGGCATTCGCCTTTTTGCTTTTGAAGAATGAACCGTGTGTACAGTCATGGAAAATAATAAATGCACGAATAACAAATCCTGAAGCTAAGATACTACATAATGCCGTATACCATGGAGAGTACTGGAGTAATACATAACCCGCCCCCCAAATTAATACAAGCGGTACAAGCGTATTTAATATTTGTTGAATACTAAGTCGAGTTTCTGATTTTGCGAACGGTGCAACATCTTTTCTCAGCTGCTTTGTTTTATCTGTATGTGTGCTTACCATGTGTCGATCCCTCTTTCCACAAAAATTGTTAATATCATCATATAAAAAGAAGGAACATGATAAAACGCTCAAACATCACATATTTTTTATGACAGATGTCATATGACCTGGTAACAACTAGAATTCCCTTTAGTTCTCCCGCGGATTTTGTGGACCATCCAAATCTAATTGGTAAAATACTAAATCCAGCCACTTACCGAATTTATAACCGGCATTACGGATTGTTCCGCTGTACAAAAATCCGAATTTCTCATGAATTTTAATACTGGCGATATTCTCTTTATCGATACAGCCAACCATCGTCTTTATACCTTTTGCATTTGCTTCCTCTATAATGGCTTTCATCAGTTTACTTGCAATCCCTTTTTTATAATGATCTTTATGCACGTATACTGAATGTTCTACTGTATATAGGTTCGCCGGATAATCACGAAAGCTTCCGTACGTTGCATAACCCGCTACTTCTCCCTTTTCATCAAATACGAAGAGCGGGTAATCCGAAGCCTGCTTCTGTTCAAACCATTGCAGGCGGTTTTCCAAAGTTTGTTCTTCATACATATATATCGCTGTGGAGTTTCGGATATTATCATTAAATATTTCCAAAATCGCCGGTATATCTTCTTTTGTTGCGCGTCGAATCATCAGTTTTTCCTCCTAAAGGTCGCAAAACCGCCTTACCTCAAATAAGGTAAAGCGGTATTTTTAAATCCATTATACATTAAAATAACGTGCATCCGGGTGAGCAAACACAATTGCCGACACACTTGCTTCCGGCTCCATCATAAAGCCTTCCGTTAAGTGTACGCCAATTTTTTCCGGTTTCAATAGAGAGAACAGTTTCTCCTGGTCTTCCAGATTTGGACATGCCGGATAGCCGAAGCTGAATCGTTGTCCTTGATATTTCGCTGCGAAACGATCACGCATCGTAAAGTCCGTTGCATCCGGGAAGCCCCATTGGTCCCGGATTTCCTGGTGGATACGTTCTGCAAATCCTTCCGCAAGTTCAAGTGCAGTCGCCTGTAGTGCATGGCTCTCCAAGAATTTCCCTGCTTGTTTCAGTTCATTTGCTTTTTCGCTTACGCCTTTGCCTGCCGTTACGACCATTAATGCAATATAGTCCATTTCACCACTATCTACCGGCTTTAAATAATCCGATAAACATAAATATGGTGCTGCTTGCTGGCGCGGGAATGTGAAGCGCTGAATTTCCGTTTTCGCATCTTCCGGACTGTATACGACAACATCATCACCATCGGATTGTGCCGGGAAGAACTGATACATTCCTGATGCATTCAATCCACCGCTTGTTAAATAACCATTCACCAAATCATTCAATAAAATGGCGCGGTCATCCTGATCGGCAAGCAATTGTTCCAAGTTCCCTTTAAGCCCTAAATGATGGCCGATCAATGTACGCATATTCACATACGGATGTAAATGAGCGACCGAATAATCCGGTTTAATATGCGGCACTAAATCTTTTGGCTTCCAAACAGCGGCATCCCCCACTGTTCGTACAGGCTTTTCCAGTACTGCCACTGCCGGACGTGCTGCACGCTTCGCATCCGATTCCAGACGTTTTTCCCGTGCATCACGTAATTCTTCCAATAATACATTACGCTCATTTTTATTCATTAAGCGATTCGCCTGATCCAAACCTTGCATCGCATCTTTTGAATAGATTACCGGCCCATCATACTGATCGGCAATTTTCGTTTCAGTAAAGCGACGTGACAATGCCGCGCCCCCTACTAATATTGGAATATCAATACCGGCTTCTTTAAAGTCCTGTGCTGTAATGACCATTTGCTGAGCTGATTTTACAAGTAAACCCGATAAGCCGACAAAATCCGGTTTCTCTCTTCGAATGGTTTCAATCAGTTGTGCAGGTGTTACTTTAATTCCTAAATCTACAACACGATAGCCGTTATTACTTAAAATAATGTCGACCAGGTTTTTCCCGATATCATGAACATCGCCTTTTACTGTCGCCAATACCATTGTCCCTTTATTGGCACTCGTATCGCCCTTTTCCATAAACTGCTCCAGATGTGCGACCGCTGCTTTCATAACACCGGCACTTTGAAGCACTTCCGCTACAATCAGCTGGTTTTCATTAAACAGCTTGCCGACTTCCGCCATCCCTGCCATTAATGGTCCATTAATAATATCAAGCGGTGTATCGAATTTTTCGAGTGCAGCATTTAAATCTTCAATTAACCCTTCTTTCGTACCTTCCAATATATAATACGCAAGACGTTCTTCCACTGTTGCCGGTAATTCTTTCACAACGGCATCTTTCTTTTTATCGCGGTAAAAGTCAGTAAATACAGCAAGTGTTTCATCGTTTGTATTGAAGATTAGATCGTTCGCCAGCTTGATTTCCTCTTCAGGAATCGATGCATAGCGCTCCAGTTTTTCAGTATTTACAATCGCATAGTCCAAGCCAGCTTGTGTACAGTGATATAAGTAAACCGCATTCAATACTTCACGTCCAACAGGCGGTAGACCGAACGAAACATTACTTACACCAAGCACTGTTAAACAGCCAGGTAAATGTTCTTTAATAAGGCGAATTCCTTCGATCGTTTCCTCAGCGGCACCTATATATTGTTCATCCCCAGTACCTACAGGGAACATTAGCGGGTCAAAGATAATATCTTCAGCTGACATGCCCCATTTTTCAGTTAAGAGCTTATAAGAACGCTTCGCTACTTCAAGCTTTTGCTCACGTGTAATGGCCATTCCAGTCTCATCGATTGTACCGACAACAAGTGAAGCTCCATATTTTTTCACAAGTGGCATTACCGCATCGAAACGCTCTTCCCCATCTTCCAGGTTAATCGAGTTAATAATCGCCTTTCCTTGCGAAAACTTCAGTGCGACTTCCATTACCTTTTCATCTGTAGAGTCAATTACAAGCGGCACTTTGACTTTTTTTACAACTTCCTGCATGAAGTTTTTCATATCTTCCACTTCATCGCGGTCAGGGTTTGCTAAACAAATATCGATAACGTGTGCTCCATTTTTCACTTGTGCACGTGCTATTTCCGCAGCTTCTTCAAATTTGCCGTCAACAATCAGGTTTTTGAATTTACGGGAGCCGATTACATTCGTTCGCTCCCCGATAAATAATGGGCGCATAGATTCGTCGTATTGCAATGGCTCGATACCTGATACGACATGTCCGTGTGTTACGTCTTTCGGCTCGCGCGGTTTATAGCCCTCTACTGCTTCACGGATTGCCGAGATATGCGCCGGCGTGGTACCACAGCAGCCACCTACGATGTTCAGCCAGCCTTTTTCTGCGAATCCTTGCAGTTTTTTCGATAATGAATCCGGCGTTTCATGGTAGCAGCCTTCTTCGTCCGGTAAACCGGCATTCGGATAACAGCTTATATATCCATTCGAAAGTTCCGCCAATGAACGGATATGATCAGTCATAAATTCCGGACCTGTTGCACAGTTCAGTCCGACAGACAATGGTTTAATATGTTCGATTGAAATATAAAATGCTTCGATCGATTGCCCGGCAAGCGTTGTTCCCATTGGCTCAATTGTCCCTGAAATCATGACAGGCAGCTCTTTGCCAAGTTCTTCAAATGCTCGGTGAATCGCAATCGTTCCTGCTTTAACATTCAGCATGTCCTGGGAAGTTTCCATTAAGATTAGATCCGCCCCAGCTTCGATTAGCGCTTTTGCCTGTATATAAAAGTTTTCTTCCAACTCTTCAAATGTAATACCGCCTGTTACCGACAATGTTTTTGTCGTAGGCCCGATTGCACCTGCAACAAAGCGCGGCCATTCCGGTGTCGAAAACTCTTTTGCCGCTTCCAGTGCAATTTCAACCGCCCGCTTATTAATTTCAACCGCCTTGTCGCCTAAGTTATATTCATCCAGAACAAGAGGTGTTCCGCCAAACGTATTTGTACAAATAATATCAGCACCAGCAGCTAAATATTCACGGTGAATTTTGCCCAATACATCCGGTCTCGTCAGTACCAGGTTTTCATTACAACCATCTAAATCTTCACCGCCAAAATCTTCGTATGTTAGGTTTTCTGCCTGAAGCATCGTCCCCATGGCACCATCGATGATAAGTATTCTTTTTTGTAATTGCTCATGAATTGGGTGATTATACATTCGACTGAACTCCTTTACTTTCCACATCATATTGTTTTACATAGTCCATCAATTCCAGCGTCATATCATAGCGTAAAAACGGCGTAATTAAATAAATACCGTTAAAGTATTTGCATGCCGTATCGAGCAGCTCTTTCGCAATTGCGATTCCTTCTGCTGTCGATGCTTCCTTGTCATCCCCGCAGGCAGCCATACGCGCAAGTACTTCATCGGACAATTTAATACCCGGTACTTCATGATGTAAAAATTCTGCGCTGCGCGAAGATGTTAATGGCATAATCCCGATATAGATCGGTGTTTCCAAATGCTTGGTCGCCTCATAGATTTCGATAATCTTTTCTTTTGTATAAACCGGCTGTGAAATAAAATAATCTGCCCCATGCTCGATTTTCTTCTCTAAACGGGCAACAGCACGGTCCAATACACGCACATTCGGATTAAAGGCAGCAGCTACCGAGAAATTCGCCTGTTTACGGAGTGATTTCCCGGTAAATGAACCGCCTTTATTTAACTGCTTAATAAGAGAAATAAGCTCCATTGACGAAACATCATATACACTCGTCGCGCCTGGGAAATCCCCCACTTTTGTCGGGTCCCCTGTCACGACCAGAATATCATGAAGTTCCAGTGCATCAAGTCCCATTAAATGTGACTGAAGCCCAATTAAATTTCGGTCACGGCATGTTAAATGCGGCAACGAACGAATTCCATGCTCTTTCAAAATAGCAGCCATCGCAATATTACTGATGCGCGGCGAAGCAAGTGAGTTATCAGCCATCATAACAACATCGGCGCCCGCTTTTGCCAGCTGTTTTGCCCCTTCGACAAATCCGTCAATTTCCAGATGACGCGGTGTATCAAGCTCCACAATAACAGAACGTTCACGTTTGGCTTTTTCATGGAGCGGCTCCTGCTTACGCGGCTCCGGAATACGGACGAATTGTGTATATCCAGGTTTTTCTTCCTTCGTATCAATTGGCTGCATATTCGCCAAACGTTTTTTCACCGCCGCAATATGCTTCGGTGTTGTTCCGCAGCAACCGCCAATTAAACGGACTCCTTGGTTTACAAGTTCAACGGCTGCACGAGCGAAATAATCGGTTTCCGATTCATAGACAACACGGCCATCTTCAATATCCAATAATGATGCATTTGGGTAAGCCGACAGAAATGCCTTATTCGGTAAATTGACTCCTTCAAATGCCTGAATCGTATGGAAAGGACCTAATCGGCAGTTACTCCCAACAATATCCGCACCCAATCTTTCCAAATCCTGAAGTGCTTCGTTCAGAGACATTAAATTTTGAAGGACGCCCGGCTCCTGCATCGTCACTTGGGCAATGATCGGTAAATCGGTCATCGAACGTAAGAGATGGACACATTGTGATAATTCTTCAAAATCGTAATAGGTTTCCAGTAAGAATCCATCAGGTTGACCAGCTAGCAGTACTTCCGCTTGTTCTTGGAATGCAAATAAAATTTCATCTAATGTCGCGTCACTTTTACGGATTCCGCGAATACCACCGATTGTCGCCAGAACATATTGCCCATCCAGAGAAGCAGCACGCTTAGCGATTTTCAGCGCAGCTTCATTAAATTCCATCACACGATTTTCATAGCCATAACGCGCAAGCTTAATCCGGTTAGCTCCGTATGTATTTGTCTGAATAATATCCGCACCTGCCGCAATATATTCACTATGAATTTTTTCTATAATATCAGGACGTGCAATATTCATCTCTTCATGACAATAATCCAACCCATATGAATAAAGAAGTGTTCCGATTGCCCCGTCTGCTGTTAAAACCCGTGTTTGTAATTCTTCAAGTAAACCCATTACCTTCACTCCATCATTTACAGTATTTTCAGTATATTAACGATACAAAAAAGCCTTCTTTCATTAAATAAAAGAAGGCATAATAGTTATCAACTTAATCCCTTCTCATCTTCTGGCATCCGCCACTGGATTTAGCACCTGACTTAACGTTGGTTGCTGAAGTTTCATCGGGCCAGTCCCTCGACTTCTCTTGATAAGAAAATAATATGAATTTTTGAAATAATTAAATGAATCATAACGTTATCTAATAGTTCCGTCAATACCCTTTAGCCGAATGAAGTATTTCTTTACATAATTCGACTAATAATCTGTTCAGCCGTTTTTTTACCGTTTAAAATACAGGCACCTATTCCCACTCCGAAATAGGCACATCCCGCTAATAGGATATTCGGGTAATCCGTTGCCATCTGCTGTATAACTTTCGATAACGCTTCGTTATGCGCCAAATCATATCGTGGCATTTGGTCAATCCACCTCGTTACATTGACGACTGTCGGCTTCGCTTCAATACCTAAGCTCAGACGAATATCTTCCAATGCAACTGTTGTCAGCTCTTCATCAGACATGGCTGCCAATTGTTCATAGCGCGGATTAATATCTTTGTAAAACAGACGAACGAGTAAATTGCCTTCTGCAGACGTATGCTTCCATTTACGGCTCGTCCATGTCGACGCATTACAGACTAAATCACTATTGTGCGAAACGATAAATCCAGTACCATCAGCCGGTAATATATCGTCCGGTACATCAAAACCAACATACATCGTTAAAGTTGATGCCGTCGTGAACTTTTCCAACTGTTTCTCCAGTGAGTCATCCTGTATTACTTGACGGACCGTATCATTCGGGATGGCCAGTACAACAACATCTGCTAAAATCGTTTCGTCTTCAAGCATGATTTCATATTGCTCGCCTGTTTTACGAACTTTCTTTGTTACTTTATTTTTCATGAATTCAACTTCCGGAAGCTGTATCTCTAAACGATTGATCAGGGCCGATAAACCGGAACGGAAGGAAATAAACTTCTTATTCGCAGCTTTTTCGAATTGCTCACGATTCGCTTCGAAGCCCTTAATAATCGATCCGTAGTTGTTTTTATAATCCACTAAATAAGGCAATGTAGACGCCAGGCTTAATTGATATAAATCTCCTGAATAAACACCCGCTAATACAGGGGCAATTTGCTTGCGGACAATTTCCTCACCTAAAAAATATTCCAAAAATGTACCGATTGAGCTTTCTTTAGTAAATTTAGTATTCGGGATTTCAAAGTCTTGAAGTGCTCTTTTCTTCCCTTCTTCGGAAACTAAAGTGCTCGACATGAGCGATTCTACACTCATCGGAATACCGAATGTTGATCCTGCCGGAATAGCATGCAGCTCATTATTCGTATGAATGTAGGAAATACCTGTTTCGTTATATACAAGCTCTGATTCAAAATCAAGCTCCTTTATAAGTTCCAATACCCCTGGATGACGAGCAACAATCGAATCAGCCCCTGTTTCCATAATGAAACCGCTATCCTGTTCGGAATGGATTTTCCCGCCTAAATATGTGCTCTTTTCAATCAGAATTAACCGGGCTTCCACATTTTGCTCATGCATTTTATTTCTCAAGTAATGCATCGTACATAGCCCGGTAATCCCGCCACCTACAACTACTACTGTTTTCATGTCCATTCTCTCCTATTTCGTTCGCTTCTCTTTTAATAGTATAAACTTTTTCATGCGAAATATGGTCAGCCGGGTATTACAATTTTCAGAACCTCATAAGAAAAACCACCCTACCTCTAAGTATTCCCGGGTAGGATGGCCACTATTTTACCTATATGAAAGTTGCTTTGTCAGGGAAATTATTTCTGCTTCCAAAGATGTTGAACGTTTATCAAAATAGCGAATGCGTTCACTGCTGCGATTTTCTAAATGTTTATTTAGATCTAGCATGCTCACTGCATCGCTGGCAAATAGTTTTAAAGTACGAACACCAGATTCAATTTTCCGAACTTCTTTTCCATATACAAGTGCGGTATTATCTGTTGTTTTCCCTTTTTTCAATTCCAGAATATTTGTATTGATAAGCTCATCTATCTGATTGTAGCGTTTGATTTGTTTATCCGTCATCATTTGAATTTTTTGCTTGTATTTAATAACATCTTTATGGTCTAATCCAGTTTGGACATAGCTTTTTAAATATTCAACAATTGTACATAGCGTCGTCAGATTCTCCCGCTGTTCTAATAGCATTTGTTGTAGTTTTTGAATACTATCCTCGTTATGTTCAGAAGAGAATTGTTGGACTGCAAACATATACATGAAAATTCCCCCTTCTTAATACTTTCCCCTTATAATATATTTCCTATTTTCCACTAAAATTAAACCTGTATTTCTCAGTAAAATAGGTCTAAATTATGACGGAATATTTAAAAAATGAAACTTTTTAATATATATCATATTCTTATTCGGTTCTATCGTTATTTAGAACTTTCAGCTTTTCCCGCCACTTGGATGCTTCTGCCGCGTCTTTCTGTTCGTAGTAGTTTACAACTCTTTTCGTTGCTTCCACGTCTCCAAGCAAACTTGCCTTTTTATAGTAATGGATTGCTTTTTCATTATCTCGGGCTACTCCATGCCCATTTTCATAACAAAATCCGATATTAAATGTTGCATCGACATGAAACTCTTCACTCGCTTTTAAGAACCATTCCAATGCTTTTGCATTATCTTGCTGCTGACCGAGTTCCCCTGAAAAATAAATCATACCAATGCGATACATCGCCTCAACATCTTGCTGATCGGCACTGCGAGAGTAATAGACAAATGCCTCGGCTTCATCACATTTAGTACCCAGTCCTTGTTCAAACATCATTCCAAGGGTAAACATTGCTTCAGCGACTCCTAATTGTGCTGCCTTCTTAAACCAGCCGAGCGCCTGTTTTTCGTCAACTGGTGTTCCTTCACCGTTCAAATACATATCTGCCAAATTATTCATTGCATCACGGTGACCTAACTGTGCAGCACTTTTATAGAGTAAGAACGCCTGTCGCTCGCTGCCTTTTTCACCAAGCTCCTCAATATAGCAGTTTCCCAGTTCATACATAGCTTCACTGTTTTTCCGCTCACTTGCTTTATCTAGCAAATCGTACATTTCTTCATATTGTCCATATTCTTTATATAGCAAGGCGATATTAACGGTCGCCTGCTCGTCCCCATTAAATGCCGAATCAAACTGCTCCAGCCACTTTTCCCTATGTTCGATCTCATGTTGTTTAAGCCAGCTTCTAAATTGATTGTGCTCCATCTTCATCACTCTTCTCTTTGCTGAAAATAATCCAGTAAATATTGTTTGAATTCGGACACTGCTGGAGGCAAATAACGATTTTTCGCCCATGAAACACAGACGGAGCGATAGCAAGGCGGATCTAACTTCAAACGTTTTACTTTATAATGGTCAAGCCCTTTAATATTAGGTATTACCGATATACCCATGCCCGCACCGACAAAACCTGCTACAGTATGCATTTCTTCGGCAGCAAATGTTGTGTTTAACACTATTCCCCGTTCTAAAAAAAGCTCATCCACTAATTGACGGAGCGAATTCCCCTTTTTAATCGCAATAAATGGTTCATTCTTTACTTCCTCAAATTTAACAGCATCTTGCTGTGCCAAAGGATGTGTTGTCGGGACAATGACAAACAGCTCTTCCACAAATAATTCTTCTGTCTCTATTTCAATTACTCTTGATTCAATTTTTTGCGATAGACACAAATCGATGGCTCCTTCTTCAAGGCGCTTTAATAAGCTTAACGAAGTCGCCTGTGTCAAAGAAAATTGCATGTTCGGAAATGCTTCACTTGTTGAAGCGATCAGTTCCGGCACAATTTCCATACCAAGTGTATGAATAAAGCCAAAAGAAACTTCTCCAGAGCCCGGTTTGATAATATCTTCAAATTCTTCTTTAATTCGATCATACTCATCCAAAATGACATTGACACTTTGCAAAAAAAGTTCGCCAAACCGATTTAAATAAATGGAACGCCCTTCACGGTTAAAAAGTGGTACACCCAAATGTTGTTCAATGTTCGCGATAGACTTACTTAACGCCGGTTGGGAAATCGCCAGAACTTCTGCCGCACGTGTCATATGTTGCATTGTAGCAACGGTTTTGAAATATTGAAGCTGTTCA
Organism: Solibacillus sp. FSL W7-1464; assembly: GCF_038004425.1. Lineage (NCBI taxonomy): Bacteria > Bacillati > Bacillota > Bacilli > Caryophanales > Caryophanaceae > Solibacillus > Solibacillus sp. FSL W7-1464. The sequence goes on from NZ_JBBORC010000001.1 coordinate 3,523,807, forward strand.
ATCTCCATTTTACATACCTCACATCATTCATAACTTTTTTGCATCAAAACAATAGAAATAATAAATTGTACTTATATATTTATACCTTTATAATAATCGATAACAACAGCTTTTCATAACAAAATTATTTTAAGATTTCAAGCATTTTTTTGAAGTTTTGTAAAATTGACATAAAAAAAGGAGTCTAATAGACAATGAAACTCATCGCGCCGAAACCTTTTACTATTGAATCCGGGAAACGTGCTGTTTTACTACTGCATGGCTTTACCGGCAATACAAATGATGTAAAACGTTTAGGAAAATATTTAGCGGATCGTAACTATACAGTACATGCACCATTATATAAAGGCCATGGTGGTGGCCCTGACTTATTAATTCAATCGCAACCCGCGGAATGGTGGGACAGTGTTATCCAAGGCTATGATGAACTGCGTAATCGTGGATATGATGAAATTGCAGTAGCAGGTGTTTCTCTTGGCGGCATCTTCTCTTTAAAGCTAGGTGAAGAACGTCCAACAAAAGCGATTGTTACAATGTCTGCTCCAGCAACAGCCAAATCAACAGATAGTTTACAAAATCGAATTATTGACTATGCTATTAACTATAAAAAGTTATCAGGCACTTATGATGAAACAGTTGATAGCCGTAATAAAATTGCTGAACTTGTGAAAATGCCTTCATTAAATTATTTACAAAATATGATTAATGAAACAAGTGAAAAACTAAATGTTATCAACACTCCGGTCCACATTTTACGTGGTTTGGAAGATGATGAATACTATTGTGAAAGTGCCGACCTTATTTACAGTTCAGTAAATTCACGAATTAAATCAGTTAAAACTTTCATTAATTCCGGACATATATTAACATTAGGTAAAGAACGCGAATTAGTGTTTGAAGAAATTTATCGTTTCTTTGAAGGGTTAAAGTGGAAAGAATAATCGTTAGCCCACTTTAGCTTATAAATGACATTGTGTCCCCTTGCAAAAATCCCCGTTTTTGCAATGATATAGACGAGTTTGCTTTTGTTTACTCGTCAGCAAAAAACGAGCGTTAAATGGATCCCCGTCCATTTAACGCTTGTTTTTTTATTTTTAATTTGTTGCAAGCACTAAAATTTTTGCCACTTGAGCACGTGTTACATTGCCTTTAGGTGAAAATGTTGCAGCACTTGTTCCTTGCACCACACCCGTATCATATAAAAAGGTAATTGCTAATTGCGCTTCACGATCGAAGTTTGCAATATCCTGGAATGGTGCCAGTTTTGCCGGTTCATATAACTGCCCAGTATGAGTAGTTGAAAGACGCATTAAAATCAAAGCTAACTGTGAACGTGTAATTTTATCCTGAGGATTAAAATACCCGTTGTTTTCTTTAATTAAGCCTGCTTCATATGCAGCGGCAATTTCACTTTGGGTCTGCTGTGCATAATGGCTAATATCTTTAAAAGGTGCTTTGTTTGTTGCAGTTAATCCAAAAGCACGTGAGATGACAGATATCACTTGAGCACGCGTCATATCAGCATTTGGCTGGAATGTACCGTCTTCATACCCATTTATAATACCTTTTGCATAAGCAACATCAATATATTCTTTGCTCCAATGATCTTGAATATCAGTAAACGGTGCTTTAACGATTTCATCTTCCGTAATATCTTCTTCTGACTCTTTAATCAAGGCATTCAAATAATCCTTCATCATCGCATCCGCTACGACTTGATAACCCGCTTCACTTAAATGAATATTTTTAGGGTTCGGTAAATAAATTTTTGCGTCCGTTGCAATCTGTGCCGCTACTTCAGTAAATACGCCACCATTACTTTCTACAATATTCTTCATTGAATTATTTAAAGTCGTTACCAGCATGTTTAGCTGTTTTTGAATCTCCGCGTCCTCAACATAAGGAAACGGATTGTAAAGCCCCATGACGATTATATCAACTTCCGGATTGATTTTATAAATGTTGTCGAAAATCTTTTTATAATTCACCGCAACTTCCTGAATGCTCTTAATAACAGCGGAAGTATCAAAGCTAAATTCACCTGATTCAGAACGGTCTACATTTTTCAGCAGGTCATTTGCTCCAACACTCAATGTGATCAGGTCTGCCTGTTGAACCGCTTCACGGATAGTTAGTGTCTTTTCGGAAACACCATTTAAATCGTAAATAGGCTTAGTAACATTTTCCTCAATACCCTTTAACACATCGACTGTCGTATAGCCCGGATAAGAAAATCCTTTATTGAATTCAACCTGACCTTTTTGTTCCTGATAATTTTTAGCGAGTAAGTCTGCATAACCAAAACCAATCTTACCGTTTTCATTCATTCCCGCTGCCAGCGAGTCACCAAGCGCTACATAATAAAGCGACTTACTTTCATCTTCTGCCTGCGCTATATTTGACAATGGTAAAACGAATTGTAAAACCAGTACAATTGCTAGTAAAATCGAAAACTTCTTCATCCAATTCCCCCTTTTTTTGGAACCTTTCCATATTATAATTTATCAGTTATTAAAATACAAAATATTATTAAAACAAAAAGGTTATGCCTGAAATACTGCTTTCACATATATTAGAAGATCAACTTTTGGAGGATAGAAAATGATTTCGATTAGCTTATGTATGATTGTCAAAAATGAAGAATCCGTTATTGCACGCTGTTTAGATTCGGTAAAAGACTTAGTGGACGAGATTAATATTGTGGATACGGGATCTACAGACAATACAAAAGGAATTGTACAACAATACACAAATCGAGTATTTGATTTTAATTGGATTGACAACTTTGCCGCAGCACGGAATTTTTCATTCCAGCAAGCAACAAAAGATTATATTCTTTGGCTGGATGCAGATGACGTTCTTACCATTGAAGAACATGAAAAGTTTAAATCACTAAAAAATACTCTCGGCCCTGAAACCGATGCCGTCTCAATGAATTATTACTTAAGTTTTAATGATGATGGAAATATAGCTTCTTTAATAAGAAGAAACCGCTTAGTAAAACGCGAAAAAAACTTTCAGTGGATTGGGGCTGTACATGAATACTTAGAAGTTTACGGAACAATTTTAGACAGTGAAATTGGAGTTAGTCATCTCCCTCTTTCCCACGATACACATCGCAATATTGAAATTTATAAGAAGTTGATCCGTAATGGGGAGGAGTTATCATCTCGCGACACTTATTATTATGCAAATGAACTTAAAGACCACCAGTTTTATGAAGAAGCCATTTACTATTATGAGCAGTTTTTATCTTCAAATTTAGGTTGGGTCGAGGACTGTATTCAAGCATGTTATAAACTCTCTGATTGTTATGCAGCTATTAAAGATGATGAAAATAAAATCACTTCTGTTTTGAGAAGTTTTGAGTACGATATCCCCAGACCTGAAGCGTGCTGTCGACTAGGATTTCACTTTATGGAACAATCCAAAAACAAAGCAGCGATCTATTGGTATGAGCAAGCCTTAACAGTAAATATCCCGCCTTATTCTCCTTTTCAAAACAACACCTATACTACATGGCTCCCCCATCTGCAATTATGCGTCCTCTATGACCGGTTGCAGCAATACGAGTTAGCATATTTCCACAATGAAAAAGCAAGAAGTTACAAACCAAATGATGAAAGAATACTGTTTAACCAAAAATATTTTAATAAGATTTTAAAAAATAACCATTCCTTAGAACCTTAATGTGGAGTTGTATTATATAAATTTTTTAAGAGTCTGCATTTTAAAATATTACTGATTTCAATTTCAACTTTTCTTTTTTAAGCCTCTTTTAAAAAGTTATTTCCGGTTGTTCTAGTTCATTGTCATAACTACTATACATTTTACCGAATATATTATTTTGAAATAACATTTTCAATAATAATCGACTATGTAAAGGAGGCATTATATGGAATTCGACATACGGAAATACAACCAAGGCTATTTAAATTGTTGCGGGGCTAATCATAAATGTTCTCCTTACTGTGGACGTAATACAGGTATAACTGGTCCTACTGGGCCTGTTGGTCCTACTGGGCCTACTGGCGCTACGGGTCCTGCGGGTGGCCCCACTGGAGACACTGGACCTACTGGACCAACAGGCGCTATCGGCGACACTGGACCTGCCGGGGCAACGGGTGCCACTGGCGAGATCGGGCCTACCGGGGCAACAGGCGCTACTGGTGACATTGGGCCTGCCGGAGCAACTGGCGCTACTGGCGACATCGGGCCTGCCGGGGCAACAGGCGCTACCGGCGACACTGGACCTACTGGAGCAACTGGCGCTACTGGGACATCGGGCCTGCCGGAGCAACGGGCGCTACTGGCGCAACGGGGGCCACTGGAATTACTGGTCCCACTGGCGGTACTGGACCTACTGGGCCGACAGGTCCTGTATTCACAGAAGGATTTTCAGCTTTTAAGAATACTTTAGCAGTTAGTGGATCTACCACAATCAACAACTGGAGTGTTGCAGCACCATATTTCACAACACCAGCATTTAACCCTGTTACTGGCATATTTACTGTTCCTGCAACAGGAAGGTATGTATTTGAGGCCACAATTAACTACTCCACTACTGCTGCAGTTAGTCTTTCTATAGGAGCTGGGATTAATCCTGCATTTGAAATTAGAAGAAATACATCCTCAAATATAATTAGCGATCTGTTCCCTATTTTAAATTTAGCTGTAACACTATTAACTATAAGAGCTATATTAGGAAGTGGAACCGTAACATTAACAGGGGAAGCACAGTTAAATGCAGGGGATACTATTGATTTGCATTATCAATCTGGCGGTTTATCATTGACACTTAATTTAGGAGGAACAGGCGCCTCAGGAGCTGGTATTGTTTGGTCCTGTCACAGAATTTCTTAGAAGCTGAATAAACACTTTATACAGAGAAATTAAAAAACCACTTCCCAAGGCAACTTGAGAAGTGGTTTTATATCGTTTTTTTAATACAGGTTAAAAAAACTTCTAATTACATCATTCCTGGCATACCCATGCCGCCCATGTCCGGCATACCGCTGCCTGCTGGTTCTGGGATGTCTGCTACTACTGCTTCTGTAGTTAAGAACAGTGAAGCTACCGAAGCTGCATTTTGTAAAGCTGAACGCGTAACTTTTGCCGGGTCAACTACGCCCGCTTCAACCATGTTTACCCACTCGCTTGTTGCCGCATTGAAACCAATGCCTACTTCTTCACGTTTTAAACGGTCAACGATAATTGAACCTTCTAAACCAGCGTTTTCAGCAATTTGACGAACCGGTTCTTCTAACGCACGTAAAATAATGCGGACACCAGTTGCTACATCGCCTTCCACTTCATCCAACACTTTTTCAACTGCCGCGTAAACGTTTAGAAGTGCAGTACCACCACCTGATACGATACCTTCTTCAACTGCTGCACGTGTTGAGTTCAGTGCATCTTCAATACGTAATTTACGTTCTTTTAATTCTGTTTCTGTTGCGGCACCAACTTTAATAACTGCAACACCGCCAGCTAATTTAGCTAAGCGCTCTTGTAATTTTTCTTTGTCGAATTCTGATGCTGTTTCAGCAAGTTGTGCACGGATTTGGTTAACACGGCCAGCTACTGCATCTGTGTTACCAGCACCTTCAACGATTGTTGTGTTATCTTTTGATACGATAACTTTAGCAGCACGACCTAAAGATGATAAATCCGCTGATTTTAAATCTAAACCAAGATCTTGTGTAATTACTTGACCACCAGTTAATACAGCAATATCTTCTAACATTGCTTTACGACGGTCACCGAATCCTGGAGCTTTTACTGCTACTGCATTGAATGTACCACGTAATTTATTTACTACCAATGTTGCAAGTGCTTCCCCTTCAACATCTTCGGCAATAATTAAAATTGGACGACCTTGTTGAACCACTTGCTCTAATACCGGTAAAATCTCCTGAATGTTTGAGATTTTTTTGTCAGTAATTAAAATGAATGGGTTATCAAGTACCGCTTCCATTTTATCTGTATCTGTAACCATGTAGTGAGATGCATAACCACGGTCAAACTGCATACCTTCTACAACATCTAATTCTGTTGTGAATCCTTTTGATTCTTCGATTGTAATTACGCCGTCGTTTCCTACGCGCTCCATTGCATCAGCAATGTATTGACCGATTTCTTCATCTGATGAAGAGATTGCAGCTACTTGTGCGATTGATTCTTTGTTTTCTACCGGGCGAGCAATAGTTTGTAACTCTGTTAATGCTGCTGCCACTGCTTTATCCATACCTTTACGGATACCTACAGGGTTTGCACCAGCTGTAACGTTTTTAAGTCCTTCACGAATCATTGCTTGGGCTAGAACTGTTGCTGTTGTTGTACCGTCACCCGCGATTTCATTTGTTTTAGAAGCAACTTCCGCTACTAATTTTGCACCCATATTTTCATATGCGTTTTCTAATTCAATTTCTTTAGCGATTGATACACCGTCATTTGTAATAAGTGGAGAACCGAATTTTTTCTCTAAAACAACGTTACGGCCTTTAGGTCCTAAAGTTACTTTTACAGCGTTAGCTAATTTATCTACACCAGACGCCATTAATGAACGTGCTTCTTCTGAAAACTTAATATCTTTTGCCATAATTCATTTTCCTCCTAAATTTTACGATCTATTTTTTTGATTTATTGTTTATGAAGATGTGCAGCTAGCAAAAGTTAATATGTATAACTAGCTGCAATTTTCGTTTGATTTTGGAATTATCCGACAATTGCAAGTACATCGCTCTCACGTAGGATTAAATATTCTACGCCGTCGTACTTCACTTCCGTACCAGAGAATTTAGAGAAGATAATTTCGTCGCCTTCATTTACGTCAAGCTCAAGACGAGTGCCGTTGTCAAGAACACGACCTGTACCTACTGCCACAACTTTACCTGTTTGCGGTTTTTCTTTTGCTGAGTCGGGTAAAACAATACCAAATGCTGTTTTTTCCTCTACTTCAACAAGTTCGATAATGATGCGATCTCCTAATGGTCTTAACAATTGAAACAACCTCCTAAGAAATTTTCTATTTTTAGCACTCTCTTTTATCGAGTGCTAACACATTTATTAGTTTAAAGAATTCCATATTTTTTTGCAAGTATGTGCGCTAAAAAATTTTGATTTATTGGCAAATTCCTCTACAATGTTAAATGTATAACATTGGTCTATCATAATGGCCCTTATTAAACTCTATAATAGAAGATACAGCATTCCCCATGCAGTTTTGGAATGTTTTATTCTACTATTCAGTAAGAGAAAGAAGGTTTTTCACCCGTGACTTCCCGTTCATCAGATAAGTTCAAAACGCAGAAGACCGCATTTTATGTGTTATTAACTTATATTATCTGTCAGTTATCAGTCTTATTACTTATATTCATTCCCGGCTTAAAAGATTCCCTTTTACAACTTTTTTCTGGCATATCTGAGCAGGAAAAACTTATAAAATTATCTGCTTGGTGGTCAACTATATCATTTGCGGTTGCTTTTATTGTGAGTTTTATATTAATCTCCCGGAATAAGCAGTTTTGGGAAGTATTTAAAGGAGAAAAGGCATCAATTGGTGCTTCAATCGGCTGGGGGATCATCGGTTTCTTCCTCGTCTTTCTAGGGCAGACAATCGGTGCTTATATCGAGCTTGCTTTAGGAATTGATATGGGATCGGAAAATACCGAAGCAATAATGAATGTCACAAAAATAGCTCCGATTATGATTATTGCTACTGTCTTTTTAGGGCCGATCTTGGAAGAGCTTGTATTCCGCCGTGTCATTTTCGGATCGATTATTCAAAATTATAATTTCTGGATTGCAAGCATAATTAGTGCAATTGTATTCGCTGCGATTCATATGGATTTTACGCATATTTTACTGTATACGATCTGCGGGATGATCTTCGCATTTTTATATCATAAAACAAAGCGCCTTCTCACACCGATTATCGCGCATATCCTATTGAATGGTTTTGTCACGTTCATCCAAATGAATGCCGATAAGTTTCAAGTTTAATTTTTTCCCGCTATGTGCAATAGCGGGTTTTTTATATTATCTGTTTAAACGAAATAAAAAACGCTATCAAGTTCGATAGCGTTACCATTAACTATTATTCATCTGTTCCATTTGACGACGCTGCATTTCAAGGAGCTCCTCTACTTGCAGTTCACGCTCACGTTCCTCTTCTGCTAATATACGTTCTTTTTCAGCCACTTCATATTTTCGATAACCTAGACGTGCAATGATAATACTCAATTCATATAATACAAAAAGCGGAATCGCAATAATGATATTCGATACTAGATCAGGCGGCGCCAGAAGTACCGAAATCACAATTAATACAAAATAGGCATACTTCCGGAACTTTACCATGAGCTTCGGGTTAATAATCCCGAGACGTGAAAGAAACAGTGTGACAACCGGCAATTGAAACAGTACCGCAAAAGGCACAATTAACTTAATTAAAAATGAGAAGAATTCATTAATACCAATTGTTTGCGTAATATTCAAATCATTGGATAAATCCGTCATAAACCGCATTATAAATGGGAACAACACAAAATAGGCAAAGGCTATTCCCCCTATACACAGTACAAAAGCATACGGAATATATTTCAGTGTTGCCTTCCGTTCAGCCTCATGCAAACCAGGTGTTATAAATGCCCAAAGCTGGTATAGCAGTATTGGCGAAACAATAACGGCAGCTACTATAAATGTTACTTGTAAATAAACGGTTAAAGGATCTGCCGGACTAAATGCGTTCATCGAAAAACTGGCAGCTAAATCGCTGCGTTGAATGTATCGAATAAGTGGTTTCGCCGAATAGAATCCGACGAAAAGAGCCATCACGAAGTAAACCGCTACGAAAAATAGGCGTTTTCTAAGCTCTTCCATATGTTCAACTACGGTTAATTCCCTTGAATTCATAGCAAGACATCCTTATTTTACTTAACTTCGTTTTTTTCGTTCTCTTTATGTTCAATCACTTTTTTCTTCGTATCGAAATCGTCGTCGTCATCCGTCAAGCCTTTCGTAGCGCTACGGAATTCACGTAAAGTTGTCCCCATCGCACGACCTAATGATGGCAATTTTTTGGGTCCGAATATTAACAAAGCAATCAGTCCAATGATAATCAGGCTCACAGGTGTAATCGCATTTAGATGTATAATCACTATAGCCACCTCCTCTATTATTATGTATATTTTACATTAATTAACTAGAATTTGCTATTTATAGTAATAATAATTTGTTACTATCCTGAGTTTCGTACTAAATACGTAAGTGCCTGTAATTCTACCGAAAGATCAATGTTCATCACTTTAATCGTATCGGGAACAGATAAACGTACGGGTGTAAAATTTAATATACCTTTTGCATTTATTTTAACAAGTCGGTCTGTCATCATTTGTGCTGAACGAGATGATACCGTCAATATTGCTAATTCTGCGCCAAATTCTTCATACATTTCTTCCAAACGATCTGGATGGAATACTGGAATATCACTAATCGTTGTTCCTTCCATCGGTGCCTTCGTATCAAATGCAACAACGATACGTGTGTTATGATTTTTTTGGAAGTTATATTTTAGTAAGCCATTTCCCAGATTCCCGACTCCTATTAATGCAACATTCATTGCCTCATCCTGATCTAAAGTCTGGCGGAAAAATTCCAGTAAATACTGGACATCATATCCATATCCCTTTTTACCGAGTGCTCCAAAATAAGAAAAGTCACGTCGAATCGTCGCAGAATCTATTTTCATCGCATCACTTAATTCCTGTGAAGAAATACGTTTTTTACCTTCTGTTGCGAAGTTTTTTAAAAATCGATAATAAAGAGGAAGTCTTTTTGTTGTTGCTTGTGGAATTTTTACTTCTTGTTTCACACATTCTCCTCCTATGTACATTTGGAAATCTTTTTCAAATAATGCCTCCGTATAACCTGTCGAGGATACCCAACATGATATAGTTGTCGCCAAGCAATAAGACATGTATAACATGAACTCCGCTCTTTGTGCAGAAGCAAGTTAATCTTACTAAACAAGAAGCGACAAGTAAAGTATCCATCGTTGCGAACAATGTTCCCATCCATTAAACTAAATAGGAGAAACTGAGGTGTAAACATGATTGTCTTACAAGTAAATCAATTATATAAATCCTTTATTACAGATGAAATATTAAGCGGTGTAAAACTAGAAGTACAGCACCGTGATCGCGTAGCATTAGTAGGACGAAACGGTGCCGGCAAGTCCACGTTATTAAAAATAATCGCCGGACAAATGAGCTATGACTCTGGTGAAATCATTATTCCAAAAGACGTTCAGGTCGGCTATTTAGAGCAACATGCAGGCATCGATTCCGAACTTTCAATTTGGGACGAAATGATGACAATTTTCGCAAACCTGCAAAATCAGGAGCAAACGCTGCGTCAACTTGAACAGCAAATGGCCGATCCTGCAATTTATGAAGACAGCGAACAATATACACGCATCATGGCAGAATATGACCAGTTGCAGCATGATTTCAAAGATGCAGGCGGATACCAGTATGAAGCCGATACCCGCTCTGTTCTGCATGGGATGCAATTTTTCCCTGAAGATTATCAAAAGCCGATTCGCTCTCTATCCGGCGGACAACGGACACGCTTAGCACTCGCCAAGCTTCTTTTGTCCAAGCCCGATCTCCTTATTTTAGATGAGCCGACAAACCATCTTGATATTGAAACACTGTCTTGGCTGGAAGGCTATCTAAAAGGTTATGAAGGAGCGATTTTAATTGTTTCCCATGACCGCTATTTCCTGGATCAGGTCGTGTCGATTGTTTATGAAGTGTCCCGTACAAAAGTGTCGAAATATGTAGGGAACTACAGCGCCTATTTAGATGAAAAGGCGAAAAACTACGAACGTGATTTAAAAATGTATGAGCGCCAAATGGATGAAAAGGCCAAGCTCGAAACATTTATCCAAAAAAACCTGGCCCGGGCTTCAACTACAAAGATGGCACAATCACGACGCAAAGTACTGGAGAAGACGAATTGGATGGACTCTCCTGATGGCGACGAAAAAAGTGCCAATTTCGGCTTTACAATCGATCGTCAAAGCGGAAATGACGTTTTGTCGGTGGATAATTTAACAGTCGGTTTTACGGACAAGGCCGTTTCCAAAAATATTGGGATGCGAATTTTTAGAGAAGACCGTATTGCACTTGTCGGTCCAAACGGTGTCGGGAAATCTACCTTACTGAAAACAATCGTTCAAGATATCGAGGCACTTGCCGGTGACATCCGGTACGGTACGAATGTTCAGATTGGCTATTATGACCAGGAGCAGGCGAAGCTTCATTCGAATAAACCTGTTCTCAATGAACTTTGGGATGAATGGCCATTACTGAACGAAAAGGATATCCGCAACATTTTAGGTCGCTTCCTTTTTAGCGGTGATGATGTTTCAAAAACAGTGAACTCGTTATCCGGTGGGGAAAAGGCACGCCTTGCACTTGCAAAGTTAATGATGCAAAAATCAAATTTCCTAGTACTTGATGAGCCTACAAACCATTTAGACTTGGATAGTAAAGAAATATTGGAAAATGCTTTAATCGATTATCCCGGAACATTGCTATTTGTTTCGCATGACCGTTATTTCATCAATCGTATTGCCACGAAAGTCGTTGAACTGTCAGGCACAGGTTCGTTCGAGTATTTAGGTGACTATGATTATTATGTGGAAAAGAAAGAAGAGCTTGAAGAACTAGCTGCAATGAAAGCCGCAGCAATTGAAAAAAATGCGACTGAATCGACTGTTCAAACAAAGTCTACTTCCATGATTGATAAGGATGCGAAAAAGAGGGAACGTCAAATTCGTCGTGCAATTGAAGATATTGAAAAGCAGATGGCCGCTTTAGATGAAAAAATCGCCATCTTTGAAGAACAACTATGTAATCCTGACATTTATTCAGATCATGAAAAAACACTAACAATTCAATCTGAACTGAATGATGTAAAAGAACAGCATGAAGTATTTGAAATGGAATGGCTTGAACTAAACGAGGAGCTTGAACAGCTATAATTATGGAATGTCCATCAACATATGGACATTCCTTTTTTAAATTTGGTTTCTTCACGAACTTATTTTGATTTGCTATTGTATAATATTAAACCTTTCTATCATGCTATCTACATAATAATCATATATATAGGTCAATACGCCAAATTTCTACAAATTTCTCCACAATTTTATTCACAATATAAATCTAGTAATATCAACATATCAACATAGTTTTCCACATTATCCACATTTAAAATCAAAGTTATGCACATGGCTATGTGAAAAAGACACTACTATATATAGATAAGTCACATGTTACCCACAAGTTATACACAGTTTGTGTATAAGTACGCATGTTCGCAACGTTTTTTGTGGGTATTTAACTTTATCTGTGGATAATTTTCAGAAAAGTTGAACAGTCAATAAAAACTTGTTATAAATGAGATTTATCCATCATAAATTACTAGATTCGACTTTTTTATATTATTGAAAGAAAACAAATTAAGAAAAATTTATATTATCTACAAAAAAAGCATGAGAAAAGGATGTACTGATACATCTTTTCCCCATGCTTTTATACCCTATTTCCAGCTCAATAGCTCCATCCCAGGTCGCCCATTCATAGCTAAATTCCCACGAACGCCTGCTTCATACATTTCATATGCAGCTGCACCGATCATTGCAGCATTATCTGTACATAATTTTAAAGGCGGTACATAAAATGGAATACCTTCTTCTTTAAACGCATGTTCCAATGCAGTACGTAATCCCTTATTGGCTGATACACCGCCGGCTGCAATTACTTGTTTTACTTTAAATTCACGTGCTGCTCGTACTGTTTTACCTGTCAATACTTCCACTACACTGTCTTGGAAACCTTTTGCAACATGCTCGGCAATGATTTCTTCACCGCGCTGGTCCATATTATGTTTATAGTTGATCACTGCAGATTTCAAACCGCTGAAGCTGAAATCGTATGAATCTTCCTCCAACCATACACGCGGGAAAGGAACGGCTTCTGTCGCTTCATGTGCAAGACGATCAATATGAGGACCACCCGGATATGGCATATTCAATACGCGTGCTACTTTGTCATATGCTTCACCTGCAGCATCATCACGTGTTTCACCGATAACTTCAAACGAACCATGTTCACGCATTAGGACAAGCTCTGTATGTCCACCTGAAACGACGAGTGCCAACAGCGGAAATTCCATTGGCTGTACAAGATTATTTGCATAAATATGTCCGGCAATATGATGTGTCCCGATTAACGGCAACCCGTGTACAAATGCGAACGCCTTAGCCGCATTAATACCGATTAACAAAGCACCTACTAATCCCGGTCCTTCAGTTACGGCAACAGCTGTTAAATCTTTCGGTTCCATATTTGCCTGTTTTAATGCTTCTTCTAAAACAATTGTCATTTGTTCAACGTGGTGTCGTGATGCGATTTCCGGGACAACCCCGCCGAAACGCTTATGACTGTCAATTTGCGATGATACAACATTCGAAATAATCTCTGTGCCATTTTTAATAATGGCTGCTGCCGTTTCATCACAACTAGTTTCAATTGCTAATATATAGTTATCCATTATAAATTCACCCACATTACTAACGCATCTTCCTGGTTGTCCGTATAGTAGCCTTTACGAAGGCCTCCATCTTGGAAACCAAGTTTGCGATATAAATTTTGTGCAACGGTATTTGTTACACGTACTTCTAAGCTCATGACGTCCATATTTGCTTCTTTTGCAACTCGCATCGCTTCACGCATAAGTGTCTCACCAATGCCTTGACCACGTACAGATTGTAAAACCGCTACATTGGTAATCTGTGCTGCATCAATAACAAGCCAAATTCCGCAGAAGCCGATAATTTCACCCTTTTCATCTTCTGCCACTAAATAATGGGCATATTGGTTTTCGGTCATTTCGTAATAAAATGAATCCAATGTCCATGGTGTAGGAAATGTTGCAAGCTCAATTTTATGAACAGCCTGAACATCATCTATTGTCATTCTGCGATACTGTACCATTAAAGTTGCTCCTTTTTCTGTTCCTTTAACCAATTCGCTTCTGCTTCTGCAATACGGCGATATTGGGGAACAAAACCATGGACAGCTTCAATTGTTGGTAATGGCATTTGTCTTGCTAAAGCAATTAGCTCGGATGCACGCGGTAAATTCATCGTAAATGGTGCACGGATAGCGGAATCACCTAATACTTGCTGAATTTTTTCCATGTACAAATCGACATCTGTTCCGACAAATAATATTGGTCGTTCTAATTGCTGAAGCTTCTGTAATAACCCGTCGATATGATCATGATGATCTTCAACAATCGGCTCCAAAGAATCTGCTTCATATAAACCGGCATATACATTTTGACGACGGGCATCGATTAATGAACAGATTGCATAGTTTGCAACACGGGCATTTGCAGCTAGTGCTTTCAAACTTGATACACCCACCAATGGCTTTTGTAATGACCAGGCCAAAGTTTTGGCAAGAGTGACACCAATTCGGACACCCGTATAAGAACCGGGACCTTCTGAAACGGCAATCGCATCGATATGTGCGGGTGTTAAGCCTGCCTTGTTTATAACTTCTTCTATTGCCGGCATTGCCCCAACTGAATGTGTCAATTTTACATTTTGCACGACTTCTGCAATTACTTTATTATCTTGTACTACCGCGACAGAAAGTGGTGCATTTGCTGTCTCTATTCCTAACCAAATCATTTTAATAACTCCTCACAAAGACGAATATATTTTTCGCCTATTGGTTTCAATACAAATTTGCGCTTCGTTTCGTCGATGCGTGTAATTTCAATTGCTAAACGTTCCTCAGGCAAATCTTCCTGAATAAGATGTGCCCATTCCACAACTGTCACAGCATCCCCATAAAAAATTTCTTCCCAACCTAAATCCTCGTCGCTATCTTCCAGACGATACACATCCAGATGATTAAACGGTATACGTCCTACATATTGCTTCATAATCGTAAATGTCGGGCTATTGACCGTTCGCTTTACGCCTAACCCTTTGGCAAAGCTCTGTGTAAATGTCGTTTTCCCGGCACCTAAATCACCTTCAAGTGTAATTGTATATTGCGGCTCGACTAATTCTGCCAGTCTCATCGCTAGCGTTTGCGTTTCTTCCAGCGTATTTATATCCTTTTCAAATCTCATCTGATTGCTTCCTTCCAAAAAAAAATCCATTATCTCTAGTTTACTTGAACTGAAGCAATTGTTCAAAATGTATCACTTTTAGATTGGTTGTTACTTCAACTACGTTAATATAAAGGTGCCGTGGAAAAAAGAAAAACACTCATTTTTTTAGGAAAAGTGAATGTTTTTATTCTTCTTTTTATGTGATTTTCATTTCCTGGAATTTTATAGGTTAATAATGATACTATGGGTGTGCGCTTGGTTAACCTCATTCCTACGCTCACTAACGCTTTGAGTTACCTTTGCGTTCCACAACTTCTTTTTTTACCAATACATCATCCTCAAATTTTAAGCGATAACCTTTCGTCAGGAGAATTTCATCATTCCATTCATAAGTACCGTTACCGATTTCCTGACCGGCGCCTCCCGAAATACGCACTACATCCAGATAACTCATCCCTTCTTTTATTTCTCCATACTCTTCTGCATTCATGTATTTTTGCCAAACATATGTATTACTTTCTTCTATCTCTAAAACTTCATCCTGGCATGCTGTTATTAGCATTGTCAGTAACATAACGAGACAAATAGACAGGAAGACATAAAAACCCTTTTTATTCATCCGTATCCCCCCTCAATTTCCTTATGAAACCATTCCCGAAATCAAGCGGTTCAAACATTACCAAGAGGAAAAGGAGAATACGAACGTATTCGTACCCTCCTTAATGAGATAAACTTAAATTTTTATATTCTTCAAGTAACCTTTACCGACTTATATACCTGGTATCCAACCTGGTCTTGACAGAATTTTCTCCATTAAAGGACCAGGAATTACAGTATCAATTTTTTCATCGTAAGCTGTTACAACGTTTTCCTCATTCTGTACCTTTTCCACCCAATGAGGCTCAATCAATAGGGCACGACCAAGTGCTACTAAATCTGCACCCAACTGTAAAGCTTGTTCTGCTTCTTCACGAGTATAAATTGAACCGACACCAATTAATGGTTTACGTCCATTTAACAAGCTATGAATTACAGCAATACGGTTTTGTTGGCCATTTTTATAACGATGTGTTTCAGACTTGAAATCTCCAAGTGAAATATGCAAATATGTTAGCGCTGTTTTTGCTAATTCATCTACTAATTTCACAGTATCATCCATTGTTATACCATCTTCTTCAGGCTCTTCCGGGCTGAACCGGTAACCGACGATAAATTTTTCATCCGCATACGTATTTTTGACTTTGATTACTTCTTCCACAACTTCCAATGGGAAACGTAATCTATTATCAAATGACCCACCGTATTCATCTGTTCTTTTATTCGTAAATGCAGAGAAGTACTGTTGAATCAAATACGTATTGGCACCATGGATTTCAACGCCGTCAAAACCCGCTTCAATTGCTCTTCTTGTCGCTTCAGCATATGCTTTAACCATATCCTTAGTTTCTTCAAGAGTTAATTCTCGTGCTTTCTTTTTTTCAATTGTAACAGCGGTACTCGCACTTACAAGATCTCCGTTTGGTACTAAGTCCTGAAGTGCTTGTCGACCTCCATGATGAATTTGTAACACGGCTTTAGCACCGCCTTGTTGTATAGCCTGTGCAATTCTTCGCAAGCTTGGAATATAGCGATCTTCATGAGCGGCAATTTGTCCTGGGAATGCTTTACCGTTTGCTGCAACATATGCACACGCTGTAATGATCATTCCAGCTCCTTCAGAACGTTCTTTATAATATGTGATTTCCTCATCGGAAACAGTATCATCATCATTTGCAGAGTAGGTTGTCATAGGTGCCATAACTAAACGATTTCGTAGTTCAACCTGTTCATTCAATTTAAACTTTTCAAAAAGTGCTTTCATTTTAATTCCTCCCTTTGCTATGTATGTACTTTAACGAAACTATATTTTATTTTCAAGTTAGAGATCCTTTTTAAATTAAATATCGTTTTATAGACAACAAAAAAACCACTGATTCCTCAGTGGTTTTGCGTGTGCGAAGCGACGTCCTACTCTCACAGGGGGAAGCCCCCAACTACCATCGGCGCTAAAGAGCTTAACTTCCGTGTTCGGTATGGGAACGGGTGTGACCTCTTTGCCATCATCACTTCACTTGCACATGGATGTGCTGGCGTCTACGTTACCACAGGACGTGGTGCTTTTAGTAGACGTTCCTTAATTGGCTTTCAATACACGAAGTGTCTTGAAACCCTCTTGTTTTTTAAAAGAAATTTCATTCTTTCAAAACTGGATAAACGTTTCATTGAATTTTTGCAATAAAATGTGGTTAAGTCCTCGACCGATTAGTATTCGTCAGCTGCATACGTCACCGCACTTCCACCTCGAACCTATCTACCTGATCGTCTTTCAGGGGTCTTACTTACTTGCGTAATGGGAAATCTCATCTTGAGGGGGGCTTCATGCTTAGATGCTTTCAGCACTTATCCCGTCCATACATAGCTACCCAGCGATGCCTTTGGCAAGACAACTGGTACACCAGCGGTATGTCCATCCCGGTCCTCTCGTACTAAGGACAGCTCCTCTCAAATTTCCTACGCCCACGACGGATAGGGACCGAACTGTCTCACGACGTTCTGAACCCAGCTCGCGTACCGCTTTAATGGGCGAACAGCCCAACCCTTGGGACCGACTACAGCCCCAGGATGCGATGAGCCGACATCGAGGTGCCAAACCTCCCCGTCGATGTGGACTCTTGGGGGAGATAAGCCTGTTATCCCCGGGGTAGCTTTTATCCGTTGAGCGATGGCCCTTCCATGCGGAACCACCGGATCACTAAGCCCGTCTTTCGACCCTGCTCGACTTGTAGGTCTCGCAGTCAAGCTCCCTTATGCCTTTACACTCTACGAATGATTTCCAACCATTCTGAGGGAACCTTTGGGCGCCTCCGTTACTCTTTAGGAGGCGACCGCCCCAGTCAAACTGTCCGCCTGACACTGTCTCCTACCCCGCTAAGGGGCATGGGTTAGAAGTTCAATACAACCAGGGTAGTATCCCACCGACGCCTCCTTCGAAGCTGGCGCTCCGAGATCTCTGGCTCCTACCTATCCTGTACAAGTTGTACCAAAATTCAATATCAGGCTACAGTAAAGCTCCACGGGGTCTTTCCGTCCTGTCGCGGGTAACCTGCATCTTCACAGGTACTATAATTTCACCGAGTCTCTCGTTGAGACAGTGCCCAGATCGTTACGCCTTTCGTGCGGGTCGGAACTTACCCGACAAGGAATTTCGCTACCTTAGGACCGTTATAGTTACGGCCGCCGTTTACTGGGGCTTCAATTCACAGCTTCGCTTGCGCTAACCGCTCCTCTTAACCTTCCAGCACCGGGCAGGCGTCAGCCCCTATACGTCACCTTACGGTTTTGCAGAGACCTGTGTTTTTGCTAAACAGTCGCCTGGGCCTATTCACTGCGGCTTCTCTAGGCTATGCACCCAAAGAAGCACCCCTTCTCCCGAAGTTACGGGGTCATTTTG
>NZ_JBBORC010000001.1:3547500-3750000 GCF_038004425.1 Solibacillus sp. FSL W7-1464
ATAATCCCCTTTAACTCCTCAATTCCGAAATGGTCATATAGTTTTTTATTGAGTTCGATATTATGGCTGCTTAACATATACCGACCGCCCGTCGTTTTCAAGCGACTATTAAAATAAGCTTTATGAATAAACGGTCGATTAAAAAAGTCATTTGATAACTGTTCCACTAATTTTTGTGCCTGTTCGTCCGTCATATGCCTACCCCCTTAAATTAATAAAAAGCGCATATTCAGCTATGCGCTTTTTATTATAATTGAAAATTATACTCTTTACACGCTATGTTGATTTTCAGGAGTTAACATTGTTAAAGAGATTCTGCCTTTGTTTGCTTCTACTTTTTCTACCCAAACTGTCACAATATCTCCCAGCGAGACAACATCTAACGGATGCTTAACACGTCCCTTTTGCAATTTTGAAATATGGACAAGTCCATCCTGCTTAACCCCGATATCGACAAACGCACCAAAATCAACAACATTCCGAACTGTGCCCTGTAGTTCCATCCCCACTTGTAAGTCATCCATTTGAAGTACATCTGTTTTCAATAATGGTTGAGGGAAAGCATCACGAGGGTCACGGGTAGGTTTCATTAATGTATCAACAATATCTTTCAATGTAACTTCCCCTACATTTAACGTATCACCTAATGATGTTAAATTTAACTTGCCGATCGATTCTTCAGCTTTCGCTGTGCCGACATCCTTTTTCGTCAATCCCGCTGCTTCCAATACGGCTTCGGCTAATTTATAGCTTTCAGGGTGGATACCTGTAGCATCTAAGGGGTTTTTAGCGTCTGCAATACGTAAGAAACCGACCGCCTGCTCATATGTTTTAGCACCTAATCGCGGAATTTTTTTCAGTTGTGCACGTGATGTGAACTGCCCGTTCTCACTACGCATCGACACAATGTTTTCCGCCACCGTTTTTGAGAGGCCTGATACATATTGTAAAAGGGAGGCTGAAGCTGTATTTACATCAACTCCAACTTGGTTTACCGCTGTTTCTACAATAAACGTCAGTGATTCTGCTAACTGTTTTTGCGACACATCATGCTGATATTGCCCTACACCAACTGCTTTCGGATCAATTTTTACAAGCTCTGATAATGGGTCTTGTATACGACGGGCAATCGATACAGCACTTCTTTGCTCCACCTGTAAATCCGGAAACTCCGCTCGTGCCACTTCAGATGCCGAATATACGGAAGCTCCTGCCTCATTGACAATAACATATGCAATGTTTCCTTCCATTTCTTTCAGCAGTTCGGCAATAAACTGCTCTGTTTCGCGCGAGGCAGTACCATTACCAATCGCAATAATATCAATCGGATATCTTTTTAATATTGCCTTCACTGTTGCTTTCGCTTTTGAAGGATCCGATGTAGTGTGGGGATAGATAACGCCAATTTCTATCATCTTGCCTGTCTCGTCCACCACCGCTAACTTACAGCCTGTTCTGTAGGCAGGATCTACACCGAGTACCATTTTACCGCGCATTGGTGGCTGTAATAATAAATTACGAAGGTTTTCCGAGAAAATATGAATTGCTTGTGTCTCTGCTTTTGATGATAGTTCTGCGCGCAGCTCATTTTCAATAGATGGTTTGATTAATCGTTTATAGCTGTCTGCAATTGCTAATTTCACTTCATTTACAGAAGGGCCTACAAAATTTCTGGGAATAAAATGATTTTCCATTTGTGTTGTCGCTTTGTCGATTGGAACTTCAATTGCTGCACGTATCACTTCTTCTTTTTCACCGCGATTCACCGCCAGTATGCGGTGAGGTGCAATTCGGTGAACAGGCTCTTCATATGCGTAGTACATTTCAAATACTTGTTTTTCATCTTTATCTGCATTTTTTACAGTTGTGACAAGTTTGCCTTCTCGCCAAGATAGGGTACGTAGCTTTTCACGAATCGCCGCATCGTCGGCAAATCGTTCTGCTAAAATATCCCTTGCTCCTGCCAATGCGTCTTCAATTCCAGTAATACCTTGTTCTTCGTTTATATAAGGTGCCGCCATTTCTTCCAACGTACGCTTTTTAAACTTTAACAGTTCTTCAGCTAACGGTTCCAAGCCCCGTTCTTTTGCAATCGTTGCTTTTGTACGGCGCTTTTGTTTAAATGGTCGGTACAAATCTTCTATGCGCTGTAAAACAGTTGATGCCTGGATCGCTGTTTGTAGTTCTTCCGTTAATTTTCCTTGCTCATCAATTAAACGCAGTACTTCCTCTTTCCGTGTTTCGAGCTGCTGTATGTAATGGTAGCGGTCTTCTACTGCCTTAATTTGAACTTCATCAAGTGAACCTGTCATTTCTTTTCGGTAGCGGGCAATAAAAGGTACTGTATTACCTTCTTCCAGCAGCCCAATAACTGCTTGTGCTTGCTTTGGCTCCACTTTCGCATCTTTCGCGATTATTTGTAACATTTTTTGTTGATCCATCATGCCACTCCTTTAAATTTCGAACTTTCTTTTAGTGTACCATTCCATTCGTATTGTTTCCCAAAAAAGCATTGAATTTATGCATGAAAAAGAGCCTACTAAACTATGTTAGTAGACTCTTAAACTTTATAATGAGACGCCGCCACTTGCTGTGATGGCATCCTGTAGTTTTTTAATTGCCTTACGTTGAATTCTCGAAACGTGCATTTGGGATATACCGAGTCTCTCCCCGGCTTCCTTTTGACTAAGTTGTTCCAAATAGGTTAATTGGATAATTTGTCGCTCACGTTCATTTAATACATTCATCGCATCTGCTACAATCATGCGGCGGTTAGTCACTTCATAGCCTGTATCTTCCCGACCGACTACATCAAATAGCGTTACCGTACTGCCATCGGAATCCGATTCGATCGAATGATCCATCGATAATGCCTGATAGCTTCTCCCCATCTCCATCGCTTCCAGTACGTCCTCATCCTGTACTTCGAGGTACGTCGCAATCTCGGTAATGGATGGAGAACGTTGCAGCGATGTCGTTAATGCTTCAACAGCTGCCTTGATTCTAGGTCCTAGTTCTTTAATACGTCTCGGAACATGCACGTCCCAGGTTTTATCACGTAAAAAGCGTTTTATTTCTCCGACGATTGTCGGAACAGCAAACGCCTCAAAGCTTCTGCCAAAAGAAGGGTCAAATCGTCGGATCGCACCTAATAAGCCAAGCATCCCTACTTGTACAATATCATCATAATAAGATTTACCATGTGAATATTTGCGTGCAATCGACTCGACTAATTGTTGATAATGAAGCACAAGATTTGTTTGTGAATCTTCACAGCCGCTCGCCTGATATTCTGCAATCCAATTTAGCACTTCTTCTTTTGATGTATTTTTAGGTAGTGATTCTTTCGACATTCCCTTTCACCTGCTCTCTCGAGACATACTTTGTCATGAAAACAGTGACGCCACCTTCGTTATTCAATTTCACTTCATCCATTAAAGTTTCCATTAAATAAATCCCTAATCCACCTTCACGTAATAATGCTACGTTTTCATCTTCATGATATGGACCAACTTTTGATTTGATCTCTTCAAAGTTAAAGCTTACACCGTAGTCTGCCACCATTATTTCAATTTTGTCCTCGAATAACGCACAGCCGATTACAACTTCGCCTTCCTCATTTGATTTATAAGCATGGTGCACAACATTCGTCACCGCTTCACTTGTAGCAATTTTCAAGTCTTCTATTTCATCATAAGTAAACCCAACTCGCATCGCTAATCCTGAAATTGTTAGCCGTATTACACTTACATATTGCGATTTGGCGGGCACTCGAATTTCAATATAGTCAAACGCTCTCATCATTTCAACTCCAATTCCTCATCAATCTCAATACTCATCAATTCACTTAATCCTGTAATTTCAAACAATCTTACTAAACGGTTGGATAAGTTGACTAATTTTAATGATGCATTTTCTCTTGTAACTTTTTTATAAAATGCAACAAATATTCCTAACCCTGTACTGTCCATATAATTTACTTTTGATAAATCCAATTCTATTTTTCGGCCTTCCACAACTTGAACAGTTTCTAACTCTTCACGTAAAATCGGGGCTGTGTACGTATCAATCTCACCCTCGATATAGCCTTTTAATACGTCTCCATCTTCTCTAAATTGAACATTAACATTCATTAAAGACACCTCCATTATAAACCTTCTTACTATTCCCGAATCCGCGGGAGTTCAAACATTATTATTTATTTTTTAAATATAACAACCGTAAAATCATCTTCAAGTTCGAAATCAGGCAAGTTTTTCAAGTAGGTGTACAATTCCTCACACATTTCCTGTGCCGAAAGATGGTTACAGCTTAACACCAACTTCTTAATTACATCCCTGGGATCCAGTCCCCCTTGCTTACGAAAATCTGTTACACCATCTGTAATCATAACGATAAAATCATTTTCTTCCAAATGAATATCGTATTGTGGATACGTCACTTCCGGCATGACACCTAACAGTAAACCTTTTGACTCAAGATCAAAGAAAGTTTTTTTGCGAGCATTATAATAGATAGCAGGCTCATGTCCAGCAGACCCATATGTAAATTTGCTTTCTTTAATATTATATGTCCCATAAAACATTGAGACAAACATACTATCATCGACACTTTTTTCAATAATGCGATTTAATACTTCTAAAATATAAGAAGGATCTTTCGTTGCATACTCGAGTGTATCGAGCCCATACTTGACCATTGACATACAAAGGGCTGCAGGTACACCTTTTCCGACAACATCTGTCACCGCTACACTGACTACTGAATCATTATTGTTCAAGAAGTGAACATAATCTCCATTCATTTTTCGAATCGGCACAGAAAGCATACCGATATCTATTTGATCAAGCATTGGTACTGTTGTTCTGAGAATCATATTCTGAATTTTTGTAGCAACATTCATCTCCATACGCAGCTCTTCCTGCTGTTCAAGTAAACTTTGGTGCTCCTTTAAAGTTAAACCGAAGTGTACCATAATCTCAATTAAAAAATCATAGCTATGCGAAATATCTTCTGGAATATCTGGGTAAATTTGTTCAATCGCATATTTATGGATATTGATTACCTCTTCTGGAGCTACTTTTTTTTGGATTAACTGTCGAATAAAGTTTTGACCTATATATAAATTTCGCTCAGTTTGGTTGGCCAAAAAATCGGATAAGATTTTTTGATATTGTGTTTGCAGCTCTTTCAAATTTTATCACATCCTATCTTACCCATTTTTCGATAACTATTGTCGTACCAACTCCTACATTGGATTGGATGTCCATTGTATCCATCAGCCTTTTGACTCCCGGCAATCCCGCACCAAGCCCACCGGAAGTAGAATAGCCGTCTTCCATCACTTTTTTTAAATCGCTTATTCCTGGTCCTTTATCTGCCGCTATTATACGAAGGCCAACTTTCTCTTCATTACTAATACGCTCTATTGTTATTTCCCCGGTCCGTGCATACAAATAGATATTTCGAGCCAGTTCACTTATCGCTGTAGTAATTCGAGCTTGATCTACCGCGCCAAAGCCAATTGCTTTCGCTTCGTTACGCCCAAGTTGGCGTGCAGCTACAATATCCCATTCTGTTACAATCTCTACGGTAGATTTCGTATTCATCATAGTGCCCCCAATTTCCTACTTTTTCTTTCTATGGAGTTAACGTATAGTATCAGTTTTTTGAATTATTAATCTTTTGTATTATACCATATGTTTTCCTCGTAGTTTAGTTGGATAAAACCTTTCAACCATATTTTTCACATATTTTAATTTTAAGTAAAATATTACAATTGTACATGATTACAGTTTACTATTTACCTAAAAAATAGAGGGGCTTTTAATCTGTGGTAATAAAAAACATCGAAACAATATGTTTCGATGCTTTTTTATGTATTAAAATTTTACGAGTCCTAAACTAATATTAAGAGCGATATCTACTTCTTGCATTAGTTTTGCATCTAGCTGAGTAATACGATCTGTTAATCGTGATTTATCAATTGTACGCAATTGTTCAAGCAAAATTACCGAATCACGTTCAAAACCATACTTTTTCGCGTCGATTTCAACATGTGTGGGTAACTTTGCTTTTTGAATTTGCGCAGTTATTGCAGCTATTATGACGGTTGGACTAAAGCGATTTCCAATATCATTTTGAATAATAAGAACGGGTCTAGTCCCGCCCTGTTCTGAACCTACCACTGGTGATAGGTCAGCAAAAAAAACGTCTCCACGTTTTACAATCAAATTGTCATCCCCCGCTAACGAGACGCTCCACCATATGTTCCGCTTCATACTCTGCATGCAAGCACTCACTGCAAA
The DNA here is from genome assembly GCF_038004425.1 of Solibacillus sp. FSL W7-1464. Taxonomy (NCBI): domain Bacteria; kingdom Bacillati; phylum Bacillota; class Bacilli; order Caryophanales; family Caryophanaceae; genus Solibacillus; species Solibacillus sp. FSL W7-1464. Next base: position 3,553,809 of record NZ_JBBORC010000001.1, read on the forward strand.
TTGTCAGATTAATTTGCGACATTTCCACATAGCCCTTTATTAAAGCTTCCCGTATTTGATTTGGTTGCATATGCTTTGTATAATTTTGAGTCGCCAAATACGCCATCATATAACCATTCTCAGTATTACGCCCAAACGTTCTTTCGAATTGCGTTACTAGCTCATTTGGTATGTCAATTACTACTTCTTCTACTTCTACTAATTCCTTCGCGTACAAAACAAGCACCTCCACCGAACATCCCATTTCCCATTCATTCTATCATTGATTGACTACAATGAAAAGACAGGAAAATTAAAAAACTGACAATTCTCGCATTAAAGGAATAAAATGAACATACTTGTTTTGTATATTTGAAGTTATTTACAGTAATATTGCATCGATTTTATTTATATACCCTAGGAACTCTAGCTGTAATTACACATGGCACTTCGTAATTAATTGTTTGGAGTTTATGAGCCCAATCATCAATTGTGATTTCCTCTTGCTGTTGGCAGCCTATTAGTACAACTTCTTCTCCAACAGTATATGCTTCCGGAAGTAAAATCATACTTTGATCCATACAGATTCTGCCGACAATTTTCGCTCTTTTTCCTCCAACGAGCACTTCTTGGCCCGATAGCTTACGAATCATACCATCCGCATAGCCAATTGGTATTGTTCCGATGTAGCATTCCTCTTCTGCTGTATATGTTGCTCCATAGCCTACCGATTGACCAGCCTGCATTTTTTTTATATGTACAAGTTCTGTCTGTAAAGATAACGCAGGTTTAATCGGAAATGGTAATTTTGTGCCTACATAACCTGAAGGCAGTAATCCGTACATGGAAATACCGAACCGTACCGCATCATAGTGCAAAGAAGGATCTTTTACTAAAGCGGTTGCTGTATTGGCTACATGAACAAGACGGGGCTTTTGTGGCAAAGCACCTAAAAAGTCCTTGAATAGGGTAGCCTGATTGTCAAAGTACATGGTGTCTTCTTCATCCGCAGTAGCAAAATGCGTGAAAATTCCATCCACTAAAAAATCCTCAGAAGAATGAATCATTGTATACAATTCCAATAGTTCTTCTTTAGTGGATACACCGATACGTCCCATACCCGAATCCACTTTAATGTGAAGTTTCAACGGATTCAACAGTGGCGTATATTGTTGTGCTCCCTGCAGCCATTCTGTTGAAAAGACGGTAAGGGTAATATTTTCTGATGATGCATATGGAATAAAAGCATGCGGTGAAGCACCTAACACTAAAATATCAATATCCTTAAAATTTTCTCTAATATGTACTGCTTCATCCGGTGTTGCAACAGCAAGCATTGTTGCTCCGGCATCAATCGCTGTTTTTGCAATTTCCACATCTCCGTGACCATATGCATTCGCCTTTACTACAGCAATTATCTGGATTTCCGGTCCTATATAGTTTCGCAGTGAAGACAGGTTATGTGTGATTGCTTGCAGATCAATAACTGCTTTTGTTGGTCTGTAATAAATTGGAGTATCCATTTCTACTCTTACCCTCTTTTTATAAGTTTAAACTTACCAGTATTTATGTAATTTTCAGTAAACTAAAAGTGAATCCGTATACGAAGAAATCATCTTGCGCTTGTATGCGCAAGATGTCTCTTCTTAAATATAACCATAAAATGCAATTTAAAAACAAGTTTAGATAGAAATAATTTTAAATTATTTTATCCCGCACCAGTGGAGGGTGGGAATCCCCCATCAATTGAAGTTTTACTTCATACTACTTTCCTGTACACTTGCAGCTACTTCCAGCAATTCATCTTTTGTCAATTTTGTGGATGCGATGAAGAAGGTCATACCATCTTTGTCCCACTGGATTGAGTGATCAGTAATTGCACCGATCGTATAACCTAAATCCGCCGGGTCCCCAGGAGAGAATACAGGTAAGACCGAATCATCCGGTTGGATTGGCTGCTGCATTAGTGTAAACGGCTTTTCCCCTTCGAATGTTAAAATAACTCGTGTATTTCCCTCTTCCTGAACTTCATATTCATCTGTCAGCTTAGTATGAGCCCAGTCGATCGTTGGATAATACACACTAAACTCTGTGTCTACCACTTCTGCCGATGCGGCTTTCTTTTCTTCTTTTTCAGAGAATTTTTCTACCGCATACTCTTCCGCAGTATGCTGCACACCTAATTTAATATCTCCAAATGTAATCACAACTTGCTCTTGTAATGATTCATCCATCACACTTACTTTTGTCGGAAGCATCGTTTTCTTATCAACTACAATTTGCTGAACCGGCAGTGCTGTTTGGTCTACATTCCGTGTCGCAACTTCAAAAGTATAGCTTGCATCATCTTCAGTCATTACCGCTTTTGAATCTGACACTAAATCATCAGCCAATGCACCGATTATATACGCCTGACTATTTTGCTTTGGCCATTCACTTTGAAATTTATGCGTTTTACGTAATGATGGCGTGACAACAAAGACACCTTCTTCATTTCGGACGATTAACTGTTGTTCTGACTCACCTTTTGGATTAACTGCCACTCGGTAAAAATCCGGTTTTGTATGCCAAACTTTCACATCATAAATACGTGGCTCCGCGCCTGTCCGAACTTCCATCGAAGCACTTAATTCATAACCTTTTGCGTCATTCCACTTCTTGTTGACATCCTCAATCACTTCATCCTTTGTAGCTTTTCCACACGCCGCCAAAAAGAGACAACAAACGACAACTACTAGCAGTCGGAGTTTCAAAGATTCACCCTTTCGATTATCTATTTCGATAAATTACTATATGAGCCAAGGTGTCCATGTATGTATTATTGCATTAAGATTACTTGGGCAGCTGCTGTTGTACGCGTATGAGTAATGGAAATAAACCCGTTCACCTGTTCACCATCAAAGTATAGTAAAGGTTTTCCTTGCTCTGTTTTTAAAATTTCTATTTGATGAAGTTCACAGTCTTTACCGATTCCTGTGCCATTTGCTTTTGAATAGGCTTCCTTTGCTGCAAAGCGACCTGCCAGAAATTCCACTTTGCGCATATCCGATAATGTATCATAAATGGCAAGCTCCCTTTCCGTTAAAATCCGTTGAGCAAATTTCGCCGAACGATCTGTCATTTTTTTGATTCGGTCCAATTCTACTAAATCCAATCCAATCCCTTTAATCATTTAATAGCTCTCCCTTTCCTTTAATCATTACTCCAATGTATAATGAATAAAATACGTTTTATTTTGTATCGACTTAATTGAGGTGGAACATGTTTATTCGTAGAGAAAATTTTAAACAGTACATTGCGCTATATCCGGTCGTATCGTCAATTATAGCAATTAATCTGATTGTTTTCGTCCTAACGTTAATCCCGGGTTTCGGCCAAGAGCTGCTTTATGCCGGAATGAGCGTCAACGGACTCATAGCAGCCGGTGATTGGTGGCGTATTATTACGTCCATGTTTCTACATGCAGGCTTTATGCACGTTCTTTTTAATATGTTCTCCCTATTTCTATTCGGTCCGGAGCTTGAAAAGATCGCCGGCAAAATACGCTTTTTAACAATTTACTTTTTAGCCGGAATTTTCGGTGTCGCTGCTACATACGCAACTCAGGATGCTTATTATGCCAGTGTAGGCGCAAGTGGAGCATTGTATGGAATTTTCGGCGCGTTCGGAGCCCTTGTTTATTACACAAGACATTTATTCCCGCAGTTAAGACAAATTATATTGCCCTTAATTGTGATTAGCATTATTATGACATTTTTAACGCCAAATATTAATATCGCTGCACATTTAGGCGGCTTAGTTACCGGCTTTATTTTAGGGGTTGTATACTTTAACCCTAAAAATATGGGACGCTGGCGTAAACAGTCCATTAAAAGGGTAAAATAAAACAGGATCCGCGAAAAGGAGTAACTTTTTTGCGGACCCTGTTTTTTAATGTTCATACCAGGACAGTACTTTTTCCACTTCCTGCTGCTCCATATGACGCGCCGTTGCTGAAGCTCCGTGCATACCTGACATCACGACAATTTTTACAGATCCTATATCGCGTCGCTTTTGGAAATAGGTTTGACTTCCCTGCATAATTTGAACACGCTTCTTTAAGGCATAAAACGTTACACGACTCACTAAGCGCGAGACGATCGTAATTTGCTGATCTTTCACTATAAATCCAGTCGTCTTAAATTGCCATCTTCCAAGAAGAATAATTGGAACAATCAGCAATAATGACAACAATCCATATGGATAGAAAAAGTATGATATAGCGCCGATTAACGGGACTAGCCATAAAAAATCAATCCGGTAGAAAAAAGGCTGTGCTTTTATAGGCGGCTGAACAAGCTGGTTAACTTGAAAATCATATTCCGGAAACAGTTCTGCCAATGGTGAAAATACTTCTTTTTTTGCAATCAGCGGAAATAAGATGATTTTCTTATCATTTTCCCCGCTAAATCCTCCACCAGCACTTTCTACCGCAACAGATGCCAAACCAAGTATTTGCTGGAAAGGATTTTCCGCCAGTTTAATGGCCTGTACCCGATTCAACGGGATTGTCACACGTTTTTTTTCGATTAAACCTCGCGTAATAATCAGCCTGTCATGCTGCTTGCTGACCGTAAAGTTATAATAGTTTAAAAAGGTCAGGCCGACAGAGATTCCCCATGCCAGCATTAACGCTAGAGCGATTAGAATCATGACGACAATATATCCGTATTCCACTAAAAACGCCAATTCATCATAAATCATATCAAATGGAATAAACTCCGCAAATTGGGAAAGGACAGCAAAAACTCCGGCAAGTACTACACCAACACCGCTGGATGTCGTCGCTAATAATAACAGTTCCGGTACTTTCATTTTGTGTAGCACTACTGATTCGGACTCCGGCTCTTCATCTTCAACCCTTTGTATCAGGGCACCTTCATTCGGCAGTTTTTGTTTCGCCTTTTTCATTTGTATTTCCACTTCGTCGGCTGCAGCTTTTGTTACTGCTGTCAACTCGGCTTCCGGTTTACCATCTTTACTTCCCGCCGTTTCCACTTGTACTTGTACAAGCTTGAATATCCGGTGGAAAATACCCTCTTTATAATTCAGATTTTGAACTCGATCAAATGGAATATAGCGCTTTTTCTTTATAAACAGTCCATATTCCACACGCAGTTCACTATCTTCAAACCAATATACAAATGTCCACCACTTAATCAAACCGCTCACTACCGTAATCGCTAAGACGAGTACTAATATAAAGAGTGGAATCATTTCACTGAAAAATGTTTCGCTTCGATAGTCTAAATTAAAATTAAAGCCGTTCGCCGCAATAATGATAATGATCGGAATGAGGAGGTCTTTCAATGCTTTCATAACATTGATAATAGTCGTTACAGGATGAAGTTTGAATTTCTCTTTAGACATCATCTTCCGCCACCCTTGCAAGTTCAGAGATTTTTGTCCTCAATTCATCGGCATCCTCAACTTTCAGCATAGGAATCGTATGTACAGTTGCTGCCGAAGAAATCGATATATTCGCTAACATGTATTTTTTTAAGATCGGTCCCTGCTCGGTGTCAACATGCTGAACACGTACCATCGGAATTAGCGTCCGTTTTACGACAAACAGACCGCTTTGAATTTCAATTTCCTGTTCCCGAACTTCATAACGCCAAATTCTCCAACGAATGTTCGGAAATACAATAACCGAAAACGCAATCGATAATATTACTAGTGCAATGGCAACCCACATAATCCACTGTGGCCAATCAAATCGGACTGTTAAAAATACAATACCACCTGTTAAAAGTGCGATAATAGAGGTTTGAATGATGCCATATAATCGCCACACTGTTTGCGCTTTTTTAGGTAACTGAAACTTTGGTTGTTCTCTCATTAACTCCACACCTCTTTCTCTATAGTATGCTATACGTATTAACCGCTTAAATGTTTCATTATGTTTTAATCTATACTATTAAAAACAGTCCCCTCTCACCATAGTATAGTTAAATGACAAATTTGTTAAATAATTTACAAAAATTTTATTTCCCGGAAAATATATTCATATAAAATTTCACAAAAAAACACACCAACGATTTTCTCGTTGGTGTGTTTGAATAGTATTAGTCTTCGCGACGTGGACGTGGACGACGATCACGAGATCCTGATCCTTCGCGACGAGCACCGCCTTCACGACGACCTCCTTCACGACTTCCGCTACCAGAACGGCTTCCGCCACCTTCACGACGGCGATCTCCACCGCGACGGTCACCACCGCCACGGTTGCCACCACCACGGTTACGGTCATTACCGCCACGGCCGCGGCCTCCGCCACCTTGTGAACGGTCACGACGCATTGGTAATGGACGCTCTTCCGATAATGATACTGGTGTAGCATCCGGTTCTTTAGTAATTGATTTAAGCGCTGCTGCAACTAAGTCAAGTGCTTCGTTATTTTCCAATAACTTAGCTGCTAAATCACGGTAATTGCCTAAATCATTATTTTGTACTAATTCAACTAATGATTGCATTGCATCTTCTTGTAAGCCTACCAATGCTTCTTCAGATGAAGGTGGACGTAAAGGAGTCATACGTTTTTTCGTAGTTTCTTCTACGATGCGTAAGTAACCCATTTCACGAGGTGTTACGAATGTTACTGCAACACCAGATTTACCAGCACGGCCTGTACGACCGATACGGTGAACGTATGATTCCGGATCTTGTGGAATGTCAAAGTTGTAAACATGTGTTACACCTGAAATATCCAATCCACGAGCTGCAACGTCTGTTGCGATTAGGATATCGATTTTACCTTCTTTAAACTGACGCAAAACAGAAATACGTTTCGCCTGAGATAAGTCACCATGGATACCTTCCGCTAAGAAGCCACGTAAACCTAAAGCTTGGCTTAACTCATCAACACGGCGTTTCGTACGACCGAAAATGATTGCTAATTCTGGTTTTTGTGAATCCAATAGACGAGATAAAGCATCGAATTTCTCGCGCTCTGTTGCTTTTACGAAGAATTGTTCAATGTTTTCCATTGTTAATTCTTTCGCTTTAATTTTTACGATTTCAGGATTTTTCATGAATGTCTCTGCAATTTTGCGGATTGCTGGAGGCATTGTCGCTGAGAATAGTAATGTTTGGCGATCCGATGGTACGTTTTCTAAAATTGCATTAATATCATCGATGAAGCCCATGTTTAACATTTCGTCAGCTTCGTCTAAAACTAAAGTTTGAACTTCGTCTAAACGTAAAGTACGACGGTTAATATGGTCTTGAATACGACCTGGTGTACCTACAATAATTTGAGGTTTATTTTTTAATGCACGGATTTGACGGCCGATTTCTTGACCACCATACACCGATAATAATTTTACACGCTTGTCATAGCCTAATTTATAAAGTTCTTCCGAAACTTGGATTGCTAATTCGCGAGTAGGAGCAATTACCAAAGCTTGGATATTCGGATTTTTTGGATCGATTTTCTCAATTAAAGGAATACCAAATGCAGCTGTTTTACCAGTACCTGTTTGTGCTTGACCTAAAACGTCACGGCCAGCCATTGCAAATGTTACTGTTCCTTCTTGGATTGGTGTTGCTTCTTCAAATCCCATACGCTTAATAGAACGTAATGTCGATTCACTAATGTTTAATTCTGAAAAATTTGTCAAACTCTTCATTCTCCTTTTTCCTGTATAAGTTGACAAATGGTTACATTTTCAGATGAAATGGCGGCAAATTTTCGAGCCATTGTATGTGGAACGTTTCCGTTACTTAAAAATTCTCTCTGCTTCGTATGCAGAGTCTCTTATATGAAAAGGAAAGCCCGGTCATTGCCGAGCGGTTCAATTCTACCGTTTCTAATTGGTTGTTGCTTTTGTAAAAAATAGAATAAAACCGTTTATCAAAAAAAAGCACTCTTCACCCATAAGTCTGAAGAGTCTTCGCACAAAATGTATCCATTGCTTTTATTAGTCTAACATGGGTTGTAACGGTATGCAATGATATTGCCTTGTATCGAAATAGTCAGATATTTAATGCTCCAATAAAAATCGATACACTTGGTCAAACCATCGCTCACAATCATCACTGTAACAAATATGATGTTTTCCACAATCTGAAATATACATTTGCTTTTTCTGCGACTGAATTTGTTCATATAAAATTTGGGCTGTTGTACTGGGCACAATACCATCAAGCTCCCCTTGTACAATAAATGTAGGGCACTGAATGTTTTTAATATAAGGTTCCGTTTTTTTCACGACCTTCATAAATTCAATCGTTGCTGTTAACGGAACATTTTTAAATTTAAATTTATAACGTGCAAACAATTCGTTTTCTTCTAACTTTTTATGCACCATATCCTGGGCAATTGCTCGAACATCTTTCACTAATTGTGTAGGACTCACATACTTGGCTGCAGCACTTAGGAGTACTAACTTCTTTACTGGGTAACGTATAGATAAGTACATCGCAATGACACCACCCATTGAAAAGCCGACGACAATGACTTCATCAACTTGCTTTTTCAACTGCCGATATGCGATTTCCGCTTCCATCATCCAGTGCTCAGCTTTATAACCTTTCATCGCCAAGTGCTCTGCATCGCCGTGACCTGAAAATGTCGGAATACTTACTGTCCAATCTATTCGTTGCTCTATATAATGCGCAAAAGGCTCCACTTCATACGGTCCACCTGAAAATCCATGTAAAAACAGGACGCCGATTTTCATTAAAACACCCGCTTTCAATGAGCTGTTATTATTTATAATAAGCGACATTTTAAGTCGAAAAAAGTTTTTGCGCCAAAAAAATGAGCTAGCACTAGGCTAACTCAATTGAATGGATAATTTTCTCCAACTGCATTCCACGAGAACCTTTAACTAGAAGGATGGACTCGTCTGTTGCATGAGATTGGATTTTTTCGATAATCGGTGCGTACTCATTTTCGGAATACACTAAATGCCCAGCATCAAATTTCTCTTGCAGTTTATTGTGGAGCCACTTCATACGCGGACCATATAAGCAAACATAGCTTATTTCTTCAGGATGAATATGCGCGGCGATTCCTTCATGCATCTGCTTTTCATCGTCCCCGAGCTCAAGCATATCCCCGAGTATAAGCCACTTTTCAGCACGAATCGTCGTTTGCTCAGCAAATTGAATAGCAGCATGCATCGATGTCGGTGCCGCATTATACGCATCATTAATAAATAATAAATCGCCGACCGGAACAAGCTGCATCCGCATATCTGTCAAAACTACTTTCTTTAATGCTCCGCGAATTTGTTCATCGGTCAAACCTAATGCCTTGCTCACCAGCATTGCACTTAATGTATTCTTTACTTGGTGTTCTCCTAAAACCGAAATAAAGAAATCACCTTGTATTACTCCATCTACATGGAAGCTGCTTCCTTGTGCTGTCGCTTTAATTTGCGAAGCTGCCAAATTCTGTTCCCGGCTAAAACCAAATGCCTGTGTTTTTAACTGCGGTGTTTTTGCAACTAAGTTTTGAAGTAACGGCTCATCACCATCATAAAAAAGAATCCCTTCTTCAGACAATCCTTTTACAATTTCAAACTTCGCCTTCGCAATTCCTTCGCGCGATCCTAAATCTTGCATATGGGCTTCACCAATATTTGTAATAATGGCATAATGTGGTCGGGCCAGCTTCGTCAGAAATTCAATTTCACCGAAACCGCTCATCCCCATCTCCAATACGGAAACTTCTGTATCTTCATCAAGCTGTAGAATCGTAATCGGCAAACCGAGCTGATTATTAAAGTTTCCGATCGTCTTTTGTACTTTAAAGTATGGAGAAAGTGCCCCTGCCAAAATATCTTTTGACGACGTTTTACCATTGGAACCGGTAATTCCGATAAATGTTGCTTTATGCTCATTACGGTAACATTCTGCCATTTTCTGAAGTGCAAGCTCCGGGTCTTCCACGAAAATTAATGGCAAATGTGCCGGAGGATTCGGCTCATCGATCATCCATAAAGAAGCTGCCGCGCCTTTTTCAAATGCCTGCTCGACAAAACGGTGCCCGTTTACGGCTTCTCCACGGAAAGGAATAAATAAATCCCCTTTTGCAATTGTCCGTGTGTCAATGGAAATACCTGTGACAATCGTTTCAGGAAATGACTGATTTTCTATCGTTAACCATGCTGCAATTTGCTGTAAACTTTTTTTCACTTTTTATCCCACTCAATCTCTGTTGTATTGAAGCTGTTGTTTTTCTGTAAAACGTTCCAGTGCAAAGCCAATCAGCTCTTTAATTAACTGCGGATATGGCAAATCTGTATGCTGCCACAGCAACGGATACATGCTTACCGGGGTAAATCCTGGCATCGTGTTTACTTCATTGATGAAAATTTCGTTGTTTTCAGTTACGAAGAAATCTGCCCGCACTAAACCTGCTCCATCAATTGCTTTAAACGCTCTTTTCGCCATATCAACTAAATCTCTATAGACATCATCTTGCAATGGTGCCGGAATAATTAATGCTGTCGAACCATCTTTATATTTTGAATCATAATCGTAAAACTCAGTCATCGGCTTAATCTCGCCTGCTACTGAAACGTTGGGTGTATCATTCCCTAACACAGCAAGTTCAATTTCCCGTGCTGTGACACCTTGTTCGATTACAATTTTACGGTCATATTGCAGTGCAAATTGAACAGCTTTTTCCAGTTCCGAAGCATTCGTCGCTTTGCTGATCCCTACACTTGATCCTAAGTTAGCTGGTTTAACAAACATCGGATACCCTAAAGATTGTTCGCATCTTTTGATCCAAGCTTCTTTCTCCCGTTCCCATTCGCTTCGAATAAAGTATTCATAAGGTAATTGCGGCAAGTTTGCCATTTCAAACAATTGCTTCATAACTACCTTATCCATACCTGATGCCGAACCAAGAACACCATTCCCCACATAAGGAATGTTCAGCACTTCCAGAAAGCCCTGTACCGTTCCATCTTCGCCGTTCGTGCCATGTAGTAAAGGAAAAATGACATCAAATGGAGTATCCATATGTTTTGCAATAAATTGCGTAATATTATTTTCAGACTGGTCTGATACTGTCGTAAATTGTAATTGTTCAATCGTTTGAGCGGGTTCTGTTAATTGAGGTCCAACACGCCATTCACCCTTCAATGTAATAAAAATCGGGAAAACGTCAAACTCATTAAAATCCAATGCTTGCGTTACTGCTTTTGCAGTTGAGAGTGATACTTCATGCTCGGCTGACTTACCACCATATAATAAACCAATTCTTTTTTTCATTTTTTTGACCTCCAGTTTTCACTAACCTTATTTTATCACGAATGCACTAAACGCTGAAATCGGATAAAAAACACCCACTGCCCTGTTCGCTGTGAGTGTCAACTAATTTGTATTAATTCATCATAGCCTTGTTTTAATATTTCATCTAAATCGTCCCAAACTTCATCAGGGTAATCATAATCACTCAGCACCCGGATTTCGACTCCGTAATGGGAATTTGGTTTATCTAGTTTATATAATGACAGTAATGCGCCTTCCTTAGCAAAAGGTCGATATAATCTTAATGTAGAAGGATCGATTGTCGGTGAATTGATTTTATTCTTTCTTCTCCAAAAGCTCCCAACACCTTCTTTATCTCTTATCATTCGATTAAATAAATTTGATACAAGTATTTCAGAATCACCTATAAAACGATAGTATACTTTTGTCATTTTGTCAGTTACAGATGAGTAATAAGCATAGCGATTTTGCAATTTATTGAAAAAAGGCGATGCAAGCGGTTCACGCTTATGACTTAAATAAAGAAGTTCTGCCTGTTCAAGGGGAGTTAACGTATTAATGTTTTTCTCTGTCGTAAAATCTACCCAGCATAAATCTTTCTTTAAATCGCTTTCCTTTTTCAGAAAATCGCGCATATCTTCATTTGTTACAAAATCAAATTGGGTATGCATATTAAAAGAGCCGTTGTCGTACGCGTGCTTTAATAACAGAACATTTTTTACGGGGTCGACCGAAACCATGAATTCCTTCAGTGTAAGACCACTATATATAACAAAATGTTCGACATCGTTCATATGAATATATAAATGATGCATAAAATCTTCAGCAGATTTCATTTTCTTCGCCACGATTTGCACGCCCCTTTAATATGAATAATATGATTATTATATGACTTCTCATTCAAATTTGAAACATTTTCTCACCTGTTTCGTCCAACTTTTAAATTAGTCTTACTAAAGTAATTTTTAAAAGAATATGATAAAGTATATAAAGCTTAAAACAATACAGCAATTTCCGTGAAAACTTTCCTATATCTGCGATTTTTTTTACGGGTAATGTTGTTACCGATTTAAAGAACCATCAACTTGTTGGTATCTTCTGGCCCTTTAACGGGTTAAATTTAATAATTTAAGGTGAAACGAATGGATACAAACAATTATAATTTCAATAAACGGTTCGACTGGACACTTACGATAATTTTGATCCTATTTTTAGGTGTGAGTTTACTTGCCATCGCCTCTGCGCAGACATCCGGGCAATACGGAACAAACTTTGTCCCGAAACAAATGCTTAACTATGCGATTTTTGCCTTCATTGTTGCAGTTGTCATGTACTTTGATCCCGACCAGTACAAAAAACTGGCCTGGCCCTTATATGGTATGGGGCTGATACTGCTTGTTGCCGTTGTGGCGATTCCGGCATCAACAGGCATCACAATTGAGCGGAACGGTGCGCACAGTTGGTTTAATACACCGATCGGAAGCATCCAGCCTGCCGAATTCATGAAGACGTTTTTCATTTTGTCCGCCGCTTATTTGATAAGCAGGCATAACGAAAAATACCAGATTAAAACAATAAAGTCCGATATGATCTTACTAGGTAAAATCGGTGTAACTTTAATCGTGCCGCTCGGTTTAATTATGCTTCAGCCGGATTTAGGTTCAGGCCTCGTATTCATAGCCATTACCGTTGCACTTGTGATTGTTGCTGGTGTTACCTGGAAAATCATTCTGCCTCTTCTCGGCGGGGCAGCTGTTGTCGGCGGATCATTATTATGGATGGCCCTGTATATGCAGGATTTCCTTGAAAAGACATTCGGATTCCAGCCATACCAATTCGCCCGGATCTACTCATGGCTAGACCCATACTCATATGCGACTTCAGACGGCTATCATTTAATTACTTCACTAAATGCCATTGGCTCCGGTGAAGTATTCGGTAAAGGATTCCTGGCACGTGAAGTATATGTAGCTGAAAACCATACCGACTTTATCTTTGCAGTAATTGGCGAAGAATGGGGCTTTATCGGTGCAAGCGCTGTTATTTGCCTATACTTCCTGTTAATTTACCACTTAACAAAAATGACGCTTTTGCTAAAAGATCCGTTTTGTACTTATGTATGTGCCGGGATTATCGCCATGATTACATTCCATGTATTCGAAAACATCGGTATGACGATACAACTTCTGCCCATTACAGGGATTCCGTTACCTTTCATTAGCTATGGCGGTAGTTCGATGATGGGGAATGCTTTAGCAATCGGTCTCGTCTATAGTATGAAGTTTCATTACCGGACATATATGTTTACAACAAATGATCCGGACGACGAATAAAATTAAAGGACCTGCGTATATCGCAGGTCCTTTTTTATTGCTTAATATGAAAGTAAGGTGCGATGAACTGGGTTTCACCACACCTTACTTTCATTAATTTTGCGTTTGTGGAGTTTGTGTTGGTGGTGTTAAAACTTTTAAAAGCTCAAGACGAGATTTCGTAACTGTCGCCGTAACACCTAATTTTGATAAGTTTGTAACAATACGCTTTAAATCAATCTCTTTCGCCATTTGATTACACCTCAAACTTTCCTTTGTTAATATATATAACGATATTTCATGTTAAAAGTTTCAAATTAATAAGGTCAGACCTTCTACTAATTCATATGTTACCACGTAAAAACTAATTTTTCTTTCCTGTTTTGTGACAAAACTAAAACATAATTAATTTTAACCTTTTATTATCTATAATAAACCTTTTCAGGAAATATTTTAAGAAATTTTTTCCTTTTAAATTTTATAATTACTTTTGAATTAATTTACATAATCTACTCGAATACATGTTATTTAATAATTTGATTTTATATATGTAGTTAAAATGAATTGCCTTATTTTTCGAATGATGTTTAACAAAAATTACAAGTGGAAATATTGTAAAATATCATGACAATTTTTGAAGTAATACTTATTAAAATCAAACAAATTTCCGACCTTACATTTCCATTAAACTCACCATTACCCATAGTTACTTCAGTAGGAGGAACTTTAAATGTCACATATAGAAAAAAATATTTATATCCCTAAAGAATTAATACATTTTCATACGAGCTTAAGTCATTCAGCTGAGCAAGCAGCTATTTTAAAACCAGTGAAACAACCCGCATTTTTGCATGAAAGCAAATTTGCCGGTCTACCCTTTTTAACAAATAAAATGGAACACCCGAAAGACAATCACAATCACTACATGCTTTTTTTGGCACAACTTAACTTTGCGGAAATTCAGCTTGATTACCCATTTCCACAAGATGGTATATTACAATTTTATATCCCGCAGCAATGTTATGAAAAGGAAAAGTTTCAGTCAGAATGTCGGTCATTTAAAGTACAATATATACCTTTTCAAGGTCAATATAATGAGTTTATTCATGATTTCACATATTTAAAGGACGTAAACACTAGCAGCTTCCCGATTCGGCAAGAGATGAAGCTCATTCCAAAAACTCAATTCGAACCAGTGTCGGCAATGGACTACCGGTTAAATAATTATTTTAAACCTGAAATAATGGATGCCCCCATTACATTGGATGACCGTTCATTTCAAGATGTGTATTTAGAAAGTTATTTAGCTGCCGAACATAAAATTGGCGGTTATCCATATTTTATACATCAGGATTTCAGAAAAGCATCACCTTATTTACAGCACTATGACACTTTATTACTGCAAATCGTTTCAAACGATGAGCAAAATATTATGTGGGGGGATAGTGGAATCATCAGCTTCTTCATCAACTCCAAAAAATTAGCACAATGTGATTTCTCGGATATTTACTTCCATGTTGAGGAATACTAAACCATTTAGAAACACTCGTTTAAATAATAATTGAGTGTTTCTTTTTTTGTTTTGCATCCATAGGCTATAATGATATGAAAGAAGGAAAGTAGGTGAATCTTTTGAGCGCAATTATTCAAAGTTCCATTCTGGTACCACTTATTATGTTTATAAATGTTCTATTTGCCCTGACTGTCATCTTTTTAGAGCGCAAAAAACCTTCATCAACTTGGGCATGGTTGCTCGTTCTTTTTTTCTTGCCGTTTGTTGGATTTTTCCTCTACTTATTATTAGGAAGACAATTGAGAAAGAAGCATTTATTCCGATGGGATGGCAGAAAAGATATTGGCATTGAACAATTAATTAATTATCAGATTGAAGCAATCGAGAATAATGAACTGGAACTGCGTGCAGAACATATTAAAAGTTATAATCATCTTATCTATATGAATTTAAAAACAAACAATGCTGTCCTGACACAGGATAACGATGTAAAGATTTTCGATGATGGCAGTGATAAGTTCGAAGCACTTATAAATGATATTCAACATGCAAAAAACCATATTCATATTCAATACTATATTTTCAAACTGGATAATTTAGGTCAACGCATTGTAAATGCTTTAATAAAAAAGGCTAAACAAGGTGTAAAAGTAAGGGTACTGTTTGATGAAATGGGCTCACGCGGAGTTCGGAAGCGGCATTTTAAAGAACTGATCGAAGCAGGCGGTGAAGTAGAAGTGTTTTTCCCTTCGATTTTGCCTCTCATCAATCCACGTTTAAACTTTAGAAATCACAGGAAAATTTCCATAATAGATGGGCGTATCGGCTATATAGGAGGTTTTAACGTTGGGGATGAATATTTAAGTTTATCGGACCGGTTCGGCTACTGGCGTGATACCCACTTACGTATTGAAGGGAGCGCAGTCCACCCGTTGCAGACTCGCTTCATTTTAGACTGGAATCAGGCTAGCGCCAAAAATGATATATGCTATGCGGAGCGCTATTTCCCGATAATCCCTCAAAAAGGAACCGCTGCAATCCAGATCATTTCAAGTGGGCCTGATACAGAATGGGAAGTCATTAAAAACAATTATTTGCATTTAATCGCAAATGCAAAAAAATACGTGTACATACAGTCCCCGTATTTCATCCCGGATGAATCTTTTTTTGATGCTATCCGGATCGCTGCCCTCTCCGGGATCGATGTGCGGATTATGATTCCTAATAAACCGGACCATTTGTTTGTCTATTGGGCAACGTATTCCTATGTTGGACCTCTCGTTGAAGCGGGCGCAAAAGTGTACCAGTACGAAAAGGGCTTTATACATGCCAAAATGATAGTCGTGGATGATGAAATTGCTTCAGTCGGCACCGCTAATATCGATGTACGAAGCTTTAGTTTGAACTTTGAAGTGAATGCACTTCTTTATGATAGATTATTGGCACACCGCCTTGCTGAAATATTTGAAAGCGATATATTAGACTGCTCAGAGCTCACATATGAACTGTATAAAAACCGGTCCAACTTTATTAAATTCAAAGAATCCATTTCACGTTTACTGTCCCCGATTCTCTAGGATTGGGAATTGTAGAGTTGAAATCCTTTGGAGTACAGTAAAAAACCAATTTCCTCCAGAGTGGGAAAATTGGTTTTTTCTTTTACAATTTAGTTTTTAGTCTTATTGAATTCCTAAATATTCTTCCAGCGTTACGCCTGCTTCATATATTTTTGTCGCTAGTTCACCCTCTAAATAGCGGAAATGCCATGATTCATGCATGAAACCTGTAATCTCTTCTTTTCCTTTTGGATAACGTAATATGAACCCGTACTTATGGGCATTTTGTGCCAACCACTGTCCTGCTGCCGTGGCGCCGAAATCATTTGTCAGCCACAAATCTTCACGACCCTTTTCTCCAATATCAAAAGCAAGTCCAGTTTGATGCTCGGAATACCCTGGTCTTGCACTATAGCGATCTGCCGCTTCCTTCCCATCTCGCTTCACATATCGGTCGTATAGTGTTTTTTGATACTCGTAAGAACGGAAACCACTAAAAGCAACGAGCTCTATTCCATTTTCCATCGCTGCTTTTGCCATTATTTCAAAAGCAGCACGCGCCTTAGGATCTTCCCCTTTATTGTAAGTAGAAGGAAGGGGATTTTTCTTATTCGCAATTAAAACTCCATTTACAAAAGTAGGCTCTGTTGCAGGCTTTTGACCAACAATATATCCATTTTCCATCTCCACTTCTTCCGTAGCGGGCGGAGTTTCTTTAGCAGGCTGTTTAACAGGCTGCTCCCCGGAATTTACCGCGGGATTTTCACTGTTTTTTTCTGAAGAAGCCAAATCATCAGCATTTTGATCTTGTGGCTTCGACGGCTCTGGTTCATTTGATTTATTTTGCATTTCTTCATTTTCCAGTTCATTTGGTGCAACAGATTCGTCTTCTGTACCAGGTTGTGCTACTTCAAATTTATAATAAATTGACCCTAAGATCGCGATTAAAATAACAATTGAAATGGATACAATCATTGCGATCGGACTTTTTCTCTTTGCTTTTCTGTTCATTCCATTTCGCCTTCTTTTTATATTTTTATCCTGTGACAATAACAAATAAAACAATAATCGATAAAACCGCAAAAATCATCGACATTTTCTGCATCCATTTTGCTTCTTTTTCATGACCCTTTTCTTTAAATGTACGCGAACGGAAAAAATTCGTAAACGTAAACATAATCGTCATAGCTAAAATGGCCGCCTCCATATTTTGTTTTACAATGAAAAATAATGCGGTTAAACTAGCTCCAGCAACTAAGATGAGTGAGATCACTCTTTCATATTTTTTCATTTTTCTCTCCTTACATGATGATTGCATGTTCTCATTCAAAGCAATCTATTTTTCAACCTTTGTTTAGTATAAAACTAGCTTAATTGATAATGCAATTTTGAAAATCTTAAAGGCACAAACTAGCTTTCAAAACAAAAAACTCTACATGTAATAATATATACCATGCAGAGTTTTCATATATTATTCTTTTTTTTCTGAAACTTTCAGCCGAAAGAGAATAAAGTAATTAAACACCTTCGTACTCTACTTCCGGAATTTCAAATCGGAAAAATTCATGATGCAATTCATCACGGAAATGTTTAGGTGTAACACCTGTATATTTCTTGAAAATTCTAGTGAAATAACTCTGATTACAGAAATGGAATTGATCTGAAATTGACGTTATACTTTTATTAGTATGACGCAAATAGTATTGGGATTCCTCTACACGGCGAACATTTAAATACTCCACTAAAGTGATCCCGACATGCTCACGGAAAATACGCGATAAATGACTCGTACTAATATGGAAATTCGCTGCAATACTTTCAACTGTTAGATCATTTTCCAGCTCATCATTTATGTACATAATTACTTTGTTTACTGTTTGGTGACGGAATGTAGGCTGCTTTCGGTCAGCAATAAAGTACACATAAAAATCGATTAAGTCATCTGCAAATTGCAGAAACTCGGCATCCTTCATCTTGTTTTCAATCATATCTGCACATGCTAAATTGAAGGCAAACGCTTTTTTAGAAGGGACTTGATTATCTAAAAGCTTACGCGCAACAATTGAGGATAACGTAACAAAGTACGAGCGCACTACTTTAATGACTTGTTTTCCGAAGCGTGCGGATAATATGTCTATAATTTCGTGTAATGTCTTCTTCGCTTTTGCTACTTCTAAATGATAAACTTCAAAAATCAATCGAGATTCCAGAACAAAAAAATCTTCTATACCAGCATATTGATTGATATTGTCAATCTCTTGAAAATACCGTTTTGAAATTGTTTCCGAGATTGAATATTGATGTAGTTGCATAAGTTACCCCATCTTTCTTCAGAATGACCTTCTATTACTTATTTAGAAAGACAAGCCTAATACAAATGTACAAGAATTTGTCATATTTCTGCAGATGTACCTTACATGACCATTCTGCATTTCATAATAAGTGATATTATTATATTAATGATAAGAAATTTCCATAGTAAATTTCTTTTATTAAGCAAAGTAATTATTTATACAATTTTATATTTATACTATTACAGTACGCTTTGTTCTCCGTACAATCGTACATTTTATTAGTAACTATAGTGAATATTACCATATTACAAGTTTTGCTTTCAACCTAATTTTAACAATTACCCTAGGACAAAATTATTAGGTTACTTCCAATTAAAGAAATAAAGGAATTTAAAAATGCATATTTCTCCCAATCATACTCTTTTAGCATAGTAATTTTCACGCTATTTTTTCATTAAATATTTCTTGAAAAAGATTCCTTTTTAAATCTTCAAAAAATAATTTTCGATTTAAAAAATCTTCCTCACCCAATTTCTTTAAATATGTAGTAAAATAGTTCATAATTGTATAAAATGCTTATAAAGAGGTGTTATAAAGTGGATCCAAGACAAATAGAAGAAATTATGGAAGTCATTAAAGAATTTTTCCCTGAAAATACATCAATTGCTATTTCAGATACAAATGAGTATTTATATTACCAGCCAAGCAAAAAAGTAGATTTGAAAATCAAACCGGGCGATCCGATTAAAGAAGGTTCTGCTGCATACAAAGCATTAACTTACGGCCAAAAGATCAATTCATACATTGAATCGGACGTATTCGGAGTTCCATATTACGGAATGAGTATCCCTCTCATTGAAGAAGGCGAAACTAAAGGTGCTATTACAGCAATCTTCCCTCAAAAACCTTCTCCATTCTTAACAAATTATATTACAGTGAAAATTGACGACTGCTGGTACCCAATTAAACACAACCAAGTAATATATCTGGAGACTCAATTGCGTAAAACATTTGTAAAAACGATGCACCGTGAAGGCTATCACCGCTTGAACTTAAGTGACTTAGAGCTATTTTTAGCTCCTGATTCGTTCATCCGCTGCCACCGTTCTTATATTGTAAATATCGATTACATTGACGAAATCCAGCCAGATTCACACTCAACTTTCTTATTAATTATGAAAGACGGTACACGTATTCCTGTAAGCCAACGCTATGCAAGCTACTTCCGTCGTTCTTTAGGATTCTAAAATAATGTAAAAGCGATCCGTACATACGGGTCGCTTTTTTATTTTCATCCCTCCCCTTAGTCTTTTGACCTATTTCCCCGACTTTAATTGTGCATATTTGCTAAAAGTTTAATTAACCCAATTAAGATACAATCCTTTTTCTACTCTCTTTTACGTTAATTTTCTCTAATAATCATCTTTTAAGCGCTTTTATGTTGTGCGTGAAGTAAATGTGACAATTTGATGATAATATTAGCATAAATGCCGGTTTACTACCTGGTGAAAAACACAGAAAATTACAAAATTTTTCTGTTTATCAAACGATTAAATAACTTATTAGGGGAGGATTTATTAATGGATCCACGAGTTGAGAAACGTTTAGGTTTAAAACAATTAGTAGATAAAGTTGTATCTGCTGAAGAAGCTGCTGCTTTAATCCAAGATGGCACAGTGGTAGGGATGTCAGGATTTACTCGCGCAGGTGATGCTAAAGTTGTACCAATGGCATTAGTAGAGCGCGCTAAAAACGAAAAATTTAAAATTGATGTATATACAGGGGCTTCATTAGGTCCTGAAGTTGATAACTACTTAGCTGCTGCTGGTGTTATCAACAAACGCGGTCCTTTCCAAGGGGATGCGGTAATGCGCGGTTTAGTTAACAAAGACCAAATTTCTTATGTAGACGCACACCTTTCTCACAATGCTGAGTTAGTACGTCAAGGAATTATCGGTCCGATTAAACACTTAATTTTAGAAGCAGTTGCAATTACAGAAGACGGTTTAATTATTCCATCAAACTCTGTAGGTAACTCACCAATTTTCGCTGAATATGCAGAGAACATTATTATCGAATTAAATATCTCTCATCCGGAAGCATTGATCGGTATTCACGATATATATGTTCCTGGTGAACAAGGTAAGCGTGAAGCGATTCCAATGACAAATGCTGAGCAACGTATCGGTGAAATCGGTATTAAAGTGGATCCAGCTAAAATTAAAGCAATCGTTATTTCCGAAGAGCCTGACGCTCCTTCATTAATCGTTCCTCCAGATGAGGAAACACAAACAATGGCAAACATTTTATTAGACTTCTTCCGTTCTGAAATCAAAGCGGGCCGTTTAACAAATGAATTAATGCCATTACAATCAGGTGTAGGATCTGTAGCAAACGCAGTATTAGACGGCTTTGCTGATGCAGAATTCGAAAACTTGGTAGTTGCTTCTGAAGTATTGCAAGATGCAGTATTCAACTTGATTGATGCTGGTAAAGTACGCTTTGCAGCTGCAACTTCTATTACACTTACAGAAGAATTACAGAAAAAAGTTTACGGCAACTTAGAAAAGTATGCTGATAAAATTTGCTTACGTCCACAGGAAATTTCTAACCACCCAGAGCTTATCCGTCGTTTGGGCTTAATCTCAATTAACACTGCTCTAGAGTTAGATATTTATGGTAACGTAAACTCTACACACGTTTCAGGTACTAAAATGATGAACGGTATCGGCGGTTCTGGTGACTTCGCACGTAACGCTCGTCTTGGTATCTTTGTAACAAAATCATATGCAAAAGGCGGCGCGATTTCTTCAATCGTACCAATGGTTTCTCACGTAGACCACACTGAGCACGATGTAGATGTAATTGTAACTGAACAAGGTATCGCTGACTTACGCGGACTTGCTCCAAAAGAGCGCGTAAAATTAATCATTGAAAACTGTGCTCACCCAGATTTCAAAGAGCAGTTATGGGATTACTATAACCGCGCTTACGAAGCAACTGGCGGCGCACACACTCCTCACATCTTAGAGGAAGCTCTATCTTGGCACGTTAATCTTGCTAAAAACAAAACAATGAAAAAAGAAACAGCTAACGCTTAATCTTTATACATGTTAAAGGGTTTGTTTGAAACGTTTTATAACGTTTCATGACAAACCCTTTTTATCGTTTTGAGGTCTAATACCTTGCTCACTACGTTATTAACCCTACATGTATCATAAAAAAAAGGAGGCTAAGTTCCCGCCTGCCTTGTTTTTATATTGTTTACACAACTGCTTATGCTCGTTTGTCCTGTTCATAATTGTAGTAATCAGTTGTTGTTTGTGCGCCTTCTTCGACCATCTGGTTACCTTCTAACGTATGATCTGCAACTTCACCAGCTGTCGATGCAACTTCCTCCAATGATTCTTTTTTGTAATCATCTTTTCCGACTGAAGCCGATTTCGCAATATTTGTATCCAAATCTCCTGTAGATGATGGATGTGCATCTTCATTACTGTAACCAGCCGTTTTACCTTGGACTTTCTCCATTAAACCTTGCACTCCACCACTTTCATTTACCTTGCCTTTTGCTTTATTCAAATAATCCATTGCTTTATCGCGGTTTTCCTTTTTACTTAGAAATGAAGCAGCACCTGCTAATAAACCTGCGACTACAACGCCTTTACCTTTTAATTTAGCCATAATAATATTACCTCCTACTTCGGAATTTAATTTCACTTTTCATATAAATTAATATACCCTTCGTAATTCTTTTAAAACATTCAGTGTTATAGGATTAAAAACTACCTGAATTGGATAAATATATATAAATAAAAAATAAAAGGAGTGTTCAACATGTTTCAAAACAAAGAAATTACATATAAAGGTACCGAAATTATTATGCTTCTCGGTGTATCTGGAGTAATTACAGCTATGATTTCATTATTTGTCGGGTTTTAAACAAAAATGATATTAAATCGAAAAAACATTATAATTCCATAATAAAACACGATTTCCAAAATAAATGAAAATCGTGTTTTTTATATGCTGCTATACCTTTACATCGTCATACGCGTCACTTTTTTGGAATGAAGAAACGACATATGAGCAAATGGCATTCATCTTATAATTATTTTCTCGAGCATAGTCCGCAGCTGCATCTAAAAGCTTTTTAGCTACCCCTTGGCCGCGCAATACATCCGATACATACGTGTGATCCATATTCATGATTCCATCCCTTAAAACCCAAGTAATCTCAGCTACACGCTGACCATTCAATTCATATTCCAGAGCACCATAGTTGTTCCCTTTGTCTTTAAAAGTAAATTCCATATTTCTCCCTCCTTCTGTAATTCACAATATACCATAAACTGAATTTTCAACAAAAACAAAAGCACCCGATTTACAGGTGCTTTTATGACTATTTTATTTGAACCAAGATGAAATGGTATTGATTAAATTATTAAAGAAATTTTTGACGCTTTGCCAAAATCCTTCATCCTCCAATAATGCACCGAACTTCTCATCGAACTTTGCTGTTAAATCCGATAGCTGTGAAGATAATTTACTGAAGTCGATATTCAGATTACTAATTCGGTCCATCAAATCAACCAAAAGCTGACGGTCTGCTTCGCTTAAATTGATTTGCAGTTTGTTCAGCTGTTCTTCAACAATTTGTTTGACTTCTTCTTTTGTTGCCGGTTTATTTTCAGCAATTGCTTTCTTAATTTCTGTTAATAATTCTGCAACTTGTGCATCTGAAACTCCTGCTGATTCAGCAATTGATGTAGCAACGGATAATTCGTCATTCGCAACATCTGTACGCTCAATATCTAATGTCTCACCCGTTTTTGCTTCATATGCTTTATATATTCCGACTAATGCAGAGTGACCTGTTACCGGTTTTGGTGCTGCAATTTCCACAACTGCATCTTCAATACCTGCCGTTAACATGGCATTTGCATACATTTCCGATGTTACTTGTGTAATATTATCTGGTGTTACGATACTGATTGTAAGTCCCTTGCCTGCATCTTGACGTGTAATTTTCGCAGATGAGAACATGCGTGAACTTGGGTTACTATCTTTTATATATTTTGCTAAATCCTGTCCTGAAATTGTGATTTCATCTACTTCTGTTTCCTGATCAACACGCAAAGCAGTTTTCACTGTTTCTTTTTCATCAGCAGATAAGTTACTTCCATAAACAACGATTGGTACACCTAGCTTTTCATTGATTGGATTTTTTTGTTCCGTAGTCGCCGCAGAAGCGTTCATTGGTAAAACGAAAGAAATCAATAACGCAAATGCAGCAATGACAGCCATCCATTTTTGTCTCATTTATAAATCCCCCTTTGCGAATGTATATGATGTCCCATTTTACTATACATTCTTTAATTAATACGAATAAAAAAAGTAAAAGGTTTCATATGCATTTCCCCTTTTACTTATAGTTATATCTAAACGATTTCAGTCCAGCCGTCTTTTTGTTTAATTTTACGAGCTTTCATTAAAGTACCTAGCGCACGCTTAAATGAACCTTTACTCATATTGAACATTTCTGTAATTTCCTCTGGTGTTGATTTATCACCAAATGGCATTTTCCCTCCGACACTTTCCAAATATGCAAAGATTTTTTCCGCATCTTCACCTAAACGCTCGTGTTTTCGAGGTAAAAATGATCCGTTTAACGAGCCATCTTCCTTCACATCTACAATGCGTACCTGTACTTCTTGTCCTAAACGTGGCTCAGCCTTCATTTCTGATTCATGTACGAAAATACGATACGGATTTTCAACGCCTAATAAAAATGATCCTACCGGCAATAGACGGTATGGTCGAGCAGTAATGTTTTTATTGAACATGTCTTCTGCTGCGCCTTCAAACATGTCATTGACTTTTTCTTCTGTAATTAAACGACCGAATAAATCCCCGTTGCGATCCGTACGTAATGTAATATATAAATGATCTCCTGCTTCCGGCCATACTTCTTCAATAGCCGGTAAGTCTTCAGCACGGACTAATACTTCGCGGGATGTACCAATATCGCAGAAAGCACCTTCTTTTGTTACTTTCAACACACGCGCCCAACCGTAATCTGCTTCTGTAATATGCGGAATAGCTGTTGTTGCCTGAAGGTCTCCACGGCGATCCGTATAAAGGAAAACCTTTAAAACATCGCCAAGAGCAATCGTTTCTGCCACATCTGATGCATTTAAAGGAATTTCCAAATCTCCATTCGTTAAAATATAGCGCGACCCTTGTTCTTCCAATACCGTTAATTCGACAACTTGTCCTGATTTTATTAATTGATTCATCATATTCTCCTTTTTCTTGTTAATCATTACATACTATGATTTGATTTCATTTCTTCCAGCTTTTTTGTTATTTGAGGTTCTTCTTCTAAAAGCTGCACCAGATCCGCAATACGATCAATGGAATCCCAGCTCAAGTGATGTTCGATACCTTCAACGTCTTCATATATACGTTCTTCATCAACCCCTATTAAACGCAAAAATTGTTCCAGCAAATCATGTCGCTGAACAAGTCTCTTCCCTAACTTTTGCCCTTTTGGCGTTAATGTTAAGCCTCTATATTTTTCATATATTAAATAGCCGTCTTTATCCAATTTCTGCACCATTTTTGTAACGGAGGAAGGTAGAACAGATAAAGCTTCCGCAATATCGGACACACGTGCATACCCCTTATGTTCAATTAGTAGATAAATTTGTTCAATGTGGTCCTCCATGCTAGGTGTTGGCATAGCTGTTCCCTCTCTTTCCAATTGCTTCTTTCAGTTTACTACAATTTCAAGCAAAAAGTTAACTGAAAACAGTAAACGATTAAATATACATTAGCTTAGTCAGAAGAATCAGCTTCAAATACAAAGAAAGCAGGTTGGCCAACTATTGCCGAAAATTCGGGACATTTTTAATAGTCATCCTGCGCTAAAAGGTGTTAAAAGAAAGAGGCTATTGCAATTAGTATGTCCCTAATTGAATAACCTCTTCATTTTATCTTTTATTAACCTTGATATTGTTTGTCTATTTACAAAAAGAATGCATTGAATTCACTTTTTATGGATGCTTAGGATATTGTTTTACAATGTGAAGTGCATGGATAATTTGTTTATTAATTTCTTCAAGATATTCCGGTGTGCTCATTTGTTTAAATACAGCATCTCTCGTCTCGTCCGATGTAACATAACGAGCAGGCAATACATTTAAAACTATTGCATTCACATCCATCTCACATTGTTCACAATGGCAAAATGTTTGATATTCAACGCCATGCAGCAGAAAACTAACAAGCCCTTTTACTATTTCTTCTGTTACATTTATTAATTTAATACCTGACATTGTCATCTTTCGCCTCATTTATATAACTAGATTCTCTTCTTTAATCATATAACGCCAAGTGATATTACTCAATCATTTCGTTTTGCATATGTGACTTTTTTACTTTTATTTTTCAATTCACACCCCTATAATTTAATCACAATTTGAATATCGCCCATACTACTTTCCTCCTTCAAACAATATTTTGAATTCAAACTAACGTTTATCTGCTAAAACAGCTAATTGGCTTTTAAAATTAACTCGTACTTTGTATTAATATCACCATTGATGTTTGTTTTATGATAAAGGCCGTTTACCCAGTCTGAAACTTGGTTGTCATACCATTTTGACTTCACATGTCCGCTCTGTCCTGGACCGACAATATGATGTGCCGACGATAAATCATCCAGGTCAGCAACAAAGCGCCACGATGCACCATGATTCACATTTCCGCTGCCATCTTCAGAAGCAGCCTGTACGGTAACACTGGAACCGCCAACCGGTACTTTTTCAGGGTTGACATAGTCCGCTAAAAAGTCTGATGCGCTTGCTAAAGGATGACTAAATATCAGCTGATTATAGCTGCCCCATTTCCATTTTGAAACAGGCGTCCCAAATTCACCTTTGATTTTCGTTACTGCATTCTTGAAAGCTGTATAAACGAATTTATCCAATCCGCCTTCTTCTGTAATCCAGACACCCGGATTACCTGCATACGCATCACGCAGCATTTGGTCGGTAATTTGCGATTTGCCAGGCATTAATTTATAGACATCTTCCGGCATTGCATCTTGGAATAATGCTTTTTCCATATTTTCGATTAAGAAATGGTACACAAGCGGTGCACCTTGATCTTTGTCATCGTAATACTCCCATTCTTGCAGAAGTGTAATGACATTCCTGTACTGGTCATCTATATCTTGAGCTTTAATCGTTTCAAGCAGGCCTGGTAAAAATTCTTCGGCATGCAAATTCTTTTTATCCATTTGCATATCTTTCATTTCCGCAACAGACAGCTTTAATAATTCACCTGTTTCCTCATCATACATCGGTGTTTTAATCATCTCTACAATCCGCTCATATCGATAAGGCTGTGCCCACAAATTTGAAATATGGTAAGGGTATTCCCCGCCTACTACTTGATTGTTTGCTGTTGCAATAAAGCCTTCTTCGGGATTAATAACAGTTGGCAGCTCATCAAATGGAATATAGCTTTCCCAGCCGTATTCCGATGAATTACCCGGCACTGGTAATGAACCTGTACCTTGTTTACGGACCGGTATGAGACCATTTGCTTTGTAAGCAATGGTTCCATCAGTTGAAGCAAACACAAAGTTTTGGGCTGGTGCTTTGAAGTCCTCTAAGGCAACTTCAAACTCTTCCCAATTTGTCGCTTTATTGAAGCCTAATACTGCTTTTAGTTCCTGTGTTGATTGCAGTGCTGTCCACTGCATAGAGAACTGCTCTATCATTTCTGTATCTTTTAGCATAATGTTGGAAATGATTGGACCATGTCGTGTTTCCACAACTTCAAAACCCACCGTTTCACCGTCTTTTACTTTGATCGGCTCATGTCTTACAGTTGCCTCTTCCCATTTGCCATCGTATTCAAATTCATAAGGGTTTTCCGGGTTTGGTGTTTCAATATATAAATCTTGCACATCCGGATTCACATTTGTTACACCCCATGCTATTTGTTCATTATGACCAAGAATAATTCCAGGAATCCCGGCAAAAATTACACCACTTACATTTTGTTCCGGTGATTGCAAATGCATTTGATACCAAACAGATGGCGTGCTTAATCCTAAATGGGGGTCATCAGCAAGCAATGGCTTACCGGATTCTGTCAGCTCACCACTGACAACCCAGTTATTGCTTCCATTATGTTCCGACGGTAAATAATCTGTTGGAATGGCATTTGCAATATTTGTTTCCAGATTTAAATTCGCCTCAATAATGGATTGAGCATTTTCCGGATACTCTACAAATAATTCTTCTGCTTGCTTTTGTGAATAGTTTTGCATTGCCCATGAACGGAAAGCTTGCTGATTCCAGTTTCCGCCTAAGTCATATGCCATATATTTTCCGATTGTCAACGAATCTACCGGTTTCCAGACTTCAGGTGTATACCCAAGCAATTTGAACTCATATGAAAGTTTACTCGTACCTTTTACTTCATCGATAAAAGCATTGACACCTTCAGCATACCATTCAAGAATTTGTTTTGACTGTGCATCATAATCATCCCATGATAACTCCGCGGCATGTCGTAAACTGAATGTACGGAAATACTTATCCGTATTTACTGCCGATGCCCCAACGACTTCCGCCAATGTACCACTTGCTTGGCGGCGCGCCATATCCATTTGGAAAAGACGATCCTGTGCCTGTACATAGCCTTGTGCACGGTAAAGATCTGCATCAGACTTGGCCACAATATGCGGAACCCCCACAGCGTCTCGCGTAACTTCTACGTCATCATCTAAAATGGCTACAGTGAGCTCACCTTCAATGACTGGTTTAGAATTCGCTACATATAAATGCACCCCTGCCGCTGCTGCACCGCCTGCAATAATTAAAATCCCGACTGTCCAAATGACAATGCTAATAAACTTACGCCCTTTTGACCTTTTCGCCTGTTGTGCCGTAAATCCACCTCTTCTTCTCGTTTTTTACAAAGCTTATCATGCTCTGAAAGTTCAATTTCTATTAGTCTATTCATCTACACTGTTTTTTAATTTTAAAATGATAGGGCAATGGTCACTACCTAAAATTTCTGAATGTATTGATGCTTCTTCAACTTTTCCAACAAGACGGTCAGAAATAATAAAGTAGTCGATGCGCCAGCCGATATTTCGCTCACGAACTTTCGCCATATAACTCCACCATGTAAAATGGTCGGTTGCGTCCGGATGGAAGTGACGAAACGTATCTGTAAATCCACTTGAAAGCAAATCTGTCATTTTCCCGCGCTCTTCATATGTAAATCCGGAATTTCCAATATTGGATTTCACATTTTTAATATCCCGTTCGCTATGTGCAACATTTAAATCTCCACAATAAATGACAGGTTTTTTCGAATCAAGTTCCTTTAAGTACAGCGCCATGCGGTCTTCCCAAAGCAGTCGCTCTTCCAAGCGAGTTAAATCTCTCTTTGCATTTGGTGTGTATGTATTGACTAAATAAAAGTTTTCATACTCCAATGTAAGAATGCGTCCTTCATCTGCCGCAATTTCGTTTTCTATGCCGTAGTATACCGCTAACGGTTCATGTTTCGTAAAGACAGCTGTGCCCGAATAACCTTTTTTCACTGCCGAATGCCAGTATTGATAATAGCCTTCCAGTTGGAGATCAATTTGTTCTTCCTGACATTTTGTTTCCTGTATGCAGAAAAAGTCTGCATCCATTTCATGAAAATAATCTAGAAATCCTTTATTCACACATGCACGTATTCCATTCACATTCCACGAAATTAATTTCATCTTTCCACTCCTTTACATAAGTCCTCTTTAATTATCCTTGAAAAAAAGAGAACTCGCGCTAAATTAGCACGAGTTGAAGTCATATTTTATCTTGCACGATTAGTCTTCACCGACGATTTTTACTTCCATTTCCAAGTCGATATCGAACTTCTCTTTTACAACACGCTGGACCATTTGAATTGTATCGATATAGTCCTTTGCCGTAGCATTGTTTTTATTGACGATAAATCCTGCATGCTTTGTAGAAACTTCCGCCCCTCCGACACCTTTACCTTGCAATTCACTATCCTGAATAAGCTTACCTGCAAAATACCCTGGTGGTCGTTTGAATACACTGCCAGCTGAAGGGTATTCGAGCGGCTGTTTCGATTCACGCTGGAATGTTAAATCGGCAATCTTCTCATCGATTTTCTTTTGTTCACCATGCGCTAATTGGAACGTCGCTGACAGGACGATATAGCCTTTCTTTGCAATGATGCTTTTCCGGTAAGAAAGTTCCAGTTGCTCGTTGTTCAGCTCCAGAATCTCCCCTTCCGTTGTTAGTACTTTACACGATGTGACGATGTCTTTAACCTCTCCACCGTAAGCGCCGGCATTCATCGCCATTGCTCCGCCGATTGAACCTGGAATACCGCAGGCAAACTCAAAACCAGTTAAACTTTTAGCTGCAACTTGTTTTGACACTTCTTTAACCAATGCACCACTTTGCGCATAAACCATATCACCATCAATACGAATTTCATCCAATAACGAAAAATGCAGGACGATTCCACGGACACCACCATCACGGACAACCATGTTAGATCCGTTGCCCAGCATGAGTAGCGGTACATTATTTTCATATGCATACTTAACGACAGCCGCGGCTTGCTCTTCTGTACTCGGCAGTACTAAAATATCTGCCTTACCGCCAAGTTTTGTCATCGTATATTTTTTTAATGTTTCATTTTTTTTTATATTAGTTGAAGGAATCCATTGTAATAAATCATTTTCCCACTGTTGAATTGTCATAAAAAACATTTTCCTTTCCTGTAAAGCTGACGTACTTTTTAAGTATCTGTTTTTACAACGCTTTTTACAAGTAAAACAGCATGATTTATAACCAAGTTTTCGCCCATATTTCAATTTCTCTCACAGTTTGTTCAAGTGAACGCCCTTTATCCGTTAAATTATACTCAACACGAACCGGTACTTCTGAGTATACTTTACGTTCAACAATGCCTTCTTTTTCCAGTTCCTTTAAACGCTCTGACAATAAGCGCCCACTAATCGGCAATGCTGCTTCGATTGCATTGAAACGTTGAGGTCCTTCCAACAATTGATAAATAATTAACGCCGTCCAACGTTTACCGACAAGCTCCATTGCTTTTGACAGGCGCGGACATAGTGCTGATTCTTTCATTTTCTTCACCTCATATTTACTACTCTAAGACTAAATTTATTTAACTGCTACTTATTATATTACCACTTCTAGTTAATTACGAAAAGTAAGTAGCTTACTGCCAAGTGATTTTTTATCTAGTAATTGCTGCTGCTCGATAAAATACTAAAAAAAGAAGGGAGCCCACATCTTTGTGAGCAACCCTTCTTTACTATATGAAAAATAAATTAAGCTGTTACTTTTACTAATTTTTGCGCGGCAGCTTTAACTTTTTCTAAACCGTCTGCAATAATTTGTTCTGCAGCTGCCGGATTTGCAGCATGACCTTCGATAATAACTTCATCGATTTTTTCCATACCATATACGCCACCTGCAACAGCATCAATATAATTTGCTGACATTTCTAGTGAAGCCATTTCCGGAGTTGAATAAACGCCTCCACGTGCGTTTAATACGATATATTTTTTATCAGGCATTAAGCTTACTTGGTTACCGTTCTCATCATACTTGAATGTATAGCCTGCACCATAAGTGTAATCGATGAACGATTGTAATGCTGCCGGAATTGTTAAGTTCCATAATGGGAATGCAAATACTACTACATCAGCAGCTGTTAATGCTTCACGAGATTTATTGAAAGCCGCTAAAGAACCTGCTTCGATTGCTGATAATTCTTCGCCTGCTTGTGCTTTACCGAATGCGTTGAATAATTCTTGACCGAAATATGGCATGTTTTCTTCAAATACATCAAAAGTTGTTACGTTTAATCCTTCAACATTTGCTACTTCAGCCATGAATGTTTCATACATTTTTGTTGATACGCCATCTGGGCGGTTATTTGCTTTTACTACTAATACGTTTGTCATTTCTCATTTCTCCCTGCTATTTTCAATATTATTTATTTTTATGATTTTATCTTGTTTTAAAGTATCTCAACTTCGAGGTACTTTTATATAATAAAAGAACAACCTAAAAAAATCAATTAGATTGTCTTCATACTTTAGTCTGAATTTCTATTTTGGCTTTATATAAAATTAATATTCTAGGTGAAATTTCCGGTTTAACTTCTTTAAACTTCTGTTAAATATCACAAGAATCATCCGTACAAGCAGCGCCGTCTACCCCTTGCATTTTCAAAGGCTTACGTAAACCCGTTTCCTGTGCTGCCTTTTCAATTGTTTGTTCAAAAACTTCCTGTGGCTGTGCACCTGAAATGCCGTACTTATTATCAATGACAAAGAAAGGTACTCCACGTACGCCAAGATTTTGCGCAACCGCAATGTCTTGCTCTACCTGCTCCATATATTCATTGCTTTCAATAACTTGTCGTGCTTTTTCCGCAGATAACCCGACTTCTTCTGCTAATGTCAGTAATACATCCGTTTGCCCGATTGCTTCACCTTCTAAAAAATAAGCTTTTAAAACGCGCTCGGTAAACTCTTGTTCTTTTCCTTCTGTTTCAGACCATTTTGCTAAACGGTGCGCTTTTATAGTGTTGGCACTTTTCATTTCATCAAAATTGTATTCAAGCCCTACTTCTTTGGCACGTGCTGTCACATTTGCCGTCATCTTCTTCACTTCATCTAGTGAAATCTGGTATTTTCGTGACAATTCTTCATATACAGAGCTTGTCGTATCAACTGGTGTGGAAGGGTCCAACAGATAGCTTTTATACGCTACTTCAATCGCATCTCCATACCCAAGTTCATCTAATGCAATTTCTAATTGTTTTTTGCCGATATAGCAAAAAGGACATACATAGTCAGACCATACTTCGATTTTCATGCTAATCACTCTCCTTGTCTTGTATTGTAGCGAGCAACAATTCAAAAGTACAATGTTTGAAACTATCCCCCTAGGTCCGGGAATTTTTATTCTGTGACAACAGCTGAATAAATACTGTTCAAATACCCTATGCTAAAAAATAAAAAGGTGATATTTTGAAACAATCGCTATGGCTTCCAACACATTCAGATTTTGCTGCCCCTACTCTGCAAGAATCGATTAATTGCGATATATGTATTATCGGAGGGGGGATCAGCGGTATTTATACAGCTTATTCGCTGGCTAAAGAGGGGCTCCATGTTGTGCTGATCGAAGCAATGCCCCAGTTTGCACAAGGCACAACCGCTTATTCTACAGGGAAACTGACCGTACAGCATAATGTCATTTATTCTAAACTAAATGAAGAAGACGGGAAAATTTACTACGAGGCAAATAAACAGGCTATCGAAAAGGCTGTTTCCGAAAGCAGCACCAGCTTTTCCCGTGCTACCTCGTACGTTTATACAGCTACTCCCCAAGGAAAAGAGCAGCTTTTAACTGAGGCGGAAAGCTATAAAAAAATCGGGATACCCTTTGTTGCTACAAAAGAAATTGAGCTTTCGGTACCTGTAGAACTTGCGCTCGGCATAAAAAATGAAGGTCAGATCAATCCTGTCGAGTTCACAAATACTTATGTTCATTTAGCAAGAAAACATGGAGCACAGCTATATTTAAATACACGTGTCACTAAATTAGAAATGTCCAAAAATTGCCTTCATACAAGCAACGACCATACAGTTCATTATAAAAAGCTGATTTTATGCACACATTATCCGATTGAATCGATTCGTCAGCTTTATTCGATGAAGCTGCAAATTAAACGCTCTTACCTTACAGCTACAAAATATTCTCAGCTGCTGGAAGGGCAATATTTAAGCATCGATGCTCAAAGTCGTACAATCCGAACGGCACTAATCGATAATCAGCCTTACTTCGTCTATGGCGGACAATCGCATACAGCGGGGTCGACAAGTGATACGGATACCTTTTATGAAACATTGCAGCATGAACTAACAACAGATTTTGAGCTTCCGCCATATGAATACGGCTGGAGTGCACAGGATATTATGACCGCAGACCAAATCCCATATATAGGCCAGCTCTCTCCTAGTGATGACAGTTTATACATTGCAACGGGGTTCAACAAATGGGGGCTTTCTTCCTCACTTGTTGCGGGAACATTACTTACAGATCTTATTAAAAGAATCGCAAACCCGGCAGCCGCTATATTCTCACCGAATCGTTCAAATTTCGGGAAAACATTTTATTTTATGCTTCAAACTGGTGGGATGGTTGGAAAAGAACTTGTAAAAGGCTATATTGATCGCCCTGATGCACCTAAGTGTACACACCTTGGCTGTAAAACAAGATGGAATGTTGCGGATGATACATGGGATTGCCCATGTCACGGATCACGCTACAATGCTAAAGGTGAAGTCATTGAAGGACCTGCCGTCTATCCGTTAAAAATGAAAAAATCCGGTAACTCTTAGTGAGTTACCGGATCATTTTTTATTTCAAGTTTTCAGTTAAAACGGGAACGATTTGCTTTTTACGTGATACTACGCCCGGCAAGCTGATGCGACCGTTAACAATTGTTGCACCGAAGGCTTTCGCTGCTTCTTCGGCAACTTGTCCAGCTGCGACTGCTGTTGAATCATTGTTTAAAATGTCCGTTACGACGAAGAAGAATAAATCAAGGCCGTTATCAGCAATATTTTTGTTTAGTAAATTTTCAAGCTCTTCCTGGCGACCAAGAACGTCCTCTATATCCACGGCGTTCACCTGGGCAACAGTTGCTTTATACTCACCAAATTCAAAGCCCTTTGCATCCAATGACAATAAATCTTCCAATGACTTATCTGAAAGGTCCGCACCTGCTTTAAGCATAGCTAAACCATATTGTGCAGGATCAATATTTGCAATTGTCGCCAATTCTTCAGCAGCTTTTACATCTTGCTCTGTACATGTTGGCGATTTGAATAATAATGTATCTGAAATAATAGCAGAAAGCATTAAACCAGCAATATTAGCCGGAATTTCAACGTTATTTTCTTTAAATAATTTATTTAAGATTGTGGCTGTACAACCTACAGGCTCCGCACGGAAATATAGCGGATCAGCTGTTTGGAAATTTGCAACGCGGTGATGGTCGATTACTTCCGTGATCTGCACTTCTTCGATTCCATCCGCTGATTGCTGGAACTCATTGTGATCAACTAAAATTACTTGTGCCGCTTCGTCTTTTACGTTAGCGATTAGACGTGGTGCTTCAAAGTTGAATTTCTCCAGTGCATACTTTGTCTCGTTATTTAATTCTCCAAGACGAACTGCTTCTGCATCTACACCTAATTGTTGTTTTAAATATGCATAAACAATCGCTGAAGTAATTGTATCTGTATCTGGATTTTTATGTCCGAAAACTAATGTTTTACTCATGAGTGAGCCTCCTATAAATACTTTTCGCTCTTCATTTTAACATAACGTTCAAAAAGTGAAAAACAGAAAAAGTTTTACTAACATTACTTAGCATAAAAAAACTGTAAAGGCTAACTTATAGCCCTTACAGTTTAGCTGATTGCTATTAGATTCGATGTACTGAACGCATTTTTTGCCTTTTTAGTATACTGCTCATATTGTGGCGGGTTTTTGCTTACCATCGATTCCACCAATATATGTAAAAGAGCGAAAATAGCAATTGTACATGTGGCCCCTGCTTCTTTTGTATTAGGAACAATAAGTACCGGATTAGCCGGATCCGATTGAGATGTAAGCTCTTTGTTACGGATTGCGACAATTTTTACATTTTTCCTTTTAGCGATTTCTACTGTTGTCGCCATATCTTCATACTCTTCATCAAGCGATATAATGAACAGCAATGAATCTTCATCCATATAGGCAAGTTGTTGTGCAATTTTATCTGCCTCATGGGGTATAAAATGAACATGGTCCCGTAATCTACTAACGTTGCTATACATCCAAAATGCAACAGGTGTCGATTGTCTGAAACCTAAAAAGTGGATTCTTTTTGCTGTATGTAACAATTGTACAACTTCTTCAACGTCCTGCTCTTTTAATTGATTGAACGTTTTCGAAATGTTGGCGATATCTTTTTTTACAATGTCTGCCCCAATGTGATTTCGGATTTTTTTAACAGGCAGCGCTTGTTTCACTTCGCTTGTTTCACCATTTCCCATTAAATATTCTTTCATTTTATCTTGGAGCTCACTAAACCCCGTTAAGTCCATTGAATAGCAAAATCTTATAACAGTTGATTCACTAACATCTGCTAATCTTCCTACTTCCGAGGCGGTATGTGTCCCCACTATATTCGGGTTATCCAAAACAAACTGAGCAACTTTCCTCTGCCCCTTAGAAAGCCGTATATACTTCTTTTTAATATTCTCACAAATAGTCAAATTTCCCATCTCCCTTTCTACTATTTTTTTATTAAAATACTATCTTACTCATCCGTGTAACTTTACGTGCACTAAATTCTTAATAATAAAAAATACATTATCATGAATAATAATAGAATTCAACGAGTTTTCTGAAAAAACTTTAGTATACTAAAGAATATAATTTTCCGGGTAGAAAATTGACATACATTTGTAAAATTTATAAATTATAAAACAACTATT
The DNA here is from genome assembly GCF_038004425.1 of Solibacillus sp. FSL W7-1464. Classification (NCBI taxonomy): domain Bacteria; kingdom Bacillati; phylum Bacillota; class Bacilli; order Caryophanales; family Caryophanaceae; genus Solibacillus; species Solibacillus sp. FSL W7-1464. The sequence goes on from NZ_JBBORC010000001.1 coordinate 3,590,384, forward strand.
ATTAAAAAATTGCGATGTGCATTCATATTTTAGGTATTTTTTTACAGTGTTCTAATAATATAAAAAGGGACCTAGGCTATTTTATACGCCGGTCCCTTTTCTTTCATGATAAATACTTGATGGATCACCATCCAGCATTTATCTATTCTAATTCGGTTTGTTTTGTTTCTTTTCCTAAAAAAATAACCGCTAACACACCAATAACTATGGCAACACAGAAAATCGCAAAAATATAGCTAATATCAAACCCTTTTGTCAGTAATGTTCCAACCAACAACGGACCAAAAATACCTCCAACACGACCTATCGCTGCTGCCATACCCGCTCCTGTTCCACGTACAATTGCCGGATATTGCTCAGGTGTATATGCATATAAGGCACCCCATGCTCCTAAGTTAAAGAATGAAAGCAACATACCGGAAATTAATAATATTTCAATTGTTTCTGCACCGCCGAATACAAAAGCACTTGCTGCAGTACCTAATAAATATGTAACTAATACAAACTTACGCCCAAACTTTTCGATGAACCAAGCAGCTGTAAAATAACCTGGTAATTGAGCCAAAGTCATGATCAATACATATTTGAAACTTGATATTAGATCAAATCCCTTGCCAACCATTACACTTGGTAACCACAGAAACATACCGTAGTAAGAAAATACAACTGAAAACCATAAAACCCACAGCATCAGTGTTGAACGTGCATATTTTTTCTCCCATAACGTTGCGATATTTTGAAATACCGAACGCTTTTTTGATTCCTCTTTTACCCTGAACTGTGGCGAGTCCGGTAATTTCATTCTTATATAAATTGCATAAAGTGCAGGGATTGCTGTGATTAATAGAGCAACTCGCCAGCCTTCAATTGGCCAAAATTCAGCCGGTATAACGAAATAGGCAATCAGCGCGGCAATTAGCCAGCCTCCAGCCCAAAAACTTTCAAGTAAAACAACCACTCTCCCGCGTTCTTCAGCTTTTACACTTTCAGATACTAATGTCGAAGCTACAGGTAGTTCCCCGCCAAGCCCCATTCCAACAAAAAACCGTAAAATTAAAAATAGCGTCAACGTTGTCGTAAAAGCGGATAATCCGCTTGCAACTGAGAATATTATTAATGTCCACATAAAAATCTGTTTACGCCCGACTTTATCTGCAAGCACACCAAAAAATAGTGCTCCAACTGCCATTCCGATGGAGTTTACACTTGCAATCCAACCCATTTGACTACTATTTAATCCCCAGTCAACCGCAAGTGCTGCAATGATAAAAGATAGTATACCGACATCCATTGCATCGAACATCCAGCCAACACCTGCTATACGTAAAAGTTTATTACGCGATAGAGGCTTTTGTTCATTCGTTCCCACTGACATTACTTTTCCACCTTCCATGTGTCTTTACACTTGACTTAACAACATTATTATCATACATTTCTTTCTTAAAAGTGACAACATTTTTTTAACTTAACGAATTGTTCCGACAATTTAACAATTCCTATTGAAATAAGAAACACATAGGTATAAAATGTCTTGTATACAAAAACAAATGTTCATCTAGCGAGAACAGAAGGAGTTTAATATCTATGTGGAAAGGTCTTATCGAAGAATATAAACAGTACTTACCTGTTACTGAAAATACACCAGCTTTATCATTAAATGAAGGAAATACACCACTAATTCCATTAGTAAATTTATCAAAAGAGCTTGGAATTGAGTTATACGGAAAAATTGAAGGTGCTAACCCAACAGGTTCTTTTAAAGACCGCGGGATGGTATTTGCTGTTGCAAAGGCAATTGAAGAAGGCTCTAAAGTTGTTATTTGTGCATCTACAGGAAACACATCTGCGGCTGCAGCAGCATATGCGGCACGTGCAGGCATTCAGTCTATCGTTGTCATTCCAAAAGGAAAAGTAGCTCTCGGAAAATTGGCACAGGCTTGCATGTACGGTGCAAAGATCATTGAAATTGACGGCAACTTTGATGATGCCTTAAATATTGTGCGCAAAATCGGGGAAAATACTCCGATCGCACTTGTAAACTCTGTAAATCCATATCGTATTGAAGGGCAAAAAACAGCAGCGTTTGAAATTGTCGACCAGCTTGGCCAAGCCCCTGACTATTTATGTATTCCTGTAGGAAACGCAGGAAATATTACAGCTTACTGGAAAGGCTTTAAAGAATATAATGAAGCAAAACAAAGCGGCCTTCCTAAAATGTATGGTTTTGAAGCAGAAGGTGCCGCTGCAATCGTGCAAGGAGCGCCAATTGCAGATCCTGAAACAGTCGCAACAGCGATCCGTATCGGTAATCCCGCAAGCTGGAAGTTCGCTGAAACAGCTCGTGATGAGTCAGGCGGTCTAATTGATGCAGTTACAGATGATGAAATTTTAGAAGCTTATAAACTAATCGCCAATAAAGAAGGAATCTTTGTTGAACCGGGTTCTGCTGCTTCACTAGCTGGTGTCATCAAGTCTGTGAAAGCCGGTAAAATCGCGGCAGGCAGTCGCGTTGTTACAATCTTTACCGGAAATGGCTTAAAAGATCCGGATACAGCGATGAGCGTTTCTACTGTTGACCTTGTCTCGCTGAAAAATGATGAACAGGAAATCCGTCATTACATCGAGGGCGTATTTAGTCTATGAGTAAAATGTGGCAAATCAAAGTTCCTGGCAGTACAGCAAATTTAGGTCCTGGATTTGATTCCATTGGTCTTGGACTATCACTTTATTTAACATTGGATGTCACATTACAAGACGAGTGGGAATTTGTGCATATTGGTGACAATGTGCCTACTGATACGACAGTTGAAACACATTTAATTTATATAATTGCAAAGCAAGTCGCAAAGCAATATAATGCGACGTTGCCCCCATGTAAAATTGAGATGACTAGTGAGCTTCCCCTTGCACGTGGTATTGGCAGCAGCGCGGCAGCAATTGTAGGGGCTATTGAATTAGCGAATATTTTAGGGGATTTGAAATTATCACAACAGGATAAGCTGAACATTTCATCTCAAATTGAAGGACATCCAGATAATGCAACCGCTTCGGTATTAGGGGGTCTGACGATTTCTTCAATGGATGAATCCGGAATTGTCGACACTCTTCATATTCAGGAAATGGAAGCAGCATTCGTTGTATTTATCCCGAATATCGAACTCAAAACTGCCGCATCACGCGGTGTTTTGCCGGAGCAGCTGAATCGTAATTATGCAGTTCGTGCAAGTGCCAATGCGAATATGCTTGCCGCTTCTCTTATTGCAAAAGACTATGAGCGGATCGGACGTTATATGGAAGCAGATCTGTTCCATGAACCTTTCCGAGCAAACCTTATTCCGGCATATAAAGAAATTCGCGAAGCTGCTAAAAAGGCCGGAGCATACGGAACGGCATTAAGTGGCGCCGGGCCAACATTAATTTCGATCATCCCGCCTGCTTTATCCGAACAATTTGTTGCATCAATGCAACAGCAATTTCCGGAACATCAAGTCGTATTGACAACTGCTTCACCATTTGGCTCAACAGTCAAAGCTTACACAAACAAGTTATAGATCAAACCTATCATAAGAATATTTAATGTACGTTATTCTCAAATTAGAGTAACGTACATTTTTGTTTTTCTATCATTTTTTGTCTTTTATGCATAATTTCTCTTAAATTTGGGTATATTAATAAATCTACTGTTAGAAAGGGGTAATGTTTATGAAAATTGCAGTTATTGGGGCTGCGGGTAAGGCTGGGACTCATATTTTAAGAGAAGCTGTTATGAGAAATTTTGATGTGACAGCGATTGTAAAAAATAAGGCAACAGTACAAGAAGATAAAATTAATATCATTGAAAGCGACCTGTTTAAATTAACTAAGGAACAAATCGCTCCTTTCGATATTCTAATTAATGCCTTTGCACCATTACCAGGGGAGGAACATTTACATGTCACTGCTGGTGAACATTTAATTTCCTTACTGGAAGGAACAGATAAAAAGTTGTTTGTCATTGGTAGTTCGGGCTGCCTTTTTGTAAATCGAGAAAAAACGGTCCGCTTAATGGATCTTGAAGATTATCCTGAGGATCTGGCAGTTGCGGCAAAGGCTCAATTGCAAAACCTCCGCGACTTAGAGAGCTCTTCAATTCAGTGGTCATTTGCCATTCCGTCGGCTATGTTCGATTCGGATGGACCGCGTACCGGCCATTATATTAAAGGTGAAGAGAAAATTTTAGTAAACTCACAATTTAACAGTTATATTAGTTATGCCGACTTTGCTGTGGCATTGCTCGATGAAATAGAAAAGAATGAATATCCAAATACAACATTTACTGTTGCGTCTGAAAATGTAACAGCAGCGTCTTAATAAAAAGCGCTAAAGCTTTTAGTCTGCAAATAGGCGAAGCTATGACCTGGACACCGAAAAAACCAGCATGCTCCGAATAGGAGAGATGCTGGCTTTTTTGTAGAGAACTTACGTTAACATTACTAAACTTATGGCCATAACTGCCATACCTGCTATTAAACCATAGATAGAGGAATGGGCTTCATCATATTTCTTGGCAGCCGGTAGAAGCTCATCAATCGAAATAAATACCATAATACCTGCAACTCCCGCAAAAACAATACCGAACAATGTATCTGTCATAAATTGCATTAGTACTAAATAGGCAATAAGCGCACCGAACGGCTCTGATAAACCAGAGGCGAACGACCATTTAAATGCCTTCATACGCTTCCCAGTTGCGTAGAAAATAGGAATGGCTACCGCAATACCTTCCGGGATATTATGAATAGCTACCGCAATTGCAATCGCTATTCCGACATTCGGGTCTTGCAGTACTGCCATAAAAGTCGCAATACCTTCCGGAAAGTTATGAATCGCAATTGCCAGCGCTGTAAATAAACCCATTTTCATTAGGCGGTCTGCTTCTACATCTTCATTTCCAATCAATTGAGCCTTTTGAACATCTTCTACAGACTTTACTTCATGCGGATTTTTCCCTTTCGGAATAAATCGGTCGATCAAAGCAATTACAAGCATACCTCCGAAAAAGCCGATGATTGTGTACCAATACCCTACGGTTTCTCCATGAACGTTTACTAAAGCGTCTTTCGCTTTTACAAAAATCTCTACAAGCGATACATAAATCATAACACCGGCCGAAAAACCTAATGCAATTGAAAGAAACTTCTTATTGGTGCGTGTTGTAAAAAATGCAATCAGACTGCCAATACCAGTAGCAAGCCCTGCAAATAATGTTAAGCCCAGCGCTAATAATACATTCTCATCCATACTATTCTCCTTCTTTATAATTCTTTTCTCACATTATACGCACAATGTTTCCTTTGTGCAACTTTCTTTAACAAGGAAACATCTTATGCAGGAAAGCAAATCGATATTACTAAAAAAGGGATTCCTATACATCAGGAATCCCGGTAATTCTATTTATGCTTTTTTTTCGACTCATACCATAATACGCATACGATATACCAAGTATACCCGATGCTCCACCCTGCTATAACATCCGTTGCATAGTGGCGACCTTCCGCTATACGCGATAACCCTACTAAAAGAATAAGGACCAGTATTACACCATATGTAACAAAATTCCACTTCTTATTTTTCAACCACTTCGTAATCAAATATGCCAGCGTTAAAAAAAACATTACACTAATTTGCGCGTGGCCCGATGGAAAGCTAAACGACACAAGCTGATCTTCAAGCTCTGGACGTGGTCGTGCAAAAATATGTTTTAGTAACTGGTTTAGACCATTTCCAACCCCAACTGTAAGTAGTACAAAAAGTACACCTCGGAAATCCTTTTTAAAGATTGCTAAATACAGCAACATAATAACAGTAGCAGCTATAATAAACTTTGTTTCTCCTAAATTGTGAAATAAAATAATAAAACTGTTTCCAAATAATAAGGAACTGAGTCTTAGATCGAATGCTTCAACGTCTGGTGTATCAAAACTTAATGCAATAATGATAAATATTATGAATGTCACAACTGCCAAAACAGAAAATCCCTTTTTCAAACAAACACCTGCTTTCTTCAGTCAAACTGTTACTTTACTACCCTGTTATTATATGTAATATCCAAAAAAAAATAAAAACTACTTCGCTAAAAACTCCGCAAAGTAGATTTCTTGATCAGCCTTATTCCACAACGGTGTAATTTCCGTGCTCCATCGAAATAACGAATTCCGGTTTTGGTGGTTTACCGCCATGCTCTTTGATTTTCGCTTTATGGCCTGCAATATGCTCAGGGCTCTTTTCCCATGCTTTCCATGCATCCTCTGATTCCCAGCGAATAATCATTACAACTTCCTCTTCACCACGTCGAACATTTTTTACAAGCAGTTCACGGCCAATGAAACCATCTCGTTGTTCAAGCATTGATGGACCTTGACCCGGTTTTTTGCTGAAGCGCTCAATAATTTTATCAGAGTTGCCTTCTGTTACGATCCATTTGCGGATTTGTACAAACATTTTAGTTCCCCTTTCTTTTAAAAAGAGCATGCCTCTAATTTAGAGACATGCTATATTTTTCATCTTATTTTAATTCGTTTAAGATTTCATCTAATTTCTCTGCTTCAGTTGTTACACCGTTAGAAGAGAAGTACCAGTTTACCCCATCAAGGTAAACGATTTTGCCTTCTTTGTAAGCACGAGTTTGTTTGATGATATCATTTTCAATGTCAGCTTTGATTGTGTCTACATCAGATGCTGTACGGTCGATAATTAACAATACTTCAGGGTCTACAGAAAGAACTGATTCATAAGAGAAGTCAGAACCGTGTGATGAAGCTTTGATATCAGTAGTTGATGGTTCGAAACCAAAATCATTATAAACATATGCGAAACGAGAATCTTTACCGTTGTCGAAACCAGAGATCTTTTTGTCGTTGTACATCGCTACTAATGCATTTTCATAACCAGCTGCTTTTTCTTTAACAGCATCAACTTTTTCTTGCAATGCAGTTTTTAATTCTTCAGCTTTTTCTTGTTTGCCGAAGATTTCCGCAGCTAAGTCAACTGTTTCAAATACGCCATCAACATAGTTCGAGTTATCAGAACCGATGAATACTACGTTTGGTGTAATTTCTTTTAATTCTTCATAGAATGTACCTTGACGACCTGAGATGAAGATTGCATCCGGATTAGCAGCTGCTACTTTCTCGAAGTCAATTTGTTTTAAAGAACCAACGTCAGCAACTGAATCCGTTAAATATTTTTCTTTTAAATGCTCAGGGAAGTTACCTTTACCGCCGTTTGCAGCGATACCTACAATACCTTCAACACCTAATGCATCAAGTGTATCTAAGAAACCGTAGTCAAATACTACAATGTTTTTTGGCATTTCTTCAAATGTAACATCTTCGAAAGTAAGGGACTTACCATCTTCTGTTTCACTGCCTGCTGATAATGAAGATACTGTCATCGGGAAAGCTGAAGCTTCCGTAGATGAAGTTGTTTCCTCTGTTTTAGCTGATTCGTTCGCTTCATCTTTTGTCGATGCTTCTTCGTCTGAACCACATGCTGCTAACATTAATGTTAATGCTGCTGCCGTTAAAAATTTCCACTTTTTCATTATTACTTTTCCTCCTAATGTACCCTCAAGCGAGAGTGATAATCGTTTTCAATTAACTAACGTTAGTGTAAATCAACTGCTTATAGTTGTCAACGAATATTCTGAAACTAATATTCATTCTCAATTAAACTTATAAAATAAATGCATAAGCGAGCAAAACTTATGCATTTATTCCCATTTTTATTTAGCTATGTGAATTAAAGTATACACAAATACGACAGCCGTCTTGTTCCTGCACCGGAATATGCATATCATATACTTCTCGTAAGGCTTCTGAGTTAATAATCTCATTCGTAGGACCATCTTTTACAAGGCGTCCGTCTTTTAATGCGACAATTCGATCTGAATACACGGAAGCAAAGTTAATATCATGCAAAACAATGACTACTGTTTTGCCCAATTCATCGACAAGTTTGCGTAAAATTTTCATAATCTGAACAGAGTGCTTCATATCCAAGTTGTTCAATGGCTCATCCAATAAAATATATTCCGTATCCTGAGCGATTACCATTGAGATAAAGGCACGCTGTTTTTGACCGCCTGATAGTTCATCCAAAAACTTATGTTCCATCTCACCCAAAGTCATATATTCAATAGCACGGTCAATATGCTGTTCATCCTCTGGAGTCAAACGGCCTTTCGAATATGGATAACGACCAAATGAGACAAGTTCACGAACTGTTAAACGCACATTTAAATGATTTGACTGGCGTAAAATAGCGACACGTTTTGCAAAATCATTGGACTTCATTTTTTTTACATCACTTTGATCTAAAAATACTTCACCTGTATCTGCATCAAGCAATCGGCTTACCATTGATAACAATGTCGATTTACCTGCACCATTCGGTCCGATAAATGAAGTGATTGCTTTCGGCTGTATAGTTAATGAGACATCCTCAACGACCGGTTTTTTTCCAAAGCTTTTAGAAAGCCCTTTAATTTCAATCATCCTGCTTTCCTACTTTCCTTCAGTATTAGGTAAATAAAGTAAAGTCCACCGACAAAGTTAATAATAACGCTGATCGTTGTACTTAACTGGAATACATGCAGTACTAAGAACTGCCCACCGACAAGTGCAATAATACTAATTAAACTCGCACCCACTATTAAGACGGAATGCTTGTACGTAGCAAAAAACTGATAAGCCAAGTTAGAAACGATTAGCCCTAAAAATGTAATCGGACCAACTAGTGCAGTAGAGGTTGCAATCAAAATTGAAGATAAAATTAATACTTTCAATACTATTCTATCATAATTTACACCTAAGTTTATTGCATTCTCTCGACCTAGTGACATGACATCCAGATCACGCAATAAGCGGTAACCGTATATAAATGAGGCCCCTAAAATTATGACAGCGATGAGCAGCAGCTCTGTTTTTACATTCATGAAGCTAGCAAACAAACGGGACTGTAAGCTTTCATATTCCACCGGGTCTATTATTACTTGTAAAAATGTCACAAAACTGCCGAGCAATGTTCCGATTATCATCCCGGCAAGTAAAAGCAGGAATATCGGATGTTTATCTGCACGGAATAAGAAGCGATATAAAATCAACGCGAAAAGTACCATCGCCACAATTGATAAACCAAAGTTTAAATAACGACTTACGACAAAGATAGATGCAGAGCCTGCAAAGAAGAAAATCATCGTCTGCACTACTTCATACATCGAATCGACACCCATCATTGAAGGTGTCAGTAAACGGTTATGTGTAACCGTCTGGAATGTAACGGTCGCATAGGCAATCGCCGTACCAGTAATTACCATTGCCGCTATTCTCTCCAAACGCTTTGGAAAGGCATAGCTAAAGCCGCCTTGAATATTGTAAAGAGCAAATAACGCAATACACACCAGTGCGATAACTGCTAAGAAAATTAGCTTTGTACTATTTTTTTGCATATGCTTTCCCCCTAAACAACATTACTAAGAAGATCGCACTGCCGATTACAGCAACCGTTGTGTTCACTGGAATTTCAAACGGGTATACAATTAAACGACTTAAAATATCACACATTAATAGGAATGCTGCACCTAAGAAAATTGTATGTGGAATTGTTTTACGTAAATTGTCTCCCAAATATAATGAAACCAAGTTCGGTACGATTAATCCCAGGAAAGGTATAACCCCTACCGTTAAAACAACTGTTGTAGAAATAATCGCTACCAGTACTAAACCAAGATTTAATACGGTACGGTAGCTTAATCCAAGGTTTTTGGCGAAATCTTCCCCCATGCCGGCCACTGTAAACTTATTGGCATAGAGGTACGCAAGAATAATTGCAGGGACTGCTACATAAAGCAGTTCATAGCGGCCTGACACAACAAGCGTAAAACTCCCTAGAAAGAATGTATCCACACTTTGCAGCACATCCGCTTCGTACGCAAGAAATGTTGAAATTGCCCCAATAATATTCCCATACATAATCCCGATTAGGGGTACAAAAATAACGTCCTTGAATTTAATGCTTTCAAGTAGACGCATAAAAATCATCATCCCGATCAGTGCAAAAGTAAAACTGAAGAGAATCTTCTCCATATATCCTGCACTTGTGAAAAATATCATTGATACAACAATACCTAGCTTTGCCGCATCGAGTGTACCGGACGTTGTCGGCGATACGAATTTGTTACGGCTTAAGCTTTGCATAATTAATCCAGAAATACCCATCCCTGCCCCGGCAAGTATGATTGCCATTAATCGCGGTACCCGGCTCATTAAGAAAATTTGCATCTTATCTGATTCCCAATCCAATAAATCAGATGGCTTAATGTCGATAGCCCCGATAAATAATGATAAAAAGGACAGAACGATGGTCGCTGCTACAAGCATCCAAAGTCTCATTTCATTCTCCCACTATTCTTTATATATTTTAGACCTTTATATATTACGAAAATTCTAAATGAAAATGAGAATCATCTCTTTCCCTACATCATTATATAATTGCTAATAATGAAAATCAAACAGACAATTTATAATAAGTAGTATTAAAAGAGGAATAGACTGAAAAAAGCACTTTTAGAGCGATTCTCCGTTTTATTTATAACATCCCGTCTCTCTTCTAAGCGAATGATAGAAAAAGGCCACAATTATTAAAATTGTGGCCTTACATTTACACGCGATATGTTTTTTTATTTACTCTGTACTTATTTATTGCTTCGCGATTTACATTATAGCCGAGCCCTTTTGTTTTTGGAATGGTAATGTAGCCGTCTGTAACGGTTACTTCAGGTAGAATAATGTCTTCTTGCCAATAGCGTTCCGAAGCAGCGGTATCCCCTGGCATGACAAAGTTTGCAAGACTTGTCAGTGCTACATTTTGCGCTCGGCCAATACCTGCTTCCAGCATTCCCCCGCACCACACAGGAATTTTGTGTTCCATGCAGTAGTCATGGATACGCTTCGCTTCGCTAATACCGCCAACTCGCGCAATTTTAATATTTACCACCTGACAGCTGCCTAGTTGAACCGCTTTTCTCGCATCCTCTAAAGAAGTAATACTCTCATCTAAACAAATCGGTGTCCTTATTTGCTTTTGCAATATGGCATGATCGATGATGTCATCATGCGCTAACGGCTGCTCAATCATCATTAAATTAAATGCATCCAGCTCTTTTAACCGATCGATGTCATCCAATGTATACGCAGAGTTTGCATCTGCCATTAAAGGAATTTCCGGGAATGCTTGCCGTATTGTTCGGATCAGCCCAATATCTTTTCCGGGTTTGATTTTTACTTTAATCCGCTTATAACCTTCATCCAAAAAGTGCTGAATTGTATCGATCAGCTGTTCATCTGTAGGCTGTAGACCGATGCTGATTCCCACTTCAATCTTTTCCTGGACTCCTCCAACCGCCGATGCCAGCGATTGGTTCGTCAATTGGGCATAAATATCCCAAACCGCTCCTTCAATCGATGCTTTTGCCATGTTATTGCGTCGAATCGTACGGAATCGCTCATACACGTCATCCGGGTGCTTTAATTCTTTGCCGAGTAATGCTGGGATTAAAAAGTCTTCCAATAAATGAAGGGAAGTTTTAAATGTTTCTTCTGTATAGGAAGGCTCTTCAAATGCAACACCCTCACCCCAGCCGACGACACCACTTTCATCCGTCGCCTCCACAACTAAAAAACGCTTGTCTTGCATAGTCCCTAAGCTTGTTGTAAATGGAGTTTTCATTCGCATCACTAGTTCATGTATCGTCACTTCTACTAACTTCATCTTTATTGCTCCATATAATATTTAGCTGCATCATTCACCGATAATTAAAGGGCAAATAATGAACGCTTTACAAGTAAGTAATGGCTAATATTATCATCTATTTTATTTAAATAAATTATTTTATAATTTTGATCAAACATTGACTGTAAAATGTGTCTAGTTTTATAGCGCCAATCTTCGGCTAAAGCGACACTTTCCACTTTGATTTTCTGAAAGTTTGTAGGGATAGGTAACAGATAGGCATCATGGATAAGCGCTTCTTCTTTATCAAACTTCTGTTCCGGGTCCAATGTCGGAAGGCCTACCATATTTTCTTCCCAATTTACTACAGGCTTTGCTTCATCCATTAATTCTTCCACTTTCGCATCCCAGCGCAAATAGTCATTATCAACAAGTTGCCACTCAACACAAAGACGGTCTGTAGGCAATACCCGATTGAACGGATCTTCCATTTCACCATAGCAATTTTCTATATAAGTATCGCTGTAACTGCGCAACTTTGAAAAGTTCAAAAATCCGCTGCGCGCTTCAAGTGGATCAAATGTCCAGCGGCAAGTTCTGTAACCGCGCTCTATTGCGATATCCTTTAAGTAATTTTTAAGCAGCTCTCCAACGCCTTGCTCACGATAATTACGCTTCACACCAATCATATGGGAATATAAGTATATATTCTCATCCATATATCCAGGGCAACTATAGTTAAAACCAATTAATTCATCATTTAAATATGCACCGAGTACAATCCCGCCATTGCGAATCGTCGCAATCGTCTGATGTACCGGAATGCTGCCGACAGCCCAAATTTCAAGCTCTAGTTTACGTGCATCTTCAATTTGTTCAATTGTCGTTAATTCTTTAATCGTCACTGATTCTAACATAATTTTGCCTCCCCTATAGTTACTTTTCTTCAAACTTAAAAACGCCTTGCTTTACTTAGTGTCTTTCAACAATCATGTTTTATCGCATGGTTGTTGAAAAAGATGTGTAACCATCGGGAATGTTCTACATATATCGGTTACCCTGGTTATTTTCGACCAAATAGAACGAAATTAACCCAAGTGGGTCTCATTCGGCAAAAGTTTTTGCCAATCGCCGAAAGAAGTTCATGTGAAGATTCGATACTTGTTTACTAAAAGATTCCGTAACACTTCTTTAAGTATCATCCCAACCTCATTATATACCACATACTACCTTTTTAAGTAGTTAACTTTTATTATTCCTTATTGAACAAAAGAAAAAACCTTTATTTACAGAAATTCTGTAAATAAAGGTTTGATAATTATTTAATACCGCGCATTGCTTTAGAGATGATTGGCGAAATCAGGAGGATAATCACACCTAATACAACCGATAAACCACCTAATACACCGAAGTAAGTTGTTTCAGATACGATTCCGTAAACTCGAACTAACTGTGCGTTAATTGCTTGTGCAGCAGCTGATGCCAGGAACCATAACGCCATTGTTTGTCCAGCGAATGCAGCTGGTGCCAATTTCGTTGTAGCTGATAAACCAACCGGTGAAAGCAATAGCTCACCTAATACTAACAGGAAGATTGAGAATACAACCCAAAGCGGATTTACTAACGTACCTTCCGGAGTTAAAACGATTGCTGCGATCATTACGAAGAATGAAATACCTGCAAAGAATAAAGATAAAGCAAATTTCTTCGGAGTTGATGGTCCGCGATCCGCTAATTTCGTCCACATAAACGCAAACATTGGCGCTAAAACGATGATGAATAACGGGTTAAATGACTGGAACCATGCAGCCGGAATTTCAAAGCCCCATAAGTTTAAGTTCGTACGAGTATCAATGAACGTTGCAATAACTGTTGATGATTGTTCAGCAATTGCCCAGAACATTACCGCACAGATGAATAATGGGATATAGGCTAATAGACGAGACTTTTCGTCTGCATTTGTTTTTGGACTACGATACATATAAAGTATAAAAGCCGTAGGAATCATTACCCCTAAGAATGTAATTAATAATGAGAAATTTTCAATGCTTGCATAACCTTTTTGATAAGCTACAAAACCTAAAATTACAATAATTAAACCACCGATTGTGAAGTTACGAGTTGTCGTTTTCTTCTCTTTATCAGAAAGTGGGTTTGGTGCTACAGATCCTGCTAACCCAAGGCTCTTTTGTGACATTAAATAAACAACTAAACCGATGAACATACCTACTGCAGCAACACTGAATCCTGCGTGGAAGCCCCAGTTTTTTTGGAATAATCCAACTAATAAAGGTGCCAGGAAACCACCCATGTTGATACCCATATAGAAAATAGAGAATCCTGAATCTCGACGTGCATCATTATCTGCATACAAGTCACCAACTACCGATGAAACGTTTGGTTTTAATAAACCAGTACCTATGATGATAAAGAACATCGATAAGTATAATGCTGTTACACCAAGCGGCAAGGCCAATAATATATGACCAATCATAATTAATATTCCGCCGTAGAATATCGCTTTACGCATACCAGTAATACGGTCAGCGATCCACCCTCCGATAATACCTGACATGTAGATTAATGAACCGTAAATCGACATGATGATATTAGCTTGCGTACGATCTAGTCCTAATCCACCATCTTTAACTGCATAGTACATGTAGAATAATAGAATGGCACGCATACCATAATATGAAAAACGTTCCCAAAACTCTGTAAAGAATAGTGTAAACAACCCTTTAGGTTGACCGACAAAACCAGTTTGAGGAACGGACTTCACGATTTCTTCTTTTGAATACATTTGAAATCCTCCCGATTAATAAATATTCTGACAATAAACTCCGTCGTCTGTTGTCTGACATTTGAAATAATATACTTGAACACTTTAGCCTAATAGTTGATTAAAATCAACAAATAATCAAAATGTTATAATTTTGTGTTTTTTCGTTATTTTCAGACAAATAAATTAAATTACCACAACAGGATTTTTGTATTATAAAACATTTACTTCACTAAAGAAATTATTTTGAGTTTTCTTAAAGACAAAAATTTATCAAAAAACAAAAAAGCTAAAGTACAACGTCATGGCAACGTACTTTAGCTTTATATTTCCATTATTATTTTACAACATAAATTTCATATTTCTGATAATCCGCCTCTTTAAGCTCAAGCGTTAATAATGTACCCTCTTCTTCATACTCCGTTTCCAAAACAGTTGCCTGCTCATTTAAATAGGAAACAATTCCACCCTGATTATATGGAATAAGCATTTGACATGTAACATAATTCGCAAAAATTTGTTGTTTAATTTGTTGAAGCAACTCTTCAAGTCCTACATCTTCCTTCGCAGAAAGCCAAATATTATCCCCGCTAACTAACGGATATTCCACATCAGCCAAGTCTGATTTATTGTATACATATATAGTAGGAATATTTTCAACATCAATCGCTTTTAATGTTTCATTCGTTACATCCATCATAAAACGGTATTCCTCATTAGAAACATCGACTACATGCAGCAGCAGGTCGGATTCTCGTGCTTCTTCCAATGTCGATCGGAATGCTTTTACTAAGTGATGCGGCAGTTTACTGACAAAACCAACCGTATCAGTCAGTAAAAAGGATTTATTATCTTCCAGTTCAATATTGCGGACCGAAGTTTCAAGTGTCGCAAACAGCATATCCTTTTCAAACACTTGCTTCGTATTATCCTGCCCTGCCTTAGCAAGCAGCTGGTTCATAATTGTGGACTTCCCTGCATTGGTATAACCTACAATTGATACGACAGGTACTGCATTTTTACGGCGTTGCTTCCGCTGTGTTTCACGCTGTTCTTTAACGGATTCAAGCTCTTTTTTGATTTTCGAAATCTGATCTTCAATTTTACGGCGGTCGAGTTCAAGTTTTGTTTCCCCTGCACCACGGTTTTTAAAGCCGCCGCCTGTTCCTCCCCCTTGACGGGATAGTGAAGCATGGAGCCCAACTAGGCGCGGGAGCATATACTGTAATTGAGCGAGCTCTACTTGTAATTGTGCTTCACGTGTTTTCGCACGGCGACTGAAAATATCTAAAATAAGCATTGTACGGTCAATTACTTTACATTGCAAATCACGTTCTAAATTACGGATTTGCGATGGTGATAGTTCATCATTAAAAATAACAATGTTGGCATCTGTTTCGTCAAAAAATGCCTTAATTTCTTCAATCTTTCCTGTACCTACATAATGTGAAGGTGTCACACGTTCCAGATTTTGCGTCACCATGCCGACAACTTCTACATCTAAAGCTTGTGCTAAATTTGCCAACTCTTCCATTGAATAATCAAAATGCTCATCCTTTTGTAAATTGACGCCAACTAATATACCGCGTTCAATCAATACTTCAACATCTTTCAAATTAATGCCTCCTTGCTTCCATCCTTAGTTTTTCCCATCGTATCATACAATTCAAAAGCCTGTACAATGACAACATATAAGCGCATTATGATACTATAGTGACACAATTACACCGAGTCGTAATTAATGAAAA
The DNA here is from genome assembly GCF_038004425.1 of Solibacillus sp. FSL W7-1464. Classification (NCBI taxonomy): domain Bacteria; kingdom Bacillati; phylum Bacillota; class Bacilli; order Caryophanales; family Caryophanaceae; genus Solibacillus; species Solibacillus sp. FSL W7-1464. The sequence continues at coordinate 3,606,683 of NZ_JBBORC010000001.1, forward strand.
AAGAAAAGGCGGTTTTTATGGAATTCGAACAAATGAAAGTGCAGCTTCATGCACTCATTTCTAATAAAACACTACTGCAGGCTACTATTAGCCAGCCACGTCAAAAATCCAGTGACTTAAAACGGGTCAAACTCAAGCCCGTGGAAATTCGCGGAGAATATATGATTCAGCTGGAATATCAATATGAGCGCATTTTAAAACATGAAAATATTACACTTGAAGATTTACCCGCTAAGCTCGATACTCTTTTTGAACAGTTCCGTCAAGTACATGCTGAGTTTCAGGAGCAGACTGTACAAGTGCAACTCTCGAAGAAAAATAAAGTACTGTGGAAATCCGATAAAAATACAACAGCTAAACAGGTGAACTTATCCCATAACCGAAAAAAACAGTATTTATTGGATGATTCACGTGTTCACCCGTTTTTAGTCCGTTTAGGTGTGCAGTCAGAGGACGGGAAAATAAAGAAGCAGAAATACGATAAGTTTAAACAAATCAATCGCTTCGTTGAGTTTATCGATGATTCTTTAGCCCATTTGCCGAAAGACAAAACAATCCGTATTTTAGATTTCGGTTCAGGTAAATCCTATTTAACTTTTGCTTTGTATCATTACTTGAAAATTGAAAAGGGTCTTGATATCCATGTCACAGGCCTGGACCTGAAAAAGGAAGTGATTGAAGAATGTAACCGGATTGCGGCTGATTTGCAGTATGAAGATCTGCAATTTTTAGTGGGGGATATTAATGACTTCAATGAAGAGACTGCTGTAGATATGGTCGTAACCCTTCATGCTTGTGATGTTGCGACAGATATGGCATTAGCCCGAGCTGTAAAATGGGGCGCAAAAGTTATTTTAAGTGTTCCTTGCTGCCAACATGAGCTGAACCGTCAGCTGCAGGCACCTGCATTATCGATCATGACACAGCATGGTTTAGTGAAGGAGCGCTTTGCCGCATTAGCTACGGATTCAATTCGCGCTGAACTTTTATCCCTTGTCGGCTATGATACTCAGTTATTGGAATTTATCGATATGGAAAACACCCCTAAGAATATTTTAATCCGTGCTTATTTTACCGGAAAGAAGCCATCGAGTGAGCAGCGATTAAAGTATGACGAATTTGTACGGTTTTTGAATGCGAAGCCGTTTCTGGAAAATGAGCTGCAAAATTTACTTCCACAATAAAATTGTTTTCTCGTTTTTACGTATTTTTTCTAAATTATGACCAATTTAGATTTCTTATTCAACTTTTCCTTTTGTTACAGAATTGTAAAGATTGATAAGGTTAGAGTAAAATTTGTATAGATTTTTTTAAGTTTTTGTTATGATAATTGAGGTTAATTTTTAAAATTATTTTAATTATATATATCCAGGAGGCATTCCATGTTTAGTTCAAAGAAGCAAGATCCGTTTTTCTCAGCCTTATTGAAAATTGCTGAAAATATGCGTGAAGGTATCCATTATGCAAATGATTTCCGCATTGAAACGGTTGCAGACTTAAAGGAAATCAGCATTCGTATGAAACAATACGAAACAGCGGGTGATAAATTAATCCATGAATTAATCGTCATGCTTAATAAGTCATTTATGACGCCAATTGAGCGTGAAGATATTTTATCATTAGCAATTCGTATGGATGATGTGTTAGATGGCGCAGAAGGTACGATTGCACATTTTGAAATGTTCTCATTAACAGAGATCGATGAGTCGATGCGCGATTTTCTAGCATATATCGCAAAATCTACTGATGAAATTGTTAAAGCGATGAAACTATTGAACAAAAAAGATCTTGTTGGGATGCGCCAACACGCAATTTTAATTAAAGATTATGAGCGTGAATGTGATGAAGTGTTACGTTCTTCTATTAAAAAGCTGTTTTTAAATGAAAAAGATCCTATTCGTCTAATTAAATTCAAAGATATTTATGAGCAGTTAGAAGAAATTGCCGACTACTGTCAAACAGTTGCTAACACAATCGAAACAATCATTATGCGTAATGCGTAATTAATGAGGAGTCCTTTTAATGAATACACTACTTATCATTACTGTCCTAGTAGTCTTTTTTGCCCTTGCATTTGACTTCATTAATGGTTTTCACGATACGGCAAATGCGATTGCAACATCCGTTTCAACACGTGCGCTACCTCCTCGAGTAGCGGTAATCATGGCAGCGTTTATGAATTTCCTGGGTGCCATTACATTCGTAGGTGTTGCAAAAGCGATTGCGTCAGATATTGTTGATCCTTTTGCATTATCTTCACCTGATGCACCATTAATCGGTACTGTGGTTATATTGGCCGCTCTATTATCGGCGATCACATGGAACCTAGTCACTTGGTATTTTGGAATTCCATCAAGTTCTTCCCATACATTGATCGGTTCGATTGCAGGTGCTGCCATTGCAGCATCTGGAATCGGGGTTTTAAACTATAGCGGATTCACAAAAATCATCATTGCATTATTAGCATCACCAATCATTGCGATTTGTGCCGGCTATATCATGATGACAATAATGAAATTCATTTTTAAGAATATGAACCTTTATAAAACAAATAAAGGCTTCCGTATTATGCAAATATTCACTGCAGCCATTCAATCATTTACCCACGGAACAAACGATGCCCAAAAGGCGATGGGTATTATTACGATGGCACTTATTGCAGCAAATTGGCAAACAACGGATGATGTACAAGGTTGGGTACGTTTCGCCTGTGCTTTAGCAATGGGGCTTGGTACATCAATCGGCGGTTATAAAATCATCAAAACAGTCGGCGGTAAGATTATGAAAATCCGTCCTGTAAACGGCGCTGCTGCAGACCTTGCTTCCGCATCCATTATTTTCGGTGCGACATTAATTCACTTGCCAGTATCTACAACACATGTTATTTCTTCTGCAATTATGGGTGTCGGTTCGGCTCAAAATGTAAAAGGCGTAAACTGGGGTATGGCTCGGAAAATTGTTACAACATGGATTATTACAATGCCTATATCTGCTGTCATGGCAGCGATTATTTATACAGTATTAAATCTATTCTTTTAGTAAAGAGGGCAGGTATGTTTCGGAAATTTTTCCGGACAAACCTCCCTCTTTTCTTTTTTTCTATGAATCCATTACACTGTAATTATGGAAAAAGAAAGGCGGTAATTTATGAAACAGTTCGCAGTATTCATTACAAAATTTGCAAAACCGATCGTTCTAATATGGTGTGCAATTTTAGTTATTCTAGCATTTTTTGCACTTCAACTCCCTTCTAAACTGCAAGGGGATGGATTTTTCTATGATGGCGACCACTCGTATGTAACGAACGAGCTGTCAGATACATTCGATTTACCCGCAAAAACAATTTTTGTACTGTTTGAAAATAAAACAGATGAGGAAATCACGTCTGCCCTTGAAAGTTTAGAAACGATTGAAGAAATTCAAACAATCACATCTCCTGTAGGTGTCGAAGAATTAAATAAAGACGGCTATGCCTATGGAATGCTGGATTTTGATAATTCTGTGGATGATTATTTCCCGATTATTGATGAGCTGCGTGAAAAGCTCGGCGAAAATAACGGAATCTCCATTACAGGTGAACCGGTTATTTCAAAGGATATTAATGTTGCAAGTCAAAATGATTTAATTAAAGCGGAAACGATTGGCCTTCCAATTGCTTTAATTGTTTTACTGCTGGCATTCGGTACGATTGTAGCTTCTCTACTGCCGATTTTAGTCGGCGGTGCGACAGTTGTCATCACACTTGGTCTATTGGCTCTTTTAGGAGACAGTGTGAACTTGTCGATTTTTGTATTGAATATCGTCCCGATGCTCGGGTTGGCTTTAAGTATCGATTTTGCATTGCTGCTTATTAACCGGTACCGTGAAGAACGCAATACGCAATCGATTGAGCAGTCTGTTCAAATTGCGATTCAAACAGCCGGACGCTCGATTATCTTTTCTGCCCTCTGTGTCATGATTGGTCTTGGTGCAATGATTGTTATTGATGTGGAAATTTTCATGAACATCGCACTTGGCGGATCAATTGTCGTGTTTTTGGCTGTTTTAACAGGCATTACACTTTTACCGGCAACATTGATGCTTCTTGGTGACCGTTTAAATAAAGGCCGTGTTTTCCGTATAAAACCGACTGCCTCCCGTTGGCAGAAGTTCGCCGCCTTTGTCATGAAGCGACCTGTCACAATTATAGTTGTGGCCATCATATTGCTATGTGTTGCTATGGTACCTATCAAAGATATCGAGTTAACGATTCCTTCTACAGAATCATTGCCGGAATCGTATGAATCGCGCCAAACGTTCGATACGCTCGATGAACAATTCGGGCTCGGCGATAATACACCGGTATTCCTTCTGGCAGAAAATGAAGATGCCGATGCCTGGGATACGACAGATGGCCGCGAGAAAATATTCGATATTCAGCAGCAGCTGTTGGATGACCCGCTAGTCGATCGTGTAACGTCGATGTTTACAGTAGCTAATATCGAATCCGTTGAAATGTGGGAAATGGCAAACAGCAACCCGCAAGCACCCGGTGCACTGGATGAAGTGGCGGAAAGTTTCATTCAGGAAGATAAAATGTATATGGTCGCTTATTTAAATACAGAAGGTTCGTCATTCGAAGCGCAGGATTTTGTACGCGAGTGGAGTGAAAAAGACTTAGGTGTCGATTTCGCCTTGTCCGGCCAGGCAAAGTTCAATCAGGAAATCTTTGATGAGATTGCCGGTAAAGTTCTCATTGCCATTACGATTATAATTGTATCTACCTTCTTTATTTTAATGATTGCATTCCGTTCGATTTTAATTCCGTTGAAAGCGATTCTAATGAACATTCTTGGCTTAGGTGCGACATTCGGTATTCTTGTCTACATTTTCCAATATGGCCATTTCGGTCTGGAAGCGACGACAATTGTATTGATTATTCCGGTGCTGACCTTCTGCTTAGTATTCGGCTTAAGTATGGACTATGAAGTATTTTTAATTTCCCGTATTCAGGAAGAATATCTAAAAGGGGCAACAAATACAAAAGCAACGGTCGATGGACTTGTCTCGACAAGTAAAATTATTACATCCGCTGCGCTTATTATGATTGTTATTACCGGTGCATTCGCATTTACGGACGTTATGCCCGTGAAGCAAATCGGAGTCGGCATTGCTATCGCGATTGCCATTGATGCATCAATCATCCGCCTGATGCTCGTCCCTAGTTTCATGAAGCTGTTTGGCGACTGGAACTGGTGGCTGCCGTTTAAGAAGAATACGAGATAATGTTCTATAAATAGTCGTCCGGCCTGTTGTAAATAGGCTGGGCGGCTGTTTTTGTTTGGGTTTTGAGTTTATTAGAACAATTGTCGGGGATATTGGACCTTCCGTAGCTTTTATTAGAAAACCGCGGGATACGGGTGACTTTCCTTTCAATTAGAGGGCGGCCGGGTGACCGGTTTTGAGTTTATTAGAACAATTGTCGGGGATATTAGAAGAAGTTGTGCGGATATTAGAACTTCCATAGCTTTTATTAGAAAACCGGTTGTATCGGGTGACGGTTACGCTGTTTTTCCTTATATTAGAGGGGTTCCGGGTGACCGGTTTTGAGTTTATTAGAACATCTTGCACAGATATTAGAACAACTAGTTATGATATTAGCACATCCGACCCCGATATTAGAAAATCTTAAACACTTATTAGCACATTGAGCAAAGATATTAGAAGACCGGACTTTTATTAGAACATTTTAAAATATATTAGAACATTCTACCTGGTTATTAGAAAACCACCACCACCGCCCACCACCTAACACAAACAATAATCCCCCTCGCCACGATGCCGGCGAAGGGGATTATTTAACCTATATAGAACTGTTCCTCATACGGATGCAACAATGATACTGCACCGCTCGATGCTTCACTTTTGTTCAACTCGATTTGTTTCGGGTCTTTCGGTTCCCACAACATGTAAAATACTTGAATTACAATGACAATAGCAATGGATACTACTAAAATTGTACCGATGATAATTTTGACCATTTTATTTCCGGACATTTCCTTCGATGAATTCTGCTGTGTCATACTTCAATTCCCTCACTTATCTATTTTGAAAGTCGGAAACCTTCCTCACGTAAATAAGCAATAGCGTCTTCACGCGTACCGAAAGATTCCTCCAGATTTCCTTGATGATAAATATTCCAAGAGCGATCGTTAAATTCCAGTTCAAGTTTCGTGCCTTCACGCGATGTCCATGTTTCGACAATCGGTAAAATCTCTTCTTCTTCCTCAGATAAATAGTTGATTGCATCGCGTACGATTTCACGTAACGCTTCCTCGCTGTAATCTCGAATATTAACAAGCCCGTTGTCGCCTGCTTCTTTTTCATATTTCAATAAATCACCGACGAAAACAAAGCCATTGCCGTTTGGATGCAATTTTTCTACAACGATTGATTTTTCGTAAAGGCTTCCTTCAAAGTGATAATTCACACGTTTTAATGAAATTTCCTTTTTAGTCAACTGGGAAAACGATTCGATAATTTCTTGTTTTTGTTCAAATGTTAGCATTGTCTGCTCCTTTTAAATGTCTTTTCAATTAATAAGTATACCGTTTCCGGCGAAAATTAAAAAGCGAAGCATATGCTTATCACATATGTCCCGCTATATTAACCCTAGCTAAATCTGTTACACATTCTTCGTTGCTGCTTCTTTAATCTGTTTTCGTTGTTCATAAATATTTTGAACGATTACTTTAAGGACACAGTACGTAGGAATGGCGATTAAAATTCCAATGAATCCGGCAATATTTCCTGCTGCCAATACGATTGAAATGACTGTCAGCGGGTGAATATCCAAAGATCGCCCCATAACATTCGGTGTAATCAGGTTACTTTCTACTTGCTGTGCGACAAGCGTTACAACACCGACCCAAATAACGTCAAATGGATCATTAAGAAGTGCTACAATCACCGCCGGTACAAGGGAAAGCCACGGACCGATAAACGGAATCATATTCATGAAAAATGCAAATAGAGCAAGTAATAATGAATACTCCAACCCAATGATTAAATAACCGATGTACATCATGATCGCGAGTAAAAAGCTGACCAATACTTGTCCTTGGACATAGCTTCTTAATACGTTATCAATGTCTTCTAATGTTTTCTTTACCCATGTGCGGCTCTCACCGTTAAATATACCGTAAATTTGAGGCGCGAATTTTTCATGGTCTTTCAACATAAAGATAAAGAAAAATGGTGCCAGTACTAATGTTAATGTTACCGTTACCGCTCCACTTAAAAATGATACAAGATATTTACTGCTTGCAACCGCAATGTCTTGTATGGAATTGGTAACAGATCCTATAAACTCTTCAATTTGCGGTGGCAGCATCGGAATATTTTCCTTATTATCAATAATGAAATCAGCTGCTTCTTCAATATCCTTAGCGATTGTCGGTGCATTTTCAACAAGTTTGTTTACTTGGTTTGCAATTGGAGAACCGACTAAAACTAAAAAGGTTGTGAATAAACCCGCAATGATAAGGACTATTGTTATTAAACTTCCCCATCTCGGCATACCTCGTTTTTCCAATATGCGCTGCAATGGCTCTGAAATATAATAGAGCACCCCACCAAGTAATAACGGTACAAGAATTGTCGAAAAAATAATGATAATCGGATTAAAAATCGGATGAATTTCAATAAAATATTTAATAATTAATAAAGTAATTAAAATACCTACGCCAACTTGGAACCACAGTTTTCTAGTCATCGGCTCACTCACTTTCTCAATCTTTCTTTACTGTTAATTTTCACTATAACTATGTACGTTTTAGCATGCCATAAAGCTTCATAAAATACAAAAAATAAAAAGGTTTGTTTCGCAAAGTATTTATTGCGAATCGCACCTTTTAAATTTTATAGCTTTTTATCATCGATTGAATTTAAATAGTCTTCGATTGTTCCTACAACCGATTCCACACAGCCGTCGTCAAATGGCGAGATTAAGCCCGCTTCCTCAACAAGCTTTGTGAAAGCAAATGAACCGCCAAGGCTGCATAGATGCAGATAGTCTTTCCAAGCTCCATCAAAGTCTTCTCGTGAACGTTTCCAGAACTGGAATGCACAAATTTGCGCTAACGTGTAGTCGATATAATAGAATGGGCTTGAATAAATATGGCCTTGTCGCTGCCAGAAGGCTCCTGATTCTAAGTAGTCATGACCGTCATAATCGCGATGCGGTAAATACTTCGCCTCGATTTCCTTCCAGGCAGCATTGCGCTCAGCCGGTGTCATTTCCGGGTTTTCATACACGACATGCTGGAACTCATCAACTGCTACACCGTATGGCAAGAATAGTAACCCGCTGCTTAAGTGCGAGAATTTATACTTATCTGTTTGATGTTTGAAGAATAGCTCCATCCATGGCCATGTAAAGAATTCCATACTCATAGAATGGATTTCTGCTGACTCATATGTCGGCCATAAGTATTCCGGAATTCCAATATTTCGGCTTGAATACACTTGGAATGCATGTCCTGCCTCATGTGTCAGTACATCGATATCTCCAGATGTACCATTGAAGTTCGAGAAGATATACGGTGATTCGTAGTCTTCGATAAACGTACAGTATCCGCCGCTTTCCTTACCTTTTTTCGCAACCAGATCCATTAAATCATGCTCGATCATATAGTTGAAGAACTCGCCAGTTTCTTTAGAAAGTTCTTCGTACATTTTTTTACCGTTATTAATAATCCACTCCGGATCCCCTTGAGGAACGGCATTTCCTGTTAAGAATGTTAAACCCTCATCATAGAATTTGAAGTCTTTCACACCGATGCGTTCTGCTTGGCGCTCGTACAGTTTAGTTGCAAGCGGCACAATATATTCGCGCACTTGTTCGCGGAATTTCGCTACCATCTCTGCATTGTAGTCAATCCGGTTCATATTGACGTAGCCAAGTTCCACATAGTTTTTGAAGCCTAACTTTGTCGCGATTTCATGACGAAGCTTTACTAACTCATCATAAATCTGATCGAACTTTTCTTTGTTTGATGCATAGAAATCTGCACTCGCTTCACGTGCTGCTTTACGAACATCACGCTCAGTAGATTCTGCATATGGTCCAAGCTGTGCCAACGTCAGTGTTTTGCCGTCAAATTCAATCTGAGCTGAAGCAACTAGCTTGCTATATTCAGACGTTAGTTTATTTTCCTTTTGCATAAGCTCGATTACTGCAGGCGAGAAACCTTTTAATAAGTTTTCAGCTAAAGCAAACAGCTGCGTGCCCCATTTTTCTTCTAGTTGTGCACGGAAAGGCGATTTCACCAGTTCTGTATAGTAATTAAATACAAGCTCGTCTGCCATTGGGCTTACTTCATCGAAATGATCACGCTCTTTTTGGTAATATTCATCATTTGTATCAATCGATGCACGTACATATACGATATTAGCCATCGTAGAAAATGTGTTGCGAATTGCATTTAATTTTTCGATCACTTCGCTTTGTTCTTCTACAGTAGTTGCAGCTTTAAATTCTTCCAATAATGCTGCTGTCTGTTCTTTCATTTGTTCTAAATCCGGACGTTTATATTCAAAGTCTTTAAATGTTACCAAACTCATTCACCCCATCTGTTCACTTCATTCGGAATTCGAAATTCCTTCTTTTATTATTTATGATTCTGGCAGAAATTGCAATTATTTTCAGAATATTTGTCTGTCTTTGTTTCAGGTTAAAAGGCATAAAAAATAAGCAGCCGAGGAAAGTCTCAACTGCTTATGTCAGTCATTATATCTTGAACTTATCCATTTCCAATACGACTTGTTGTGAATGGCTATCCAATTCCTGAACCGCTTTCGTTAAATCATCGACTACAAGTGTTTGCTCATCTGAAGCATGCGCCAAATGTTTTGCATAGTCGGATGTATCATTTACTAAACGACTCATTTCCTCAGTGGAAGCTAAAATTTGTTCTGCACCTGCCGACATTTGCTCAACAACTGCTGAGTCGTCCTGAATGCGATTGTTGACGTTTAGTACAGAATTTAAAATCTTATCTAAGCGCTGGCCAATTTCACCTACCGCCATCGTTCCTTCTTTTACATCTGTTGTCGTCATATCAATTTCAACAAGCAAACGATCCGTAATATGCGAGAATTTTTGAAGATGACCTGAAATTTCCTCCGCAGATGTACGGGACATTTCAGCCAGTTTCTTCACTTCATCTGCTACAACCGCGAATCCTTTTCCGGCTTCCCCTGCACGTGCCGCTTCAATCGCTGCATTAAGTGCCAGTAAGTTCGTCTGATCCGAAATATTCGTTATGACTGTCACCATTTCTTTAATAGAGTGGAAATTCTCTCCCATTTCTTTCACCAGCGTAGCCGTATTTTCCACCGATTTTTCTACCCCTTGAATCTGGTAAACTACCTTAACGGAACTTTGTGCACCATCTTCAACAAGATTTGTCATGTCTGAAGAAATTTCAGCAATCTCATTGAATGTATCGGCCAGTTTCTGAATACCGATTGCCATTTCATTCATCGCAGCATTTACTTCATTATTGCTTACTTGCTGTAATGACCCGCTGTGTGAAATCGTGGTGATATTTTCCACCATTTTTTCATTTGATGTATTCACACGTTCTGTAGATGTTTCGATTAGATCCACTACTTCTCCGAGCCCATCTGTACGTTCCTTCAACACTTTGAATGTGGCTGATAACTCGACAAGCGAGCTTTGGAAATTTTTTGCGAATGCTGTTATCTCATTATTCGTTTTAAAATTCAGCTTGTCTAATATAGCCTGTGACTCAACAATATCACCTGAAGCCAGATTTTCCGCCGCCTTATTCAATGTTTGTAATGGCGATAATGCTCGACGGATATAAGTATAAATACCGAGTAAAGCTACTATAAAAATAATAATGAAAATGAGCGCAATAATCGGGACAATCTCTTTTGCTACATTCTTTGTTAAAGAAGCAACATACGATGCATCGATATCAACACCTAAATAGGCAATCGTTTCCCCTGCATCATTTTCAACCGGAACAATGCCGGTAATATATTCACCGAAATCACTGCTTAAAAGGTCTGTTGCAAATCGACCGTCTTCAATAACCCGCTCAATATGTTCGTACTTTGTAGAAGACGATGGGTCACCAAGCACCCCGGCGTTTTCAGTATCATCTGCTGGCATGCCATCAACTAAAAAGGTAACTTCCCCGTTTTCTTCCGGTACAAAATAGGTATAGGCATACATGACACCATTGTATTCGCGTAATTCATTTAACTGTTCGCGCAATTCCCAATATGTTGCATTTTCTTCTGGTTCTTCAATAAGCTGCTCATACTTTTCTACATCTATGTAATTTAAAATATTACTTGCTACTTCAATCGTACGTTCTTTCACAGATGACTGGACTGAACGCGCTGAATTAAATTGAAGCATAATAACTGTTAATAGCAAAATAATGGAAAATATAATGCCGATCATCAATATAATTCTACTACCTAATTTGTCCATTCTTTTCATAGCCTATTTTGTCTCCTAATATAATATTTGATTGTTAAATTTATTTTGAATTAAAGGTTAATTAAATGCAATGTCTTTTAGTGAATCCTATATATTATTAATGAATAATAAGAATATAGCACTACTCAATTCCCGTTAGTTTCCAATGGAAATTGCAGGCACAAAAAAGCCCGAAGAATTAATCTTCGGGCCGCTTTTTTTATTCGCCTAAATCAGCATTGTGGTATACGCGTTGCACGTCTTCCAAATCTTCCAATGCATCAATCATTTTTTCGAACTTCACTAGATCATCACCGGCTAAAGCAACATCTGTCATTGGCAGCATCGTTAACTCCGCTACAGTAAATTCTTCGATGCCTGCTTCTTTAAATGCTTCTTGTGTGGCATGGAATTGTTCCGGCTCAACATAAACGATAATTGTGCCTTCTTCGTCCATAATGTCACGCATATCCAGATCGGCTTCCATTAAAATTTCAAGAATTTCATCTTCTGATTTTCCTTCAATTCCGAAAACAGCTGTATTTTGGAACATATGCGCCGCTGAACCGGAAACACCCATGTTACCGCCATTTTTACCGAACGCTGCACGTACTTCAGAAGCTGTACGGTTTACGTTGTTTGTTAATGCATCAACGATTACCATTGTACCTGCTACACCGAATCCTTCGTAGCGTAACTCGTCGAATTGCTCATCGCCGCCGCCTTTTGCTTTGTCGATTGCTTTTTCAATAATGTGTTTTGGTACAGAGTAAGTTTTCGCACGTTCTAAAACTGTTTTCAGCGCACGGTTAGATTCCGGATTTGGTTCACCTGATTTTGCCGCCACGTAAATTTCACGACCGAATTTAGCATAAATACGACTATTTGCTGCGTCTTTCCCAGCCTTTTTATCTTTAATGTTATTCCACTTACGACCCATTTTATTCACTCTCTTTCATACTCTATTAGTAACGTTATTTAAAAACGAAAAAATATATTTAACTTATTTATTATACATAAACTTGAAATAATTTTAAATTACTCTGCATAAAAAAATGTAAAAACCTATAGCATTTTTTCTATGCTATAGGTCTCGTTTATAATTGTGAAGCTTCTAAGCTAAATGTATCGCCGCCTTGCAGTGTTCCGGCATTATAACCTTTTTTGAACCAGCGCATCCGCTGCTCGCTTGTACCATGTGTAAAGCTTTCCGGAACGACATAGCCTTGCGCTTCCATCTGCAGTGTATCGTCGCCAATGGCATTTGCTGCAGTTAAAGCCTCCTCGAAGTCGCCTTCCTCCAAATAGCCTTTGTCCTGGACATGGTGTGCCCACACACCGGAGTAATAGTCCGCCTGCAGTTCCAGACGCTTCACCGCTTCATTGTACTCGGCTTGCGATACTTTGCCGTTTAAGGCATGTACTTGTTCGGACGTGCCCAATAATGTTTGGACATGGTGCCCGACTTCATGTGCGACCACATATGCCATGGCAAAATCACCCGGTGCATCAAACCGGTTTTTTAACTCTTTATAGAAACTTAAGTCAATATAAAGCTTATAGTCTGCCGGACAGTAAAATGGTCCAACCGCAGCACTTTGCATCCCGCATCCGGAGCTTACACTATCCGTAAATAATACGAGCGTCGGATTTTCGTAGGTCAGCCCATTATCGGCAAACAATTGTTGCCATATATCCTCTGTATCCGCCAGTACTACAGAAACGAATTCCGCCAGTTCCTCTTCTTCGGCGGTCGGTTCATAGTTTTCGGACGTTGCACCATTTTGCGTAATACTCTTTGATACTTCCGAAACAACATCCCCTGCATCGCCGCCATTGAGCAATGTAAAAATAATGGCAATAATAATCCCGACTCCACCAAGACCTCCGCCGATTTTCCCGGCACTCATCCCCCGACGATCTTCCACGTTACTGCTTTTTCGTCTCCCCTTCACATCCATAGCTATTCCCTCCATACGAATCTTTGCATACTTTGACATATAATTACCCTCAACAATGCTACTTATAACAGGCTGTCGTAAATAACATTAGCTAACAAACAAAAGAATAATAAAAAAAGCGAAGCGGATGAAGTCCACTTCGCTTTTCCTTATAAATCCGCTTCAATTTTTTCCAGCAATGCCTCGCAGCCTTCCAAGCATAGATCGTACGTTTCCTGGAAATCTCCCGTATACCAAGGATCCGGTACATCTTTTTTATGTGTCGTCAGATCAAGGAAGCGGAACACTTTTGCATCTGCTTCGGCACGGAGCATTTCCATCGTATTTTTCACATTGCTTTCATCCATACACACAATATAGTCAAAGCTGTCTAAATCGGAGGTACATAATTGTCTTGCAAGCATGCCTGTTGTCACAATACCGTATTCCTGTAATTTCGCCGTCGTCCCTTTATGCGGGGGTTCTCCAATATGGTAATTGCTCGTGCCGGCTGAGTCGACTGCAATTTTATCCGTCAAACCGCGTTTAGCGATTAAATCACGCATAACGGCCTCCGCCATAGGAGAACGGCAAATATTGCCCAAACATACGAATAGTATTTGCTTCATCTTTTCTTTCACTCCTAATAAAGAAGCCGCACGAAGATTTTCGCGCAGCTCCTATTATTTTATTTCCGGATGCATTTCTTTTAAATGTGCTGTCAATCGGTTCAGTTCATCTTCCAAAAATTGAACGGATTGTTCACGGCCTTCTTTTCCGGCGCCAACCGTAAATGGCTTACCGTAAATCAAATAGCCTTTTTGACGTTTAAATACACCTTTTGCATCTTTAGGACCAATATAAGCAGCCGGTAAAATCTCTGTCTTCGCCAGTTGGGCAATCGTCACTGCTCCGGCTTTTAATTCCGAGTTTTCAGAGCTCCTTGTTCCACTCGGGAAGATTCCGACTACTTTTCCTTCTTTAATAAGCTGACGAGGAATTTTAATAACACTTGGTCCCGGATTGTCACGATCCACCGGGAATGCATTTAGTCTCGTAATAAGCCAGCCTAATCCTTTCACATCAAATAGTTGTTTCTTAGCCATAAAATGTACTTCTTTTGGCAGCATCGAAATCCCAAGGTTTAAAATATCGATATAGCCATTATGTGTACAGGCAACAACAAAGCCGCCTTCTTTCGGTATATTTTCTTTCCCGTATACCTTTGCCTTTGACCCGTTGACCCCTAAAATTCCATATACAACTCTTGCAATAAATTTATACACGTTTCATTCCTACCTTATCGTTAATCTCACTTCATTTTAATTGAAAGTCGTAACTACGTTCAATTACTGTTGCTTGACCGTAGTTCCTGCAATTTGCTCGATTAATGGAGTCAGCCAATCTTCAAGCTGGCTGAACGAAAATCCTAATTGCTCCGCCTTGTCATTTTTCATATACCATGTTGCGGGAATCGCGTATGGCGAACGGATTTCCTCTGTCCCAAGAAGCGCAATTTTGGCACGCTCGCCTGTCTTTTCTTCAATAAGAGAAATAAGGTCTTTTAAAGAAATGACACCATTTGCTGTCGCATTAATCGGTCCTTCCACATAATTATTACCTGCCCACTCTAAAAATCGAGCCGCTTCTGTTGCCTGAATAAAGGACATTTCCGCATCCATGTTCACAAATCCGATCGGTTCTTTATTAATGATGCGCTCAATATGGAAATGCAAACGGCGTGTGTAATCATCTTCTCCCATAACTATCGGGAAACGGACTGCGACTACAGGGAACTCGGCAAACTTATAAAATACCGCCTCTGCCAGGCGTTTACCTTCACCATAAGTAAATTCATGTGTGTCTCCCATGATGATGCCATATGAAGTCGGATCGAAATCTTCTTCCGGATGCGGCTTGCCATCTGCCTCATATACAGCTAGTGTAGATGTGAAAACGAGCTTGCCGATTTTCCCATTGAACAGATTGCACAGCTGTTTTGCTTCGTTTGGCGAATAGCAAATATTATCATACACAATATCAAATGTACGATTTTCCAGAGCTTTCTCGAAAGCCGCTGTATCTTTACGGTCCACTTTAATATGCTCCACCGCATCGCCAAAAGGATTTTCCGACATTCCGCGTGTGACAATTGTTACTTCATGCTTTTGCTCCAATAAAAGTTCAACTAATTTACGGCCAAAAAATCGTGTCCCGCCTAATACTAGGATTTTCTTCATCTACGATCACTCCATTCCAATTAATAAATCTAAATCAATTGTAATTTCCTGTAATTGAATACTTTCTTTATCGTCAATATGCCAGCCCATCGGTGTCATTTCAAGCAGGTTTTGTACTAAATGTACTTCAAGCGGTACTGTATACGTAATTCTTTTTACTTCGGTATTTGCAAAACTTGCTTTAAAGCGCTCTACAGTTTGGGCATTTGTATAGCTTTCCTTATCCGAATCTGCAAACGCCTGTTTACGCAGTTCACTTAAATAATTTTCCTGTGGCACAACTTTTATTACTTTGCCGCCTCGCTTTAATAGACGTTTAAATTCATCGTAATTTGCAGGGGATAAAATATTTAAAATCGCATCAAAAGATTGCTCGTTGAACGGACTATTCGCTAAATCACCGACACACCAAAGCTCTTCGGGGTTATACTTTGCCGCTGCGATGATCCCTTCCTTAGAAATATCGATTCCTACACCAACAGGACGATCAAGCTGTTCGCAAATACGATGTAAATGAGAACCCTCACCACAACCTGTATCCAAAATTACCGGTTGTGCTACATTGATTTCCCGGGCAATCGCCGCTTGTAACCGATCATAAATGCCTGCTTGAATGACCATATGGCGCGAATCGAATAATTCTTTTCCATACATTGATTGGACAGGACGGTTTAACATATAAACATAGCCTTGTTTTGCCACATCAAATGTATGATTCGATAAACAGCTCATTTTTCCTTCATTACTTATCTCTATTTCCTGTTTGCAAATAGGACATGCAAACAATCGGCTATTGAATTGAAACTGCTGAATACTTAACGCTCGTTTTGATAATAGACCCATGATGGATCCTCCTTCATATGTGTTCGCTAGTATCGTACCATAAACTCATTCAAATAAAAAAAGGAAATAGTGGTCACTGCTCCCTTAGCTGGTGAATAAAAAAAAGCAAAGCAGAAAATACTGCTTTGCTCTGTTTACTATTAACTTACCGGCGGTGTAGCGGTTTTTGAACGTAATATTGCCTTTTCCCCGTGCATTAAGGATTCCAATGTCGCGTACAAAGTTTCAATCTCAGTTTCTGATAATCGTTTTCCTTCAAGTGTTGCTGCCCACTCTTTCAATTCCGCGATTTTCAGCACTTCGACATCGGATGATTGAATTTCAATATGCTGGAATGAACAATTATTCGTAAAAACTACCATTGTTTCAAAAAGTGATCCATCTACTTCCGTTAGTCGGTCTTTTAATGCATGGGTTAAACGCTTTGTTTCATGGATTGGGTTATTAAATACTCTTTTTTGATCTTTATGCAATAGCTCCATCCATTCGATGCTCTGTTCCCGTCCGTTAATCCAGCCTGACTTCTCTATCACATTCACTACATAAACCCCTGATTCATGCAGTAAAAGTGCGTCAATTGTTTGTACTTCATTGTGAACAGGAAGTTGCAGATTCACCATTATTTTTTTTGTACCTTGAATATGCTCCAATTCCTTCGTAAGTTGGTAGGAAGTTCGGACACTTTTATTCATGAGGACATTAAAATAGGAATAGCCGGTCAATTGATAAAACGTTGAATTGTCATGAATATATAATTTAAAACTAAAATAACCTATAATCGCAATTAGAACGACCAGAAAAAATAAGGTCATTGCGTTCACTCCTTGCTGCATCATCGCATTTCATTTTATATAATACTTAAAGCCTTTACTAAATTTTCACAGGCTCTTGAGAGTTAGCTTTATGACTGTTTATAATCGGTAAAAGTTGATCCAGCTTTTGTATTTCATAAGTGGGACGAATTGTTGATGGTACTGTATTCAACGGGTTGAGCCAGCATGTATCGATTCCGGCATTAGCGCCCCCGGTAATATCCGCACTGTAAGAATCACCAATAATCATCGCCTTGTTCGGGTCGAAATTCGGAATCCGTTCAAACACATAATCAAAAAATGGCTTCATCGGCTTTTGATAGCCTGTATTTTCCGAAACGAAAACTTGCTTAAAATAGGGTGCCAACCCTGTCACTTGGAGGCGTTTTATCTGGGTCTCCGCCAATCCATTCGATGTAATATATAGTTCGTATTCAGGTGCCAATGTTTGAATCAGCTCCAATGCCCCTTCTACAAAAACTTTACTTTCTGCTAAATAGCCACGGTACTCAGCGTCCAATGCCCGGCCATCCACTTCAACTCCAAAATGCTCGAATGTTTTGCCAAAGCGGTTTTCCATTAAAAAGTTACGAGTAATCAGCCCTTCTTCAAGAGAGCGCCATAAACCTGTATTAATTTCCCGGTAAACTGCTTCGATTTGAGGCGTTAATGGTAGCTGATGTGCTTCAAACAATTTCGGCAAAGCTAATCTTTCTGCCGCTTTAAAATCCAATAATGTATCATCCAAGTCAAATAATAAAAATCGATATTCCTTCATTTGTGTACTCCGTTTCCATTATACTAATATATTACCTTATCATAATCGAATCATAATTTTAACTATTTACACTACTCCTGATTTTCGATAGCATGAGTGTATTGCTCTATGTGAAGAAAGAAGGGTTTTTTTTATGGGATTTGAGTTAGACCCACAACTAGTTATTATTTTAATTTGTTTTGGTTTTTTAGCAGCATTTATCGATTCTGTTGTGGGAGGCGGTGGTCTTATTTCACTGCCTGCATTAATGTTTGCCGGGCTCAGTCCCTCTGCAGCTGTTGCGACAAACAAACTCGCCGGGACAATGGGATCCTTAACGAGTACTATTACCTTTTATCGGTCTGGAAAGCTAGATATTAAATCCGTCATGAAGTATTTTCCGTGGGTTTTTATCAGTTCGATGATCGGGGCTTGGATTGTCCATTTACTTGATCCTAACTTATTGAAACCATTAATGCTGATTATGTTGGCTGCTGTAGCGGTCTATACAATTTTCAAAAAAGATTGGGGCAGTATTTCTGCGGTTAAATCACTGTCAAAGACAAAGTATATTCTATTTTTCTTTGTAATTTCACTGATTGGTTTTTATGATGGTTTTTTAGGTCCTGGTACTGGATCATTCCTGATTTTTGCATTTCTAATGGTCGGCTATGATTTCTTAAAGGCAGCCGGTAATGCAAAACTCCTTAACTTCGGGAGTAATATCGGGGCGCTTTTAATGTTTATCTATTTAGGGCAAATTAATTATACATATGGCTTGATAATGGGGGCCGCTCAGATTGTCGGAGCGATTGTCGGTTCAAGGTTTGCAATTAAGCGTGGAAGCGGCTATGTGCGTGTCCTTTTCATCATCGTCACAATTACATTACTTGCAAAAAATAGCTATGATTTTTTCCTGAAATAAATGTACCGGATGTCCAACTTGAAAATTGGACATCTTTTTTTCATCAAAAAAGCCCCGAAACATGTTCGAGGCTCAGTTCTTATTGCATTTCTTTTGTAGGTCCCATTACTGGCGGTACTGTCAAGCCTGCTTGGCGTAGTAATACAGTCATTTGGCCAACATGATGTGTTTGGTGTGAAATTACTTTGCCGAGTAGTTCGCCGCGCTTCATCATACCGCCAAAAGCAGATACTTCTTCTAAAAGCTGCTCCTCTGTTAATGCTGCCGCTTCTTTTTTATACGCTTCGCGCACCATTTCATACTTCTCCACGATTTCCGCCATTGTCGCTGGCTGTGGCATATCAGGACCCGGTCCCGGAATTTGCAATCCTGCAAAATGGCCGAATGCGCCTGCTACACTTACTAAATGCCATGATAACCATCCTAATGAATTGTGCTCATCTACAATGGCGATATGCATTTTGTCATCTGGAATAGCTTGCATTACTTTCAATGCACCTTTTGATGAGATTGCCCAATCTTTTACAAAATCTTCTGCTACACGATACATTTATAAATCCCCTTTACTACGGTTTGTTTTTATCATACCGAATAAGATCGGATTGCGCTATCAATCAACAGTTAAGATTTTTGATTAAGATAAATAATCCAGCAAGATGCTCCATATCTCAACTTTTTCATCAAAGCTTTTAATATTCTTTCCTGGAATCGGGCTTGTAGATGGCATTTTTTTATACGCCCTTCCGTCCAATACATCGAGTCCAATATGTCTTTTAAAAACATCGAAGCTTTTCCCGCCGTTAAATAGGACGAGCTGTATTTGCGGATATTTTTTAAAGAGCTCCGAAAAGTTATTCGGTACTTCATTTTTTATTGTTGCATCAAGGCTGCCTTCGCGTTCACAGCTTTCGATCGAGTCCCATAGCCCAATATGATGTTTACGAAGAAGTGCAATTTTTTCATTATAGTCTTCCGGAATATCGGTTGCTAGAAGCCTTTCTATAATCGGCCAAAAGTGATTCCGTCGGTTGCCGTAGTATTGCTGCTTTTCCAGTGATTGCTTTCCTGGCATCGAACCAAGGATAAGCACTTTTGTTTTTTCATCCACAATTGGAGGTAATATATTTTGGATAGATTCCATCACAACTTTCACCTTTTCTTTCCAGTCATTTTTATTAATGATAAAAGAACCACATAAATGTATGCGGTTCTTTCACTATAGTATGAATTATTTTTTATATACGATTTTTCCTCCAACAACGGTCAACAATGCATTCGTCTTTAAAATTTCTTCCGTACTGCAGTTCATTAAATCCGTATCAAGTATTGTAAAGTCTGCATCATACCCTTTCCGGATATAGCCGCGTACACCTTCTTTACAGATCGCCTCGGCACTTCCAACTGTGTACATCTTCACTGCCTCAAAACGGGAAAGTTTCTGCTTAGGGTTATAACCTTCATGTGGATCTGTTGGCTTCTTTCGCTCGATGGCTGCATAGATCGTTTCGAATGGACTCATTGCTTCAATCGGCGCATCGGTACCTGCAGCACATATGAAACCTTCATCTATAAACGTTTTCCAAGCATAATGGTGACCAGCGCGGTTTTCACCAAGCTTCTCAGTTACCCATGGATAGTCTGATGTAACAAAGGCCGGCTGCAAATCCAGTATAACCTGCAGTTTCTTCATTCGGAAAAGCTGTTCTTCTGATACGACGCAACAATGAATCAGGCGATCGCGCTTCCCTTCAGCTACAGGATATTTTTCTAAATATTGAAGCACCTGTTCCATAGCACCATCACCGATTATATGAATGGCCACCGCTTCATTATATTTTCGCGCTAATTGAATGAGCGCTTCCATTTGAACATCTGTATGAATGAGCATCCCTTTATTATGTTCTTCATTTGCATATGGAGCCAATAGTGCAGCAGTAGAGCCACCTAACGAACCATCGGCGAAAATTTTCATCGCACCAGGTTCGATAAATGGTTCATTAAATTGCGCATTATTCATAATCATTTCCTCAAATACAGTATGATGACGCAATAAGTTGACGCGGAAATGCTTCCGTTCTCCGACTACGCGCTGATAGGCCGTTAATGGATTCATATAATGACCATAATAGCTCATCTCTTCTGTATGTCCACCAGTTAAACCGTAAGACTGCATATGTTCAATCGCCAGCTGCAAGGACTGCTCCAAGCTTTCAATATAGCTTTCTCCCTCTTGTTTAAATAGTGAAGATACTAGATTTGTTGCCTGTTCGTACAACAATCCGTTTAGCTCACCATTTTCATGTCGTCCTATCTTTCCTCCTGCCGGATCTTCATTACCTATTGTAATCTCCGCTAATTGGAGTGAGGCTGTATTGACTAAGGCAACATGATGGCATACACGATTAAGGAATATCGGGTTTTTAGTTACTGCATCTAATTCTTCTTTTGTTGGGATGCGGCCATCTGTAAATTGATTTTCATTCCAGCCATCCCCAATGAGCCACTGCCCTTCCTGAAGTTGATCTGCAGCGTTTTTCACCAATTGTACAAGCTCTTCACCGCTTGTCGCTACCGTCAAATCAAGGCGCATCAACTTTTCACCGTGACCAATCATATGAAGATGGCTGTCTACAAAGCCCGGGTACATAACTGCACCATGCAAATCGATAATGTCATCCGCATATACTTGTAAATCCTCGAATGTCCCTGTTTCTACGATCTTACCATCGTGTACAAGCACTGCCTGCACGGTCGACCCTTCTTGTTCCATCGTATAGATCGTGCCATTAGTCCATAATTGCTTCATCTTCCGCTATCCCCCGTCTACATCTCAAAATCTTCTCGTTTATAGGGTAATCCTATATTCATATGATCCAGGATTGGTTCGTCCGATCCTTTATATAGAAATGTCACTTCCTGTAATTCAGGTAAATTTTCAAAATAAGAACGCGCTAACGTTTCTACAAACATATTGGCACCTGCAGAACCTTGAATCGTGTATATGTCGTCACCTAAATTAAGCATCAAGCTTTTATCTTCGTTTTCCATCGTATAATCCAGCAGCTCTACATCATGTTCATTTACTTTTGAAAAAATAAATGGTACGAGTTCTTCTTCACCGCTATCAAAATTCTCATCAAATGGAACTGTGTTTTCAGCATTGTCATCTGATTTATATAAAGTAATCTTTTCCCCTTTTGCTTCAGGGCTACCCTGTGTCACATTGTCTGAATTATTTCCCGGGACATTATTTATATCATCGCTCGTTTCTTTTGTCCCGCAAGCTGCGAGCACAAGTGCTAATAGCATGACCAATAATAGTTTCTTCATCGTTATCTCACTCCTTTTGATATATTACTTTCAAGATACAGAATAAACAAACAATTTTCAAACTTCCGGTGGCCTTTTTCCAAGCTGCATTTACGGTTGTAGTAAGGCGAAATATTTTTCACAATGAAAAATCCAATAAATTACAACACTGAAAATAAAATGTTTTCAAAAAATATTGACAACAATAATTGCCTACACTAATATTAAGGAACACTAAATAAATTAAAACAAAGAAAGGAGTTAAGGGATATGATGACATCAATTGTGAATTTACACATTCCAACAGCGACAATTTCATATTGCCCTAACCTGAACTTTTGTTTTAATTTTGCACGTACATGTAAATAAAAGGCACAGGTGTGGATTTCCCTGTGCCCTTTTTCGTTTTGACACCTTTTCGAAAAATCGGAATAGGTGTCTTTTTTGTTTTACATTGTACCGGCGTTTAAGTTTCGGCGAAGAAATGTACGGTGCTTTTTAGTGTAACAACATATCAGGAGGGCTTTATATGACTATCTTTTTGCATCGAAAACTATTAAAAATGGATCGATATGATGATGGGTAGCAACATGATCAACTTTGAAGAAAGAAGGTATACGTAATGTTTAATGTATTTGTGAAATTAAAGTGGTTTTTAAAAATGTACCGTAAACAATATACAATTGCGATTGTACTCCTTATGCTGGCGAGCTTTATAGAAGTTTTGCCTCCATGGATTTTAGGGGAAGCCATTGATGACATGACAAGTGGTGATATGAATCAGACGCAGCTGCTGAAGTATGTAGGCTTCGTTATTGGCGCTGCCATCGTGAGTTACGCTTTAAACTTCATATGGCAATATCAGTTATTTGGCGGTTCGATTACACTTGATCGTATTTTGCGGAAAAAACTGATGCATCAATTTTTAAAGATGACCCCGACGTTTTATGAAAAAAACCGTACTGGTGACTTAATGGCAAAAGCTACAAACGATTTAAATGCTGTTACATTAACAGCCGGTTTCGGTATTATGACCCTCATTGATTCAACGGTCTATATGGCACTGATCATTTTAGCAATGGGCTTTTTCATCTCTTGGAAGCTGACATTCTTTGCGATGCTCCCAATTCCAATCATGGCTATTATTATTCAATATTTAGGGAAAATTGTTCATGAGCGCTATATGAAAGCACAGGATGCATTCGGTGAGATGAATGACAATGTGCTGGAATCTGTTGCGGGAACCCGCGTTATCCGTGCATATGTTCAAGAAGGAAAAGATGAAGAACGCTTTGCGGAAATGAGCGAGAACATATTTGCAAAAAACATGCGTGTCGCTTATATTAACGGGCTCTTTATGCCAATTACGAAAATCGGAACTGGTATTTGTTATGTAATCGCATTAGGCTACGGTGCTGTCCTTGTTTCAAATACTGAGCTAACGGTCGGTCAGCTCGTTTCATTTAACGTCTATTTAGGATTGGCAATTTGGCCTATGTTTGCGATTGGGGAGCTTATTAATGTCATGCAGCAAGGAAGTGCTTCACTTGACCGTGTACAGGATACATTGGAATATGAAGCGGATGTCCAAAATCCTCCTTCACCAATGACACATCATGTACCGAATTCTATCGGGTTTTCTGACTTTACATTCCAGTACCCTTTATCTCAGGTGAAAAACTTGCAGCAAATTTCACTGAACCTCAAAAAGGGGCAAACACTTGGTATTGTCGGCAAAACAGGTTCAGGAAAGACAACATTTATTCGTCAGCTGCTGCGTGAATATCCGTTAGGCAATGGGCAAATTGCTATCAATGATACGGACTTGGCACAAATGACAAAAGAACAGATATTGGACTGGATCGGCTATGTGCCACAGGACCATGTATTATTTTCCCGTACCATCCGTGAAAATATTTTATTCGGGAAAGAAAATGCTACGAACAGTGAAATCGAAGAAGCGATTCGACTGGCAGACTTTGAAAAAGATTTATCAAATTTACCGCTTGGCATTGAGACACTTGTCGGTGAAAAAGGCGTATCTTTATCAGGTGGCCAGAAACAGCGTGTATCAATTGCACGTGCATTGATTAAAGATCCCGAAATTTTAATTTTGGACGATTCTTTATCTGCTGTCGATGCGAAAACAGAATCAAAAATTATTGAAAATATACAAACAGAGCGCGCTGGAAAAACGACGATCATTTCAACTCACCGCCTGTCAGGTATTCAGCATGCAAATGAAATCATCGTGCTGGATGATGGTTATATCGTTGAACGAGGTACACATGAAGAGCTCCTACGCTTGGGTGGTTGGTACAAAGAGCAGTTTGACCGCCAGCAGCTTGAGGAGGTGGAGCAATGAGTACATCAAAACGACTGTATCTATATGCTTTAAAATTTAAAAAACCGATTTTAATCGGGTTAGCTTTACTAACAATTGCGGTCGCAACTGATATTGCAGGACCGTTCATCGCCAAATATATTATCGATCATTATATGGAACCAGGTAATCTGCAAGTAGAACCGATTGCGGTACTGCTGGCGATCTTCTTCCTGTTATCTGTGCTGACTGCTGTGTTCCGTTATTTAATGTTCATCTTTTTACAACGTGGTGCAAACTTCGTAATTCAGCAGTTACGGAAAGATGTATTCGGACATATTCAGAAGCTGCCGATCGAATACTTCGATAACTTGCCTGCCGGTAAAGTTGTTGCCCGTGTCACAAATGATACAGAGGCAATACGCAATCTGTATGTAACGGTACTTTCGCAATTTGCGAACAGCTTTATTACGATTGCAGGGGTATATATAGCTTTATTTATTTTAAATTGGAAAATGGCACTCTTCGCTCTATTACTCGTCCCGATAGTTTATATTTGGATGATTTTATACCGGAAATTTGCTTCACAGTACAATCATATTATTCGAACAAAAATAGCGGATATCAATGCAATGATCAATGAATCGATTAACGGGATGACGATTATTCAGGCATTCCGCCGTGAAGAACAGATGAAGCAGGAATTCGATGAGATGAATGATGAACATTATAAATACAATCGGAAGCTTTTAATGTTGGACTCCGCGACGTCACATAACCTGGTAAATATTTTACGACTCGGAATGTTCGCAGTATTTGTTTTTTACTTCGGTACACAATCAATGACATTACCTGAAGCGGTAACAGCTGGTACGCTTTATGCGTTTGTTGATTATATTACACGCCTGTTCAATCCGATTACGAACTTAGTCAACCAGTTCTCCCAGCTTGAACGTTCACTTGTTGCAGGTTCACGAGTATTCGAACTGCTTGATCAGCAAGGGGAAGCTGTAAGTCCGGAACGAATTGAGCGCTATAAAGGAAATGTTGTGTTTGATCATGTATCATTCGCATATAAAAATGATGAATATGTGTTGAAGGATATTCACTTTGAAGCAAAAGAAGGCGAAACAATTGCACTTGTCGGTCATACAGGATCAGGGAAAAGTTCGATTATGAATTTACTGTTCCGCTTCTATGATCCGCAAAAAGGCCGTATTATCATTGACGGGAAAGATATTACGAAGCTTCCGCGCCAAGCGATTCGCGAGCATATGGGAATCGTATTGCAGGATCCGTATTTGTTCACTGGAACGATTGCCTCGAATATTAGCCTCAATGATAAGCGCATTTCAAGAGAAACCGTTGAAAAGGCGCTTGAAGCGGTCGGGGGCGAACGTGTCTTATCGAAATTCGAAAAAGGGATTGATGAGCCTGTAATCGAAAAAGGAAGTACCCTTTCTTCCGGTCAGCGCCAGTTAATTTCGTTTGCACGTGCACTTGCATTTGATCCGGCTATCCTTATTTTGGATGAGGCCACATCGAATATTGACTCGGAAACAGAGGAAATCATTCAGCATGCAATGGATGTACTGAAAAAAGGTCGTACAACCTTTATTATCGCCCACCGACTTTCCACTATTAAAAATGCAGATAAAATTTTAGTATTGGACCGTGGTGAAATTGTTGAACAAGGCAACCATGATGAACTTGTAGCACTTGGCGGCAAGTATGAACTCATGTATCGCCTGCAGTCCGGTTCGTTAACATCTTAGAACAAAAGCGCTAAAGCGCCCGTTCAACTCCGCAAGCCATTGGAAGGCCCGACACAAAAGTAAAATGTTCACCACTTTTGTACGGAGGGACTGAAATGGCCAAGGAGTTGGCGCTTTAGCCTGGACGTGGACAAAACTTTATTTCAGGTGATCCACAATGCGATATTCTATAATTTCCTTAACACTAAAAAAAGCGTATAGCCCCTTTAAAACTAGGGATCTATACGCTTTTTGCTATTTTTCGAGCTTTTTGTTCGGCCAGTATGACCATTTACCAAATACTGTAATCAGGGATGGTACGAGTAATGGACGTACGACAAAGGTATCAAGCAATACCCCTACCGCTGTTACGATACCGAACTGTACTAACAGTTGGATTGGTAACGTTGCTAATACTAGGAATGTACCAGCTAAAATCAGACCAGCAGATGTAATAACCGCACCTGTTGAAGCAATACCATTTGAAATGGCTTCTCTATGCGCAATACCGCGCTTGCGGTTTTTCCATATATCAGAAATCATGAAAATATTATAGTCATTACCTAATGCGATAATAAATACGAAACTGTACAACGGAATCGAACTAGCCATCGCTTCATGACCTAAACCGTAATGGATAATCAGCCAGCCCGCACCTAAAGCAGAGAAGAAAGATATTACTACCGTTACCATTAATTGAACCGATGTGATTAAAGCACGTAAGTATGCTAATAATACGATGAAAATAATAATAATCATGACAGGTTGAATGATTTTTTCATCGCCTGACTGAACGACTTTTGTATCAAGTTGAGAGCTCGTTTCGCCCCCGATCCAGAATTTGCCGTCTTCCAGATTGTTATCCGCAAGAATAGCCTTCACATCGCCCTTCATTTGCTCAACATCATCCATCGCTTCATTCGAGTATGGATTTTTATCCAAATCAACTTCATAAAGTTGGATATTGTTGTTTGTTTCACCTGTACGCATTTCTTTTACTACACCGACATATGGGAGTTTTAACAGTTGCTCTGTAATGTCCAACTCAGTTCCTTCACTGTCTACCAACAACTGAACCGGTGCTAATTCACCAGGTGTAAAGTTCTCTTCAATGATTGTAAATCCTTCACGTGAAGGCATATCTTCAGGGAATGAAGATATTAAATCATAGTTATATTTAATATTTGTGGACGCAATTGCCAAACCAATTAATATCGCTCCTGCAACAATTATGACAAGCCATGGTTTCGAAGTAACAAATTCACCGACCTTACGCATATAGCGGTGATTAGGCTTACGTTGTTTATATGGTTTGTTTTTCTTTTCGGCATTTGCTTTTTCAGCTTCCTCTGTACGAGGAACAAATGGCCAAAATGCTGCGCGTCCTAAAATACCAAGAATAGCCGGAAGCAATGTAACTACTGCAAAACCTGTAATTAATACACCAAAACTAAACGGAACAGCAAAGCGCTGGAATGCGCCGTAATCCGCCAATGCCAATGTCGCTAAACCGATTACTACTGTTAAGCCACTCATTACGATTGCGCCTGTTGATTCACGAACAGCAGATGCCAATGCTGTAAATTTATTATCTTCAGTCAGCAATATATCTCTGTAACGTGTGATTAAGAATAAACAATAGTCCGTACCTGCACCAAACAGTAATACAATCATAATCGCTACCGCTTGTGCATCTTTATCGATCCATCCGTTTTCAGCCATCACGCCCAACAATGGACTTACAACCAAATAGGCTACCCCTACAACAATTAACGGGATAATCGCTAAAATTGGTGAACGGTAAATAACTAATAAGATGACTAAAATGATAATTACAGTGGCAACCATTAATTGCACATCAGCTGCTTTAAAAAGATCTGTCGCATCAATCGAAATACCAACCGGTCCAGAGAATCGAGCATGAAGTCCATCATCCTCTAAATTAGTATCATATGGATTTTCGCCAAATTGACTTTCTGTACGTTCTTTAATAATCGCTAAATTTTCTTTTAGAACATCTGAATTTTTATCTGTTGAAAAGAAAACAGGTGTGACAAGTGCTGCACCGTTCTCAGAAAGTGACCCCATCAATGCTTGAACAGGAAGATCATGGAATGGCGGGAGTGTTTCCTGTCCATCTAACGGTTCATCCGCAAGCTGTTTGTATAACCCTTGAATATTTGTCAAATCTTCTTCCGTAAGACCCGATTCGTTATACCAAGTAATTAATAACGGTATCCCACTATCAGAAGAAAACTCTTCCTCCATTATTTTTCCTGCTTGAATTGATGTATAAGTATCAGGGATTTCATCGCCCACAAAGTTTTCAACACTATTAATTTGCGGGAAGATAAGTGCAAATACAACGGCAAACATAATCCATAAAGCCAAAACGACCCAACGTGTCTTCTTACCGCCCATTACACTTCCCCATTTTTCCAATGGATGTTTAGACATTACATAGCCTCCTCTTATTTTCTCTTCCAAATTTTACTAAGGAATGATACTTTTTAATAATACCCCTCAATCTAAGTTATACAAACATTGTACATTATACGAAAAACATTTGACAAGTACTTTCTTTTTCGGTTGAATAGAGTTTAACAAGGATTCCTTTTAGGAGGTGGTAAAATATGACTAAAAAAACTTACTCGATACAACAAGTATCTAATTTAACGAATCTTTCTAAACAACTGATCCGAAAATGGGAAGATCGCTATCAAATCATTCAACCTGATAGATTAGACAATGGCTACCGCGTATATACGGAAGATGAAGTTCAAACGTTAATGCAACTGAAACAATATATAAATAGCGGTATGACGATCAAACAAGCGGTAGATCACTATATTAAAAATAAGGATGTACCAGAAGAAGACCCTGTATCGTTCTTCCACAAAGCACTAATTCAAGCTGGTACCGAAGCGAATGAACATGAAATTTTACATTTACTTGAACAGGCTCACCATAAATTTGGCGTTGAGAAGCTAATTCAGGACATTGTCGTTCCCTTCCTTCATGAAGTCGGACAGCTTTGGTGCGAAAAAGCATGGGGTGAATACCAAGAAGCGATAAGCAGTCAAACAGTGCGTGACTTTTTAAGCAACCTTCGTCGACATTTTTATGTTCCGGACGACGCACCACTCGCATTAGGGAGCTGTCTACCTGGAGAAAGACATGAAATCCCTATGCAAATTCTGCTTATCCAATGTATGTTGCGGGGTTACCGTACACTAATGCTCGGTCCTTCACCTGCTCCAACTGCGATACAATCCGCTATCGCATTAAAGAAGCCTGCCATTGTACTGCTGACAGGATCTACCGAGATTGCTTACAACGAATTTGCCCAGTCCATTCATACACTTGAAAAATTGGCACAGGTTCACGAGCATATTTCTTTTTATATTGGTGGTTCAGGGACAGAACTTTTTTATGAACAGTTCCAATTAAAAGCGTTAAAACTAGCAAGAACAATTGACGATATCCTTCCAACTGCTAACCTTTAGGCATGATTCTTACCGAGAGGCTGGGACATAAGTAGAATAACCGTTAAATAACAGGAAAACCTTTATTAAGAAACGGATATTTTGCAAAATTGATTGGAATGCAGGTCGAGTGTTCGTGCTGACGGTTTCACCTTTCGCACTGTTAAAACACTAGCTGTCGGCTACGCCTTTCGCTACAAGCAAAGCTTCCTGCGGGAATAGCGTGACGCCTGAGACGTTCGTGTAAGGCCACGCCCGCGGAAAGCGTCCCGGAATGGAAATCAATTTTAACGCTCAGCAAATGCTATTTTTCTCTCAGAGAAAAATAGCATTTTTGGGTTATGTCCCGGCCTGTTTTTCTGATTCTATTCGAAAAGAAAAAATTGACCACTTTGCTTGATTTGCAAAATGGTCAATCTTTTTGTACCTACTATCATTTATGCGTCTTTTGTTTCGTCCGGCTGGTTTTTACGCTCACTGCCGGAAGTAGTTTTTGTTCTCGCACGATGTTTTTCATCTTTTACTTGGTCATTCAACTCTTCCATTGGAATTGGATCTACAAATTTCATTTCCTCATCTATGTCGAAAATGCTTTCCTTTTCGGTATTCAATAAATCCGGATTGTCGAGCTTTTTATGCTTTATTTTATCGTCTTTCATATATAAAAGCCTCCTTTTCGAATAGTCTCTTATCTAGTACCCGAAAATAGAGGTGGTTACACTTTTACTTTTATGCAATAACTTTTTAACTTTTAAAATTTATGTTTTTCTCGGCCATTGCATGTTTTAAGATAGGCAATGAAGAAGGCCCGATCCCATGCAATTGCAAAATTTCTTTTTCCGTATATTCAGCAAAATGTTCCAACTCGGTAATGCCTACATTTACTAATGCATTACGCGCAGGTGAGGATAAACGAGATAAAAACCCTTCTGACGGTTTATTCGCCCGCTCACACTTAGGACAAGTTCCACAATCTGTACTTTTATAATACCGGTGCCCCATTGGACAAATACGCAATGTCCGCTTCCTTTCCACCACCATCAACCCCTGTTTCATTTATCATCTTTCTTTAATCACCATTATTCTACCCTTTAAAAAAATCCGTTGCACGATTTTACGTACAACGGATTCTATATTATGCTTCTACAAATTCACGTGAATCAACATTACGGATCATATAATCAAATGCCCCTAAAGCAGCTGTTGCCCCAGAGCCCATTGAAATAACAATTTGCTTGTATACTGTATCTGTGCAATCGCCTGCTGCAAAAACTCCAGGAATATTAGTTGCACCGTGCTTATCGACAATAATTTCGCCATGCGCATTCATTTCCACAGTTCCTTCAAGGAATTCTGTGTTTGGCAATAAACCAATTTGAACGAATACACCTTGTAACTCGATATGCTTTTCTTCACCTGTTACAACATCTTTATAAGTTAGACCATTCACTTTATCAGTTCCTGTAATTTCAGTAGTTGAAGCATTTGTAATAACTGTTACGTTTTTCAGGCCGCGAACACGCTCCTGCAACACTTTATCTGCCTTCAACTCACTGTTGCGTTGTAGTAACGTAACATGGTTTACAATACCTGCTAAGTCGATCGCTGCTTCTACGCCTGAGTTACCGCCACCGATTACCGCAACATCTTTCCCTTTGAAAATCGGTCCGTCACAGTGCGGGCAATAAGCAACGCCTTTATTTTTAAATTCTTCTTCACCAGGAACCCCAAGTTGACGATAGCGAGCCCCTGTAGAAAGAATAACTGTTTTCCCTTTTAATACCGCGCCATTTTCCAACGTTACTTCGATCAGATCTTTTTTCTCAATTTTTGCTGCACGTTGAGATTTCATCACATCGATGTCATAGTCTAATACATGCGCTTCTAGGCTCGAAACAAATGCAGGACCTTCTGTAGCCTTTGTCCCGATAATATTTTCGATTGATAGCGTATCGTTAACCTGTCCACCGAAGCGTTCTGCAACGATACCCGTACGAATCCCTTTACGTGCTGAATAAATAGCAGCCGCAGAACCTGCAGGACCACCACCTACTACCAATACATCAAAAGCTTCTTTATCTGCAAATTCCGAGCCGTCCGATACTTCGCCTAACTTCGTTAAAATATCTTCCAACTCCATACGACCGCCACCGAAGTTTTCGCCGTTTAAATAGACAGTAGGAACCGCCATAATGCCACGATCTTTAATTTCAGCCTGGAATGCTCCACCTTCGATCATCGTGTTCGAGATGTTCGGGTTTAAAACCGCCATAATATTTAATGCCTGCACGACATCAGGACAGTTATGGCAAGTTAAACTTACGTACGTTTCAAACTTCAATGGCTGCTTAATCGCCTGAATGCGTTTTACAACGGCTGCATCGATTTTCGGTGCACGACCTGAAACTTGTAAAAGTGCTAAAACTAATGAAGTAAATTCATGACCAAGTGGCAACCCCGCAAACGTAACGCCAGATTCCCCTTCACCTACTTTATTAATACTGAAACTCGGGGTACGTTCTAATATTGCATGCTGTACCGTGATGCGGGATGACATCTTTTCCAGCTCTTCCACTAAATTGAGCATTTCTTGCGATGTTTTGTCGTCATTAACACTCACTTTAATTAATAAATCACCTTCCAGCATTGATAAATACTGTTGTAATTGTGCTTTAATCTGATTATCTAACACTGCACAAGCTGCTGTATGAACACCTCTTATCGTTCCTTCCCGAAAAATAAGCGGCGATTCTCTCTCTAATACAGCCAGCCTTCCACCTCTTTTCTATTTAATTTAGAAGGTAGAGAGCTTCCCATTCTTATCTCAAGTTAAAAACAGAGCGACAAAAACCAAGCCATAAAGGTTGTTTTTGTCGCTTACTTGTTTGTTATTTACTACTCAGATTAGATTTTACCTACAAGATCTAAGCTTGGTGTTAAAGTTTCGCCGCCTTCTTCCCATTTAGCTGGGCAAACTTCACCTGGATTGTTACGTACATATTGAGCCGCTTTAATTTTGTTTACTAAAATTGAAGCGTCACGGCCGATACCGCCAGCATTGATTTCTAATGCTTGTACAACACCGTCTGGATCGATGATGAATGTACCGCGTTCTGCTAAACCGTCTTCTTCGTTTAATACGTCAAACGCTTTAGAAATTGTATGAGATGGGTCGCCAATCATGATGTACTCAATTTTGCCGATTGCTTCAGAAGTATCGTGCCATGCTTTGTGAGTGAAGTGTGTATCCGTCGATACAGAGTAAACTTCTACTCCTAAAGATTTTAAAGTAGCATATTCGTTTTGCAAGTCTTCTAACTCAGTTGGGCAAACGAATGTGAAGTCTGCTGGGTAGAAGCACACAACTGACCATTGTCCTTTGAAGTTTTCTGAAGTTACGTCGATGAATTCACCTTTTTGGAATGCTTTCGCAGCGAATGGTGCGATTTCTTTACCGATTAATGCCATTTTAAAATTCCTCCTATATAAATATCAATGAAATAATTATTATAAAATAATTATTATTACCATCTAGAATTATCTTATATTAGTATTATTTCGTCAACCATCTGCAACTTAAATTCAGGAAATTATTCTTTATAAATCTCAAATTAATGTCACAAAGAATTTCGGAGGGTGTTTTAATGCAGTTAAATCATACTTTATAAAGAAAATATGTCTTTAAAACGTTATTTTTGTATATTTTATTTGTCGGAAAATAATTATCCAATAATTAATGTTCTCTCCCATGTTTTTGACTAACAGCAAGAGTTTTTCTAATAGTCGCTATTCTCGATTAACGTAACATCTCCCTAATAAACGAGAAAGATGGACATATCTACTCTCGATATTACCTTACAAATAAAAAAGCCTATGCAGAAACTTTCTACATAGACCTTTCTTTAACTAGTTTGTAAACGACAGAACTGCATTTTTGTATTTCGCTAAAAATGCTGCAGCCTCGCTTTTCGTTGTGTATTCGAACATACGAATATCATTAGGATTATTGAACACTGTTACTACCCACATATTTTACCGCTCCTTTTCCATGTTTTGTTTTTTATTTTGTATATGATAATATCGCGTTTGTATATTTTTCTAATTTTGAAGTCGCTTCAAGTTTCGTCGTATATTCAAATATACGAATATCATTTATATCGTTAAATACTGTTACTACCCACATGTTCCATTTCTCCTTTTTTATAAAACTGTATTATAAATAGTCGATTCTCCCGTGACAGTTGCAGATTGTTATATAACACACTTCCTGTTTTCTATTTTACTCCATTTCATTTAAAAAGAAACCTCCTAACCCCTATTTTCACAATGTGTTCATAATTTATCTGATTTATTTGAACACTTTGTGAAAGTCCTAATTTCATGGTTTTAAACAAAAAATAGAAGAATAGAAGTTAAGGTAGCTAGTTCTGTCCTAGTACAGAATAATAACGCTTACATATAAAATTATGTTCATATTTAATTGGTAGTTTCTTTATTTTCGTTACGATAAATGAAAACTAAAAAAGGGATGTATAAAATTATACATCCCTTTTCCTATTACGCTTTTCGCTGAATAATACCCATTGCAGTATTGGTCCAACGTTCTACCTCTGCTTGTCGTTGTGGATCATTGTTTGCTTTCTTCATAACCTTCACAGTCGCATCATGTGACACATCGCTCACTTGGTTCAATACATCACCTGTGTGTTTGACGGATTGAATGACAGACTGGATAGATTCTTTTTTAAATTCGATATCTGCCTTCATGCGATCGACCGTTGTAGTTAATTTCGTTGTTTCGGTTTGAATAGGGTTCAGCTGTTTTTTAATTCCTTCAATATGTGCCAGCAGCAGTGTAACAACTTTTTTTATTGGTCCAATTACTACAATAATACAGACAATTAGCAGAACTACAGCAATTCCCAATATAACGAGAGCTGTCAAAAACCATGGATTCATAAAATATGCCTCCTTATTAAAATTCCTTTATTCCTTACATATACCCAACTTACTCCTAACAATACACTAAATATTTCACCATGTAAGTTAAAACGAAACGTAATATAAATATGCCATCAATTATAAATAGCGTCGCGCACCTGAGTAGTTCTTTTTATAAACACCGTTGTTCATCGATTCGATTTTTACTTTTGAAGCGTAGTTTGGTGCATGCAACATTTTACCATCACCGACGTAAAGGCCAACATGATACACTTTCCCCTTGCCACCGTTATACGCAAAGAATACAAGGTCCCCCGGCTTTAAATTCTTCTTCGCAACAGCTTTTCCGCCTGTTGCCTGATAAAATGAATCCCTCGGAATCATGATGCCGTGTGTACGGAATACCGCATATAAAATACCCGAGCAGTCATAACCCCATGATGAGGTTCCTGCCCAAAGATACGGCAAGCCCAAATAACGCTTTGCTTCATTAATAATTGTAGTAGCTGTCGGTTTTGGAACCTCGCTATAGGATGCATACGCTTTTGCTGCACTTTTCTTTAGTAGTTTAACCCCATCACCTGGTGTCTCTACATAATAATATTTCGCTGTCTCTTCAATTACCGGCAAAATTGTTGCATAACTGATTTGTAAAAATTTCGTTTTCTCATCTTTTTCTAACAGATTTGTTTTATCTGCAGTAATAATCGCAATGCCGCAATCATCATAGTTTTTATTTGTTGCCACAACATGAGATTGTGGAACCCATCCAGGATAACCAGCCTTTAAATACGGTACATATTGGTCTTTTGCCGCGACACGTTGCCATTTCCCTTTTGTTTCAAGCAAAGATACTTCATCGCCATATAACGCTTGGGTATCTGTTCGTCCAACAAGCCATTTCTTTTGAGACAAACTTAATGATGAAATCCATTTTTGCATTTCTACCGGATTTTTTGTCGAAGGATAATCGACAGCACGTGCCTGGTTAGATTTATTCCATAAATTCGTTACTGCGACATCGATTACATAACGCTTTTTTGTGGTTTCTTTTACACAGCTTTGGAACACAGGCTGTTCGGGTTCAGCAGGTCTTAATGATGGCTCAATAATTCTTGCAAGATACGAAACAAAATTCCCACGGGTCATCATATCACTAGGATAGAATTTTTGATTGTTTACAGGGTAGACAATTTTATGTGCTACCAAAGCTTGGATTGCAGGTGCGGCACTATGATTTTTTTCAATATCCGTATATGGTATTTCAGCCTGTCCAGTTAACTGAAATGCACGCGTCAAAACTTGTACCGACTGTGCACGCGTTATCTTTGCATCGGGATTAAATTTACCATCATACCCTATCATTATGCCAAGCTCAGTAATTGCTGCAATGACAGGCATTCGCGGATCATCTGTCTGGATGTCTAAATATGTAGGAATTGCACTCATTTCTAAATCGATTTGCAATGTACGTACGATAAACTCTGCCACTTCATAGCGGGTAATAAGATTATCTGCACGAAAATTGTCGTTTGGCGATTGTGTTATTCCACCTAAATTATTTAACACTGTAAGCTCTTCATTTAATTTAGAGTCACTTTTTACATCCGAAAACATTTGGGCGTGGCCTGTATTTGTTACGGCTACGATTAGCAAGCAGACTATCCCAATTTGAAGTAAAATTTTCCTAACCCTGTCCATATTCCTACTCATCATTTTCTAACCCCCATAATATTAAATTCTCCTAGCTGTGTACGACCTTACCCTTTCTTTCTAACTATAATAGTATTTATTGTTATTTTTTTCTATATTATCTCTTCATTATTTTCAGATTTTTATAAAAATTTATCATTAACTATTAGTTAACTGGTTCATTTTCAGTTGGAATTTTTTCACGTGAAACATAATGTGACAACTTTCGATAAATAAGCCCATTATTTTTTTGTACTACAGGCTTCTATTGATTTACCGCAAATTCATTATATTAATATTTATCAATCGTTTTTATTGCATGTTACGTTACGTCAGCTTTTATACTACATATAAGGAGTGAGGGATATGTATTCAATTGGGGAATTCTCTAAAAAGACCGGCATTACAATTCGGACTTTACGTTATTACGGAGAAAAGGGTTTATTGATACCTGCACGTATTTCTGAAGGCGGACAGCGCTATTATAATGATGCTAATATCATCACTGTCCAAAAGATCGTGACTTTCAAATATCTTGATTATTCTTTGGAGGAAATTAAAGAGCTGCTCCAAAAAGATGATTCTTTGCTTCAATCTTTGGAACATCAGAAGTTGCAGTTACTAAAGAAGAAAAAGCAGCTGGAACAAATGCTTGCAACGATCGATACAGCCATTCACATTCACCAGGAAAGCACGGCTGTTGATTCCACTACATTGCTGCTCATCATACACAGTTTACTGACAGAGGATGCCCAGAAGGATTATTTAAGACAGTATATACCGGAGCCGCTCATTGAACAGATATACAATTATTTAGATTTGAATTTTATCGAAATTAATCGACGTTACATTGAAAGTCTCTATGAAATTAAACAGGCTTTCCTGCATCCGCCGGAAGATGAGGAACTAAAACAACTGATCGAACAGTTATTTTCAATAATCCCGCCAGAACTAACGAAAAGTTTAGCGCAGGAATTTGAAAAACATGCAAATATTGATTTTGATAATTGGTTATTTACGATTCCGCTTTCTAATGAAGAAGAAAATTGGCTATTGGATCAAGCTGCACGATTGAACATATTAGAGGGGGTTATTACATGAACATTCAGCTAAAGCAATTATGGGAACTCATTAAAAAAAGCAAATTTCCCAAAAAGCTCGTCATCATTGTTTTTGTATTAAGTATTATCGAAACACTCGCTTCACTCGCTGTACCGTTATTTACGATGAATATGATCAACGATTTTTCGACTACGGGTTTTGCCTGGACAGC
Source organism: Solibacillus sp. FSL W7-1464 (assembly GCF_038004425.1). Classification (NCBI taxonomy): domain Bacteria; kingdom Bacillati; phylum Bacillota; class Bacilli; order Caryophanales; family Caryophanaceae; genus Solibacillus; species Solibacillus sp. FSL W7-1464. Next base: position 3,644,474 of record NZ_JBBORC010000001.1, read on the forward strand.
AGTCACTGCTGTTGCTCTAATTTTAGTTATACAGGCAGTTCTTAGTGGTTTGACCTACTTTCTAATGCGTATGCTCGGTGAACGGATTGTCGCGAACTTGCGAAATACACTCTGGCAGCATATTTTACACTTAAAAACCCCTTATTTTGATGCCCACGAATCCGGGGAAACGATGAGCCGTATTACACAGGATACAAGCGTAGTAAAAGAACTTGTAACCGATCATCTAGTAAGCTTCGTATCGGGTATTTTCTCTATAATCGGTGCAATTGCAATTTTACTTTGGATCGACTGGAAAATGACGCTTCTTATGTTAATAGCCGTACCGCTTGCAATTTTTGTTACATTGCCACTTGGACAAAAAATGCATAAAATTGCTAAAGCCAATCAAGACGAACTCGCTTCATTCAGTGGCCACCTTGGACGGGTATTATCAAATATCCGACTTGTAAAGTCTTCGCAAACCGAAACATTGGAAAAAGAACGGGGTGACAACCGGATTGAGCAACTTTACGAATTTGGTTTAAAAGAAGCAAAGATTCTCGCTATTTTATCTCCGATTATGACGCTCATTATGATGATTGTGCTGATTCTTTTATTCGGGTATGGGGGCACACAAGTATCTTCAGGAGCAATTTCTTCAGGGGAGCTTGTTGCGATTATGATTTACCTTGTGCAGATCATTATTCCTTTTACACAAATGGCAACTTTTTTCACAGCTTTGCAAAAAGCACTTGGCGCAACAGAACGTATTCAATCGATTATCGCTCAGGAAACCGAAAGAATATCCGGTCTTTCAATTCCTGCGGCAGCACAAAATATCATTTTTCAAAATGTAAAGTTTCAATATGCCGAGCAGCCTATTTTAAAAGGGATGAACTTTACGATTCCCTCCGGAAAGACAACCGCATTTGTAAGCAGTAGTGGCGGTGGGAAAACGACGATGTTTTCTTTAATCGAACGCTTTTATGAAGTGACTGAAGGCAAAATCTTATATGGATCGGCAAATATTGAACAGTATGATTTATATGAATGGCGGAAATTGTTTGGCTATGTGACACAGGACGCCCCCCTTATGAATGGTTCAATCCGCGAAAATGTTCTGTATGGTCAAAACGAAGCAACAAACGAACAAGTAATGGAAGCATTGAAGGCCGCCTATGCCTATGATTTTGTGATGGCACTTGAACATGGAATTGAAACGGAAGTTGGAGAAGGCGGCATTAAATTATCAGGGGGCCAAAAGCAGCGGATTGCGATTGCCCGTGCAATTTTACGCAATCCCCAAATATTGCTGCTTGATGAAGCGACATCGAATTTGGACAATGAATCTGAACGTGAGGTCCAGCTTGCATTACAGACATTAATGCAAAACCGGACGACCATCATTATTGCACATCGCCTTTCTACAATTACTAACGCCGACCAGATTTTACTGTTTGAAGACGGTCAGCTGTCAGGCGAAGGTACACACGCGGAGCTTATTGAAGCCCATTCCTACTACAAACAGCTTTGGTCCAAAATGCAAATGGTTTAGAGTAAAAAGTGCTCCGAAGAAAACTTCGCAGCACTTTTTTTCAGCTATTGAAAAACACGCCAAAACTTGATTACTTTTAACGTGATATATTTAAGCTTTCAATTGAGAGAACTGTATATTTTTACAGCGTTTTTTCAGGATATCCAATACTTCGTTTAAAAAACTAATTTCATCTTTTTCGACCATCCAGGCGTTTTCATCATGCTGAGCAACATACGTACTGCTTACGTACGGGGCATTTTCCGCTGTAATCAGGCGCACATAACCGAATGTCATACCGGCTTCCTTGTAATCGACTCTCAAAATTTCATCATATGAAATAGTCTTCATCCGAGGTTTAGATTTATTTATAAATAGAAACTTTTCGCCAGCATAGTCAATTGTTAGTTCTGTTTTATCTAGTATCACCTTATAGCCACCAAATAATTTAAAGCTATATGTTTTCATCGTTAACGACTCCATTTCAACTATCATTAGTTTTATTATACGGATTGTATCGATGAATTTCTAACTTTTACATAGATTACTGAGCCAAAAGATCCTCAACCGTAATTTTCCCCTTAGCTCAACTTTCCTTCATTAAAACCTTCTATACGGTCTGTCATTCGAAAAATGGATCGCTGTCCACATTAGAGTCGCAATTAACACTAACTCAAAGGCATTTGTAATCGCGTTACTGCCAATATCAATCGGAAATGCACTACCGATCGTCATAACGATTGTACCGACAAGCATCCACCACCATTTTCTTTTCCAGGCAAGCATGATAGAGGCGATTAGCAAGGCAACAAGGACAATCAAAATCATTGGCGGCGGACCGGATGCTGCTTCTGTTGTACTGTAGCTAAGTACACCATACGATTCCTCCGGAGCTAGTTCCAATCCGCTCAGCTCTGCAAAATATTCAACAATCATGGCAACAACCCATAAAGCACCAAATGTAAAAGGAACCCATTTCTTATAGGCAAAATGAAGGTTTGCCTCTTTCATTACAAACAATGAAAAAAGTATTAAAGTAGGTGTGAATATTGCATGAAGCCAAAAACGACCATAGCTTAGGTTTTTAAGAAGGTCTCCCTCTCCTATGACATGGCCTAACGCTAGTACTGCATTATCATAAATCAGGGCAGCGACAACTAAAAATAATATGGCGGATGCAGTTTTTTTATGTTTTGCCATTCCCCAGACGAAAATGGCAATATAGGCAATCGTGAAAAATCCGAAAATATAAGGATCCATCATACCCCTCCTCTTAGTTTCTATTCTTTCCCCTTTACCCCGAAATTAAATTATTAAAAAGATTAGAAACAGAACGAAGCGGGAAATATTCTTTAGATAATACAAGGGGGGACTATTTATGGAATTACACAATGGTTTATTATTTTGGCCAACGACACTTTTAAAAGAACCACACACGAACCCACCAATTAAACCTCATTATGATGCGATTATCGTAGGTGCCGGAATGAGCGGAATACTGACGGCGAAAGCATTAATCGATGAAGGTTTAACGGTAGCAGTTTTAGAACGAAACGAGCTCGGCTCCGGCAGTACTTCCGCCAATACAGGACTACTTCAATATTCAAATGATATTCAGTTACATGAACTAAGTGATTTAATCGGAGAGGAGGATGCTGTACGTTTTTATAAACTTTGCTTGGAGGCAGTTGACCGCCTGGCGGAAATTGCGCAACCATTAAAAGACCAGGCAGATTTCAATCGACGTCCAAGCATCTGTTTTGCCAGTGAAAAAAAAGACGTGTCAAAGCTTGAAAAAGAATGCGAAATATTGGTAAAGAACGGGTTCCCTGCTGAATTTTGGAATGAACTTGTCGTAGAAAAGCGCTTGCCTTTTAATGCGCCTGCTGCTTTGTACACACAAAGCGATGCGGAAATGAACCCTTACAAATTCGTGGTTTCATTAACTGAGCAGCTTATCGCTAAAGGGCTGGACTTATTTGAAAACACGTATGCCAACATCATTGAGGATGAAGGAAATGAGATCATTTTGCATACTATGAACGGAATCTTTAAAACATCCCGTATTGTATACACGACCGGCTACGATCGGCTGCCATATGGAAAAATGAAAGGTGCTGATATTAACCGCTCTTATGCGATTGTCACAGAGCAAAAACCCGGCTTTGAAGGTTGGTACGAAAATGCACTCATTTGGGAAACTGCCCGCCCGTATTTATATATGCGAAAAACAGTGGATCACCGTATTATAATCGGGGGATTAGACGAAAAGAGAGCCGATCCTGCCAAACATGAAACAAAAGTGGAAGCAATGGCAAACGAATTGCTTGATAAACTTCATGAACTATTGCCTGATGAAACCTTCCATGCCCCATATAAATATTGTGCTTCCTTTGGCGAGTCATTAGACCATCTTCCTTTCATCGGACAGCATCCAGAACAGCCGAATCACTATTACCTGCTCGGATTTGGGGGTAACGGCACGGTCTATAGTATGCTTGGCTCGCATATTATTGCCGATTTAGTCATGAATCGCCCGAATGACGACGCGCGTCTCGTGACATTGGACCGGAAATATGGAATTAAATAATCGAAAAACCTGTATTGTTGGAATTGTATTTTTAAATTTTGCCTCTTTGTTATAAGCTATTAAGCAGAAGGGGGGACTTTTTCATGGTTTTTAAATCGAAGGTGGATATTTGGATGGCTATTATATTTATTTTAGTTCCAATCTCTATGATATACGGGGTCATTACAGAGCCAAGTGCAATTTTGCTCCTTATTACGGCATTCATGATTGTCTTATTGTGCATACTGTTTTTTGGTACAAAATACGTCATCGAAAAGGACGTACTCATCGTTTACGGCGGTATTTATAAAAAGCGAATCCCAGTTAAACAAATACGCAGCTTGCGCCCATCGAAAAATCCTTTATCGGCTCCGGCTATGTCAATCGACCGGATTGAAATTACCTTTGATCCGCATATTCAAATCATTCTTGTATCTCCAAAAGAAAAAGAGCTGTTTGTAAAAAAGCTACTTGAAATCAATCCAGGTATTGCGCTCAAGTCATAGAAAAGTCCACGCAAACTGAATGATCAGTCTGCGCGGATCTTTTAAACGAGTATTCCTTTTTCACTTAATCGTTGTGAAAAATCGTCAATCGTCAATGGACGGCTATAATAGTAGCCCTGGACAAATTCACAGTCAAACTCCCGTAAAAGGTGCAAGTCTTCATGTTCCTCCACACCTTCCGCCACTACTTTTAAATTAAGTGCACGCGCCAAAGAAATCATCGCTGAAACCATGGCAATATCCGCATTGTTTTTATACATTTTGTGGATGAACGTACGATCGATTTTCAGTAAATCAATCGGAAATTTCTTCAAATAGCTTAATGAGGAATAGCCTGTCCCAAAGTCATCAATAGCCAATGTAATATCCATTTCACTCAATTGTTCGATCGTTTTGAGCAAATCTGAATTTTGATCCAGGAAACTCATTTCTGTAATCTCGATTTCCAGTACACTTGGTGAAATTCCATGCTGCTGTAAAATTCGGTTTAAACGATCAATAAAATTATCTGCTTTCAAATGGCTTGGTGAAATATTAACAGCCACACGAAGATTTAAGTTGAATTGTTCATTCCATTCTGTTGCTTGGCGACCGGCTTTAGCAATAACCCACTCACTTATGTCACTGATCAGTCCAAAATCTTCTGCAAATGGGATGAACTGATCCGGCGGTACAAAACCAAGCTCCTCGTCAAACCAGCGTATCAGTGCCTCCATCCCTTCAATTTTATTTGTTTGCAGGTTCACTTTAGGCTGGTAATACAATTCAAATGCCTCGTTTTTAATTGCATCATGTAACTTTGTTTCCAATGTCAGTAGTTGGTTATGTGAAAAGCGTTGTTGTTTTTTATATATGACAAAACCCTTATTATTGCTCTTTTTGCCTCATGCATCGCAATATCCGCATATTTCAATATATCATGCGCAGATTGACCATGCTCCGGGTAATTTACCGCTCCTATACTGATCGATGCATAAAAAGTATGGTTATTTAAATTGAATTGACGTTTAAATAGCGCTTGTATATCTTCTGCGGCACTTTCAAGTAATGCTGAATCTTTTAAAATACAAATGAATTCATCTCCACTTAAACGGTAAAAAGTCATCAATGGACTGTTCAGTATTTTTGTTCGTACCGCAATTTCTGCCAAAAACATATCTCCGACACCGTGCCCTAGGCCATCGTTAATATTTTTAAACCGGTTCACATCAAATAATATGAGTGAAAATGGCTGCTGTTCCACTTCAATCAGTGTTTTTAAATCCGTAAGCAACATCCTGCGATTTGGCAGCTCTGTCAAATCATCATGATGTGCAATATGTATCATTTCCCCAATTTTCTTTTGCGCGGTAATATCTGTACGAATCGAAATATACTGATAGGGTTTTCCTTTTGCATTTAAAAACGGCACAATTGTTGTCTGTACCCAATATGTTGAACCATCCTTTGCACGGTTACATACTTCTCCGTGCCATGTCTTACCTGAACCGATTGTACGCCACATTTCCTTAAAAAAAGTATTCGGATGATAGCCTGAATTTAAAAGTCGGTGATCTTTACCAATGAGTTCACAACGTTCATATTTGGAAATTTTACAAAACCGGTCATTTACCATTGTGATAATGCCTCTCTGATCTGTAACAGCCAAAATGGACGACTCGTCTAATGCAATTTTAATATTTTGTAATTCTTCTACGGTCAGTTGCATTGAACTTAGTACATTTTTATCTTCTGTTTTCACCATCTATCCACCAACTTCTATTTAGTGATTCTTTTCTAATATATTTTCGGAAAATTTGCATTCTTTAATCTATAATTATAGTTCTTATTTAATGATTTTAGTAGTACTTTTAGATAGTTTCGGCTGTTTTCCATATTTTTTTACTTTTCGCCCTTCATTTTATAAATGAAATTATTTTTTCCCTTTTCGTTTTCAGAAACTATAACGTATTTTTTCTCTATTAAATATTCCACAACTCAACATTTAGTGGAATATTCTGATAAAATTATAGTAATTTCCAGTGAAAGGATTGATAAAAATGAAACCATTTATGAAAGTGATTGAAAAGTAATCTTTCAACTCTTTTCAATCAAACAGACATAAAAATTAATTTGAAAAGAGGAAAACGATGTATACAGACCAGGACTTAGTTATACGACCAATAACGGAACAAGATATGGAACGTTTATGGGAGCTGATTTATAAAGATGAACAGCCCGAGTGGAAAAAGTGGGATGCTCCGTACTATCCGCATAGAGCGATTCCTTTTGAACAGTTTATCCAGACAAAGCAGGATTGGATCGGGGATGAAGGCTCTTGGATCATTGAAGTGGAAGGCATTGTACGCGGAATTGTCTCCTATTACTGGGAACATGAACCGTCAAAATGGCTTGAAATAGGTATTGTTCTGCATGAAGGGCAATCATGGGGAAAAGGGATTGGAACAAGAGCATTAAAATTATGGATTGCACACTTATTTCATACAATGCCATTAGTGCGTATCGGATTTACGACATGGTCAGGCAACGAACGCATGATCCGTGTTGGCGAAAAACTTGGGATGCAGCTAGAAGCAAGAATCCGTAAAGTTCGCTATTACGAAGGGTATTATTATGATTCGATTCGCATGGGGTTACTTAGAGAAGAATGGGAAACATTGAATAACGAATAATTTTTCAGGGGTGGAAAAGATGAGCGTAAAAGAGAAACTGCAAGCAAACTTTGAGGTCATGGTTGAAATCCGAAGACATCTGCATATGTATCCGGAGCTTTCATTCAAAGAAATTAATACACCAAAACTTATTGCCGAAAAACTTCGCTCTTTTGGGATTGAAGTAAAAGAGAAGGTGGGAGGAAATGGGGTTACAGGTTATTTAGAGGGTGCCTTCGACGGACCGACAATTGCGTTCCGAGCAGATTTTGACGCACTTCCGATTCAAGATGAAAAAGAAGTGCCCTACAAATCGAAAGTCGATGGGGTAAGCCATGCATGTGGTCATGATATCCATACAGCCGCACTGCTCGGATTGGCAAAATCACTTGCTGATAACCGTGACGTACTTCACGGCAATGTCGTATTCATCCATCAATTTGCGGAAGAAGTCGTACCAGGTGGCGCGAAGGCAATGGTAGATGCAGGTTGCCTGGACGGTGTGGACTATGTATACGGTTCCCATGTCTCATCCTGGAGCGAATTGGGCACTGTGCTGTTTTGTGAGGGCTACGCAATGGCAGCTGCCGACTTTTTTGAACTTACTATTCAAGGTAAAGGCGGACATGGTGCATCACCTCATGAAACAATAGACCCGATTGTTGCTGCAGCACAATTTGTATTTGGTGTGCAGCCGATCGTCAGCAGAAATACCGATCCGATTGAATCTGCTGTTATTACAATCGGAAAAATTGAAAGTGGCACAGTTGGCAATGTCATCCCTGATAAAGCCCATTTAACAGGAACTGTTCGTACATTCAATCCAGCAATTCGCGATATGGTCGAAGAGAAGCTAAACAACTTATGCAAAGCGATTGAAATTCAATACGGTGCTACGCTTGAATTTAACTATACTCGCGGCTATGATGCCGTCTATAATCACCCGGCCGAAACCGCTATGCTTCGGGAAGCTGTCTCAGTAAACCTGCCAGACCTGCAAGTATTGTATGCCCCGCCTCGCATGGGAGCAGAAGATTTCACCTATTATTTACAGGAAAAGCCCGGCACGTTTTTCTTCACAGGCGGCGGCAATCCGGAAATCAATGCAGTCTATCCGCATCACCACCCAAGATTCGATGTGGATGAACAGTCCATGCTTAATATTGCCGATGTGTTTGTGGAAGCATTAAAGCTACATGGTGTTGTAAAATAATTTTACTGGAACTGCCAGGTTCTTTAAGGGGGTTTATAGAAAATGAAAAATGTAAAAAATGAGCTGTTTGAATGGATTAAAGTTATCGCCATAACCGCCTTGTTTGTTGTCGCTATTCGCACGTTTATTTTCACTCCGATTGATGTGGAGGGTGCTTCTATGATGCCGACATACGAAGACGGAGACCGGATTATCGTCAATAAAATCGGGAAATCACTCCATGATTTTGATCGATTCGATGTCATTGTGTTCGATGGGTTAGAAAGCGAATATTTTATTAAACGTATTATTGGACTTCCAGGTGATCATATCGAATATAAAGACGATGTACTTTATATAAATGGGCAGAAAACCGACGAACCCTATCTGGATGAGTACAAATCCGCGCTTAACGATCCTGGTAATTTGACTCTCGATTTCACACTGGAAGATATAGCTGGTGTATCAGAAATTCCGAATGACTATTATTTTGTAATGGGCGATAATCGCCGCAAAAGTAGTGACAGCCGAGATCCACGCATCGGCCTAGTTTCAAAAGAACAGATTCTTGGCTCCACATCCATTCGTTTTTACCCGCTCGATTCAATAGGTTTGGTGAAATAATTCCGATTTGTAGACTTGCCGCGACTGCTGTAATTAGCAGTCGCGGCTTTTTATGTTTTTTAAAAGTATAAAATAAATTACAATATGACAAATATAAATTGCATTTAGAATTATATATTGTATAATAAGCTTAACAATATTAACTTTGGAGGAGATAAAATGGGGTTTTGGAACAAAAAAATGGTAGATGAGCGTGTGTACAACGCGCAAAATAAAATTTACCGGGAAATCTATATACTTACAATGATCATCGTTATCGTTTCGATTGTGGTTAAATTTTACCGTTTCGGAGTAAGTATGGAGTCTGTTGCTACTGAGATGATCATTTTAATAGGTGCCAGTCTATACTACGGCTTCCGTTCTTCACAACTTGGGGTATTTTCGGATGAAGTTGAACTTCATGATGCCAACAGCAAGTTTTCATACAGCACAAAACAGCTGATTCTCGGTGTTGGATTTGGTCTGGTCATCGCACTTTTCATGGGAATTAACAGTGCATACCAATATGCGGACAGTTCTTCTCAGGCAATTGAATATTTCTTTGTAGTGTTCATCGTTTCGCTCATAATTTATGTTCCACTTTATTTACTGCTGTTATTTGCTGCCTTTAAAAGCGCCTTGAATAAAAGTCAAAAAGTGAACAGCAAAATGCTTGAGGAAGATGATGATGAGGCGGGGCGAAACCAATGAAAAATATTCGTTTGAAAATGGCCAGAATTGAACATGATCTTTCACAGGATGAGCTTGCAAAAAAGGTTGGGGTTACACGCCAAACAATCGGACTCATCGAGCTCGGCAAGTATAATCCGACATTAAGTGTCTGTATCGCCATATGCAGAACATTAAACAAGACTTTGGATGAACTGTTTTGGGATGACCAGTCCTAATAACGGCAGCCATTATTAAAGGGAGCGGAAAAGTTATTTACTTTTCCACTCCCTTTTAATGTTCTATAATTCCAGCTTGTACAGCTGATCATCCTTCTCTCCGGGTGCACCGCGTCCGTCCGTATTATTTGTAATCCAGTACAATGTATTCCCTTCAATCCATACATCGCGGATTCGCCCCAAAACATTGACGATTTCTTTTACTTTTTTTGATTTCAAATCAAATTCAAGCACTGCTGTTCCCCGCAGCGCAGAAACATATAGCTTGTTATCGTAGAACGCCATACCTGAAGGGGCCCAAGTATTATCATTACCTGAAGTGAATAATGGGGATATGAACCCTTCCTGCTTTTCCTCTCCTTCAATTAAAGGCCAGCCATAATTTTTCCCTGCTTCAATTTTATTGATTTCATCATTTGCACTTTGCCCATGTTCACTTGCATACATTGTGCCGTCCGGTGACCACGTAATACCTTGCGGGTTTCGATGTCCGTAGCTGTACACATATGAATGTGGAAAAGGATTGTCGTCCGGAATGCTCCCATCCAGATTCATGCGCAGTATTTTTCCGCCGAGCGTAGTCAAGTCCTGTGCATTTTGCGGATTCGATGCATCACCTGCTGTCGCATAAAGCTTTTGATCCGGGCCGATTTTTACACGCCCACCGTGATGATACGTACCACTAGGAATTTCATCGAGCAGTATGCTTTTCTCCAGCCAGTTATTATTTTCAAGCATAAGCAATACAATCCGGTTAAACTGGTCGTTCCCATTTTCATACGTATAATAAGCATATGCCTCATTGGATTGTTCAAAATCCGGTGCCAATTCAAAGCCAAGCAGCCCCGCCTCTGATGTGGTGGACAGTGTTTTTTCAAGCTTTACGTCCTGTCTTGTCACTTCTCCTTGCTCGACTTTTACAATATGCCCTGTTCGCTCCGATATATAAAAGATTTCCCCAATTTTATTAATTGCCCACGGTGCATCTAAATTAGCAGCGATTGTTTCGTATTGCTCCACCGTTTGCGGACTGCTACTTCCAATGGACACAGATTGTTTTTCATTTGTAGAACATCCTGTTAAACATAGCAGGGAAATACCCAACCCGACGAATAACTGCTTCACAGAAAACCTCCTTTGCGGTACATATCTTTTCAATGTTTCTTCATTTAAAAATCTATAAAAAACGGCTGTTTCGTTGCGTCCAAACAATATTCTATTCTTTGACGAAAGTTGCCTACTGTCACCATTTCCAGGGCCTCTTCAATTGGGAAATACCCGACTTCCAGACTTTCCGGTGAAGCGGTATACCCCCGATTGGTTTCGCTAAGAAAAGCGTGTTGCAAATACATTTCTCTACATTTTGAAAAATACCGCAGAATTGGAGTATCTCCACATCTATTCCTGATTCTTCTTTTGTTTCTCTAATCGCTGCAGCCGTCAAAGATTCGCCTTCTTCTACTTGACCACCCGGCATTTCCCATCCTCTTTTAGGCCCTTTAATAAGCAGAATCTCATTTTTACTGTTCAGTACGATGGTTGCTGCAGATACGATATGTTTCGGGGTTGTTTTTATTTTCTGCTGAATTTGTTCCATTTCATCAGTCCTTTTAAATTAAAAGTTATTCCATAAAATATTCTTCAGCTAAAACAGCTAAATAATCCATATCTTCATATATATCATCTTTTAAAAATTCCTGTCTGTGGCATCCTTCCCAAACCATACCGGACTTCTCCATTACTTTTCTTGAAGCAATGTTTCTAACCATACAGCGGCTGTAAATTCTATTTAACTGATGTTCCTGAAATCCGTAATCAATAATTCTTTTGCATGCTTCTGTGGCATAGCCATTACCCCACTCTGCGACATCGATAAAATAGCCCACCTCTGCATTACGATGGTTTTTTGAAACTGTAACGAGCCCGCAATTCCCGATATAGCGCCCACTTTGTTTTAAAAATACAGCAAACTCATAGGCTGTCCCTTGCTCAAAGCTTTTTTGCAAATAGGCAATCCACCGATCGACAACTTCACGTGGATATGGATGCGGAATCATGACCATTGTGTCCGCAATCTCCCTATGCTTTACTACTTCAAAAATAGCATCTGCAAATTCAACTTCATACGGCTTTAACAGGAGTCTTTCCGTTTCTAAAATCATTTCCTCATCCCCTAAACTATTTAATGAAATATTCCATGTAAATGTCATTTTCTTTAAAACCGATTTTTTTATATAACGGTTTTCCCATCGGTGAAGAAATTAAAAATATGTGATGTACATTTCTTTCTTGGGCTTCTGCCAATAATCGCTTAACCAACTGTTTGGCAAGTCCCCGACCTCTGCTTTCCGGTGCTGTGTACATATTTAAAATATACCCGCGAATGCCTGTAGTATTGGAATAACTCGGAGGAAAAGATATAAACTGAATGCCCCCGGTAGCGATTACACTTTTCTCTTCTTCAATGATCCATTGAACAAATTGATCAGAATTCAATTGCTTCTCAAAAAAGCTCCTTAATTGTTCATCGATATCAGAAGAAACGGATTGCCCTTCCTCCACTAATAATCGCTTGCGTAAATCTATTAATAACTCCATATCCTCTATAGTAGCTAATCGAAATTCCATTCATATTCCCCTTCCTGATTTTATTGAGTCTCTTCTATTCCCTATCTAGAATGACGATCTTTTTCGTCTTGATCTTTTCTGAAACAGCATAAATAAGTGTGATGATAAGTGCTGTAATACTTGGATAACCTATCATTACAACAACGTTTGTATGTTCGACTAAACTGAATTCTCCCCATTCAAGCCATAGACGCCAGCCCATTCCGAGAGCACTGAATAATAACGAGATGAAAAAAAACAGTTCCGTTTTTTGAACAAAAATCCCTACAAAGACATTTGCAACAACAATATAAATAAAGAAAACTATAAATGTAGAGACTAAATCAAATCCTTTTAAATTAGGAATAACGGAAGTAAAAGATATTCCAGTAAAAAACAGGATCGTAATGAGATTAAATAACAGGAAATATTTTCTATTCTTTTCTATTTTTTTATAATCATCTGTACCGAATATTCTATTCACCTCTTTTACTTATTGTAACAATTAATGGAATATATAGGAGTGGGAATTGCTGAATACGCTTTGAAACTTTCCGAATATTCTAACGTCCATTTTGCATATAGCTGAAAAAGGAGGATGAACATGCCAAAATTAAACTCAATCTTTTTAAGAACATTGATTATTTCAACTGGTGTACTCGTATTGATATTATGTATATTTGTTTTACCGTGGCTAGCTCAGGAAACTGCGCATTTAAATCCGGAAGTCGCTTATTTGCAATATCCAATTTTGCTAGGTATGTATGCAACTGCAATTCCATTTTTCTATGCACTTTACGAAACAGTGAAGATGATTAAGATTATAGAGCGGGAATCCATTTTCTCCAGTCGCCTAGAACAGGGATTAAACTATATTAAATATTGCGCCTATGTCATACTCGTTTTATACATTTCGGGCTTTTTCCTGCTCGATTATACTAATGCACTGCCTCCGTTAGTGGCGTTGCTCGGTATTGTTATCATATTAATTACGATTCTTGTTGCTGCAGGTGCCACTTTTTTAAAACATGCACTTATTAAAAGCCGATTGAAGGTGAATTAAAAACAACCACTCCGTCATTTTTCGGAGTGGTCGTTCAATTTTTATGATTTTATTTCACTAATATCCAATAGCTTTTCTGCCGTGCTGTTCACACTTCCATATGCGTCGTTCAGTTCATGCATACTTGTGGCAAACTGTTCTGTAAATGCTGCGATTTGGCTTGTCGTTCCATTAACTTCTTCAATAGAAGTGCGAATCTTGTTAAGCTGCGCAGCAATTTTTTCTGCGCTTTCTTTGCTGTTCTGCGCCATTTTTTGAATTTCCTTCGCTACAACAGCAAAGCCTCTTCCATGCTCACCGGAACGAGCAGCTTCAATTGAGGCATTTAATCCTAAAATTTGTGATTTCGATGCAATTCCTTTTACTAGATCAACCATTTGGTTAATTTCCACAATATCAGCCGTCATCATTTCCGTTGAGGAAACAAGTCCATCCAAGCGGTTTGATACGTCCATACTCGCGGCAGTCAACTCTTCGTTCGTTGCGGTCATTTCCTCTACAGCACTTGATAACTCTGTCGCTAATTGACGCATAGAATCCATTTTTTCATTTGAAATAATAGCACTTACTACTCCAATAATTTCTGTTCCATCAAAAATTGGCTGTGCGGATGAAATATAAGCAAAACCAAATCTCTCCGGACCTTTTTCTTCTCTTAAAAAGCGCTTTGTCGTCAATGCACGCTCTGTAACGGTGCCGCGGAAATCTACCATTTTCAACCCTACATCAATTTTTAAATCTATGTACTTTCCCGGTAAATATGCGACAACTTCTTCATTGCTCCCTACAATGATACAAGCATCTTCCGGAAAAGTTGCCTGGTATAACTCCATCGTGTCTACTACTGCTTGTAGTTTTGTATGCATGCCCACCACCCCTTTGAATATATTATATAATAATATTTTAATACCACAATCTTCCGAAATGTCTATAATCTATCCTATATGATTCAACAAAAAATCGCCTTCTACAAAAGAAAGCGACTTTTTTTATTGTTCTTCCATTGCTGCGGCTGCAGTCAGCATATCATCGAAGCCTTCTTCTTCATAGACTAAATTATAGATTTTCCACAAGTCGTCTTCTGTTTTCTTTAAGTATGCTGTTCCTGATAAATCTAATGTCATTTCCAGATTAAAATCGATTTCCAGGTCAGTCATCTTGATATGAACTTTCAAATCATCAATTTTCACTGCGGCAAAACGTTTATTCAGTGAGATTAATTTACTTGAATACTCGCCGATTTTTTGAGATGAACTAGATCCAGTTGAAAAATCTGCGCCTTCCAATAGCAATTGGCTATCAAGTGAATAGGCTAAATAGTAGCCCGTTGTTGTTTCACGATAGAGCGCATCCATATCCTCCAAGTTTTCGCTTGCCATGTCTGAAGAAAACTCAAATTCTTTATCAATATAGCGATTGACTGTCGCAATAATTGAAGTTTCATCTTCTGCATTACCACTCTCTAAATGCATCGCACGGTCAATCATCAATACGGCATGAGAACGAGTTGCATAATCATCCGGTTTAAACATTTCTCCATAACCATTTACAATACCGGCTCCCGCAGTTTTCACAATCGCTTCATAAGCATAGCTATTTGGTTTTACATCATTAAATGATTTTCCTTTTTCAGGAAAATTAACTGTCCCATTAAATGCACGATAAATCATCGTCGCCATTTGACCACGTGTAATTTTATCATCCGGTTTAAATGTACCGTCTTCTTTTCCGGTAATAATGCCCTTACTGCTGGCAATATGAACAATGTCATAATACCATGCAGAAGAATTTACATCGGAGAATTCCTTTTTACTTTCGCCGTGCGTTAAGTTCATTGCATTTACTAAAATCTGCGTAAACTGTGCACGCGTAATACTGTTTTCGGGCTTTAAAAGAATGGAAATATATTCGTAAACTTCCCCATCTTCTTCATAGACTGTCGGTTCTTCATATCCGTCTATAATATTTGCATATAGGAAACGTTCCAACTGCTCATATGCGCCATGTTCATAACTTACATCATCCATGTAATACTGATCGATTGTTTTTTCTGCTGCAGACGCTGGCGTTGCAGTAATAAAACTGACTGTAAAAATTAATAAACATACTAACTGAAGTACCTTCAATCTAGTTACCCCACTTCTGCAAAATCTATAATAGCTTAATATATTACTTAAACAGAATTTATATGAATGCAAGTATACTTTGGTAATGTTTCGAAAAAAATTAATAGCCCAAATAATAGTAAAAGATGAATGCAATGGCGAAGTTTGGAATTGCCATTATAAGTGAACACCATGCAATTTTATTTCTTTGAATCCAGCTTTCTTTCGTTTCATTTGCCCAGTTTGCCCGCATTCTATCTCCATTTACAAAGGCTCCCGAGAAAAGACAAGCCACTATTAAAAAAATAAAGCCAATCCCGCTCGTAACATTGGAAATCATATGAACATCCCAAATAATAATGGCCAGTAAAATACCGGTCAAAGATAATCCAGTCCCAATTAGAAGATATTTCATATTCATTCCTCCTTCCCCTATATACACCAATATTTCAGGAAAGGTTTCAAAATAAATTAATAAAACCAGATTTTTCTTAGGCATCCTCTGGAACTAAGTAATAATCTACAATACTTAAAAATGCCTTTGCCGAATTTTTCATTGCCTGTTCATCGATATTAAATTTTGGATGGTGATGTGGGAATTTGGTACTGGGGTCATCTGTAGCTGAACCAGTATAAAAATATATTCCCGGAACTTGCTGTAAATAATAGGAAAAATCTTCACTTGCCATAATAGGAGGGATTTCAATTACACTTAAATGATTGATATTTTTGAGCAGGCTTCTCACAATTTCCGCCTCTTTATCGGTATTTACTAACGGCGGGTACCCTCTCTTATATTCCAGCTCATAAGTCGCCCCGTAAGTTACTGTGACATTGTTGAGAATATGCGTTAAAAACGTTCTGACATTATCCCTTTGCTCCTCGTTAAATGTACGGACCGTACCCGCAATTGATGCTTCTTCGGGAATTACATTTATCGCTACGCCGGAATTGAACATAGTAATTGCCGCCACTACCGGTTGGACCGGATCAACTTTTTGGCTCAACAGCATATGAATTTGATTGACTATTTGTGCGCCTATCACAATTGGATTGACTGAAGTGTGGGGAGCAGAAGAATGTCCACCTTTACCGATTATTCTAATTCTTACATAATCACTGGAAGCTGTCGCGCTCCCTTTTGGTACTGTAAAGTTCCCTAATGGAACGGAAGAAAGTACATGATTGCCGAAAATTACATCCACTCCTTCCAGCACACCTTCTTCTATCATTTGAATGGCCCCGCCCGGAAATTGTTCTTCAGCAGGTTGGAATATGAATTTAACCGTTCCATGTAATTGATCTTGATATTTGCTTAATATTTTTGCTACCCCTAACATTGTTGCCGTATGTGCATCATGACCGCATGCATGCATAACATTCGGAACTTGGGATCTGTAGGGGACGTCATTTTCCTGTTGAATCGGCAATGCATCCATATCAGCTCTTAGTGCAATGGTTGGCCCTGGATTCCCTCCTTTTAAAATACCGACTACACCTTGCCCGCCTATATTCCGTTGAACTTCAATTCCATATCCGGCTAAAATATCGCCGACCATTCTAGCCGTTTGCACCTCCTGAAATGGCAGTTCAGGATTCTCATGCAAATGTCTTCTCCAAGCAACCATTTGATCGTACACTTCCTCTACATCTTCATGCCACTCTTTAAGCACTTGAACACTTCCTCTTCTTGTTTGTTCTTATGCATCAAATTAGTATATACATTTGTTATACGAGGTGTTCGGCATAGGTATTTGTCCAATAAAAAAAGAGCTTCGGCATTAATCCGAAACTCCTTTTTATTTTATTCTTCATAATAGCCGGCAACAACCTGCCCAACTGCTTTTGCTGCTACTAAAAGAGCATCCTCATCGATATCAAATTTCGGGTGATGATTGAAGAAAGGTTTTTCCACTCCTTTTGGTGTACAGCCAATATAGAAGAAACAGGACGGAAATTTTTCCGCATAATAGGCAAAGTCTTCAGATGGCGACATTGGCGGTACTTCCTTCACCTCTTTAATGTCCGGATCATCCGCATCTATTAAATAACCCGCTACTTTCGCTGTTAGCTCCGGATCATTATATAACGGCGGATAGTCGTTTTCATACGTCAATTCGCAAGTAACACCGAATTGTTCTTCAAGACCTCTTACTAATCTTTTTACTTCCGCTTCAATCTTTTCTTTCGTTTCTAGCGTCATATAGCGAATATCGCCTTCAAGTTCCACGCTGTCTTTAATCACATTGAATGTCCCTTTACCATCGAATGAGCCGATTGTCATCACACCGATGTCAAACGGACTTAAGCGGCGGCTAATAATTGTTTGTGCAGCAGTGACAAAGTGTGCGCCGGCAACAATCGCATCGTTTGCCAAATGTGGTGAGGAACCATGTCCGCCTCGTCCTTGAATTTTCAGCTTCAAGTACGCACGGCCATTAAAGGCAAAACCTGAATTATAACCGACAAATCCTGCAGGCCCCATAGGCAGCAAGTGGATCCCGAAAACATTATCTAAATCATCGAGAAGACCTGACTCTACAATACTTTTCGCACCGCCCGGCGGAACTTCTTCAGCATGTTGGTGAATAATTTTAATTGTCCCTGCAATCTCATCTTTCAACTCGATTAAACAGTCCGCCAATACAAGTAAATAGGCAGTATGCCCGTCATGGCCACATGCGTGCATGACCCCTTCATTTACGGATTTGAACGGAACGTCGGCTTCTTCGGTAATCGGCAATGCATCAAAGTCTGCGCGAAGTCCTATATTTTTTCCCGGCTTGCCACCTTTAATCGTTACGATAATCCCGTAGCCGTTCCCTACGTTTGAATGAATCTCCACATCTTTTCCTTTATAAAAGTCGAGAATATATTGTGCAGTATTTTCTTCTTGGAACGATATTTCAGGATGCTGGTGTAAATGTCTCCGAATTTGAATGATTTCATTTTTGCGGACTTCCAGCATGTCCATTAGTTTTTGTCTCATGATTACCACTCCTAGGCATCTATTTTAAAGAAAATATGCAAGCGCCAGTACTCGACGCTTACATTATTAAAAACTACTCGGCTGATTTGCCTGCATTTTTCGGAACGAGGAATACTACTGACAAGATGGAAAGGACACCGAATATAACATTAATGATAATCCCTGTTGTTGCGGCAAACTCCAGATTGCCGTTTGCAGCAGCCGCGCCGTATGCTGTCATGGAAATGGCGACACCGAACGCACTACCTAAAGAACTTGCCATTTTATATACGCCTGCCGCTTCCCCTACTTTATCGGAAGGTGCATTGGACACAGATGTATCTGTCGAAGGTGTTGCATAAATTCCTAAACCAAGTCCGAATAAGGCGAATCCTACGAACACTGCAATTGTATACGCTAAATCCGGCAGGAAAGTTAATCCCATCAAAGCGACACCAATCGTAGTAATTATGCCACCCCAAATCATTGGCTTTTTCGCACCGACACGTTGAAGAATCTTTTCACCTACACGAATCATCGCCAATACCGTCACTAAATAGCCGAGTGAAAGTAAACCCGATTGGAAAGCATTAAATCCGCGTCCGACTTGTACATACGTATTGGCTACTACTAGTGTTCCCGCAATTGCATTAAGTAAAAAGTTCGATATCGTTGCACCTGTATAGGCTTTATTTTTAAATACCGCAAAATCGATTAATACGACTTCTTTACTTTGTTCTACTTTAATAAATACAATTAGTCCAACAACTGCAACTGCCGCAAGAATTAATGACTTAGCGCTTGTCCAGCCAAAATCTGCTCCATAAGTAATAAAGATGTTTAAAGCAACCATCGTTACAGCAAAGATCGCTAAACCAAGATAGTCAAATCGGAATTTACCTGAAGATTCTTGTTTACTTTCTGGTGTATCTTTCAGTAAAAATAAACCAATAAGAGCAAAGATGATTGAGAAGATGAAAATCCATCTCCAACCTAATGATGTTGCAATGGCACCACCTGCAAATGATGCTACACCTGAACCACCCCAAGAACCGATAGACCAGAAACTTAGCGCTCTTTGACGATCTGGACCATCAAAATATGCTTTGATTAAAGCAATTGTGGAAGGCATAATGAATGCTGCCGATAGACCGATAATAATTCGGCCAATAATTAATAAAACCGCACCTTGTGTCAATACTAAACAGAGCGAACCAAGAATGCTTAGCCAAAAACCGATGACCGCTATTTTTTTACGTCCAATTTTGTCAGCAAGACCACCTGCCGCTACGATGAACATCCCTGAGAATAAAGCCGATAAGCTAATCGCTATATTTATCGTGCCAAGCGAAATACCTAAATCTTCTTGAACAGCCGGTACAACGTTTACCATCGCTTGAGCAAATAACCAGAATGTAATAACACCGAAGACAATTCCGATGATCATTTTATTCGTACCTTTATAAGTATTCATAATAAATCCTCCATATTTTTAAAGCATAACTATAATGTCTTCAAAACTCTTTAAACCATACTTTCCACCCGCAAAAGAATTGGTCAAAAAGAAAAAGCAATCGCTGCGATAAATACGCAACAGTTGCTTTGAACTTTATTACTTATATTAACCACCAGATAAACCTGTTCGCATACGTCATATTTAGATTAACTGTCTGTTATGTTGAATCGTTTCAATAAATTTTTCGATAGTTGTCGTTAAGTACGCATCTGCCCTGCGGATAAAGACTGTTTTAACCTTGCTGTATTCACCCGGCAATTGATGACAAGCAATTTCTCCGCTTTTTTCCAGGTGGGCTACCGCCGATCTTGGCACAAATGAAACGCCTAGTCCCATTGCGACACTGCGTATAATTGTTTCCAATGTGCCGAATTCCATTACTTTTTGAGGCATCGCACCTTCTTGCTCATACCATTTTTCCAGACGTGCCCGGTATCCGCAGCCTTTTCTAAAGCATAGAAACGGGACACTTTCCAATTCATCCAGCTTCAGATGTGGTGAATTCGAAATTAATACAAGCTCCTCATCAAATACTTCATATGACTCAAGATCCGGATGAATATTCGAAGCGGTAATAAATGCCCCATCCAATTTATAATTTAATACTTTTTCCTCTAACTTTTCCGTGACTCCTGTTATTAGTGACAAGTCTACATTTTCATAGCTTTTTATATAGGAAGACAAGATGTTCGGTAAATGATAAACCGTTTCCACTGTGCCGATTTCCAGTTTGCCGATTGGTTCTTCTTTATTAAGGACAGCCCGTTTCATTTCATCCGTCAGCAATAATATCTTTTCACTATAGGCCAATAGTTTTTTTCCTTCAGGTGTTAAAATCATTCCACGACGATGTCTGTTGAACAATGGTGTATTTAACTCCACCTCAAGCTTTTGAATTCTTGATGTAATATTCGATTGTACATAATTCAACTCTTTTGCAACTTCTGTAACGGTGCCTTTTTCTGCAACGAGCTGAAAAATTTCCAAATCTTTAAACTCCATCCTTTTTCACCATCCTTCTATATTCCTTTCTACTATGGTATCAAAAAATATGATATTAACAATGTTTTTTATTCATTTTACGAGATATCATTTCAATTGTAAGATGATGTTGTTAATAATTGAATGAAAGAGGTAAATAAGATTGAAAAATAATGTTCTAATAGGTTCTATCCTTTGTTTTATAGCTGCAGTATCATGGGGTGCAATGTTTCCGGTAGCACATGATGCGTTTAAACATATAGATCCGTTTTACTTTACGATTTTCAGATATGGCGCGGTAACGCTTATTTTAGTTGCGCTGCTATTATGGAAAGAAGGAAAGGGCGCTTTCCATTTGGAAGGGAAAGGCCCTCAGCTTTGGTTTTTCGGTACTATGGCCTTTACAATTTATAATTTGCTTATTTTCTGGGGCGAGGATTTGCTCGGACAATCCGGTGTTATGACGGCCTCTATTATGGAATCGCTCATGCCGATGATTTCGATTGTCATCACGTGGATGATTTTTAAGCACCGTCCAACCCTGTTTACATTACTTTGTGTATTGCTATCATTTATCGGGGCGGTATTAGTAATTACAAAAGGCGACCTGCAGGCATTTTTAGGCACGACGGGTCAGTTTATTCCGTCTCTGTTAATCTTTATTGCTGTTGTTGGCTGGGTTATTTATACAATGGGTGCCAATGAATTCAGTCATTGGTCTGCTTTGCGCTATTCCACTTTGAGCTGTTTACTTGGAACGGTAACCGCATTATTCGTTACTTTAGGTGCAACAATATTCGGTGCTGTACCGGTACCGGCTGTCAATGATGTAGTCGCAGTTGGTCCGCACTTACTGTTTATGATTATTTTCCCGGGTGTCATTGCATTACTCGGCTGGAATATCGGGGTTAGTTACCTTTCACCTTTGAATGCATTACTGTTTATCAATTTCGTTCCTGTCACTACACTGTTCATTTCCATTATTCAAGGAAATGCTGTGACGGTGTTTGATATTGTCGGAACCGTATTAATCATCATTGCGCTTCTATCCAACAATCTGTATGTAAGAGTGCGTGACAAGAAAAGAACCAGTCATTCGGTACAATCTAGATGGAGTGAAGGGGTTTCTTAAATACTGACTAAGACTTAATACAAATAAGCGTATCTATCAAATGAGATAGATGCGCTTATTTAAATTTCGCTACTTTTATCGTTCATTTTAATAGTTTCCTTATAATAGTATCTTTTAGGTTAAAATACGCTTAACAGAAATGTCATTTTATGGCGAAGTATTAATATGAAAATGGCTGTTGAATGTTGAGAAGATTAATTAGCAGGAGTTTGATTATATCGGCTAGACGGCTAATCTTATCGATTATTACTGATTAGCCTTTTTCTATAAGTTAATGTTTATGCCTTTCTGTTCGGCCGCTCTCTCGGTGTAATGTTGATAATATAGTAACTAATAATCAAAATCAGAATTACCCCTGCGAAAATGAGTGTATCAACTGCGGAGTCATGTTCAACAATAATGAGTCGGAGCATTGCCGTAATTCCGATATACATAAAATAACGAAGCGGGAAATGATAATCCTCTTTAAAGTACTTCACAATCATCGTGATAAACTCGAAATACAGAAAGAATACTAAAATTTTAGCCAGAAAGTATTTGTATTCATGCTTTTCCCCATTAAAAATGAACTTTAAAAGCTCAATCATTTCGATGATGAGCATGACGCAAAGAGCCAATGCCAGTATTGTTAAACCAATATTCAATATAACTTGCAGCACTTTCGGAATGATTTCTTTATAGGGCTTAGGTTTGGATAAAAACTTCATTTATACACACCTCCAGACGTTATATTTTCAGATTATTCCATCACTGGAGGTGTGTCAATTTTGTAAGCGATTACTATTCTAAAAAATTATTCGTATAAAAAATTGCTTCCATATTTTATAGGGAAATGGATGGAGATTCTGCTGGCAATTATTTTTTCCTTTTGATTATCAAAGTTATATCGGATTTACTATTTTAATATTATGGTTGGGACAAAATTAAGTTGCATCTGTCCCAGCCATGTTTATTTACTGACTGCCTTTTTCTTATGGACAACGCCATTGATAAATAAAACAACCATTAAAAGTATCGACAGAATAATTGTCACTTTAGAAATTTCCGTATGTAATACAAGGGCTGATAAATTATTTAATAAAATAACTGCGCATAATATAAACGATAAATTAGCAATAAACCGATTGCTCAAGTTCTATGACACCTCTAATCTCATCTTATTTCATTCCGATCGGCAAATAATACGATAAATTATTTGTAATCATCCCGCCAACACGCAATCCCATTGCTGCCGGCTTTCCGCTTATTAAAAAACTGCCGACCAGTAATTCCCCTGTTTGTACTCCTTTTTCGCTTTGGAATGTTGTTTTCGGCTGCTCGATAAATTGCTGGTACACTTTTGGATAGTGCGTATACGATTTTTGGGCATCTTCTTTTATAAGCTGTCCGTCTTCAGCATAAATTCCCACCGTATCCCCCTCGCGGCCATATACCGGTTTCTTCACATAGCGTAACCCTTTTTCGATGAATGGAGTGTCTTCCAAATACGTCGGTAAAAAGTATTCAGCAATCCATTCATGCTCTTCAGGTGTGAAAAATGCATTTTTTTCTTCATGCAATCCCCAGATTATTGCCTGTACTGCTTTATTTTGCAGTAAAAATGCAGAAGGCGGGTTGAGGATCGTCAGCAAATTCATCTCTACCAATTCTATTAACCACAATCCTATTCTATTCTGCGCATCATCTTCGTCCAAAATTAAGTTTTCAATCGGAAATGTCGGACGATACAGTAAGTCGATACGCTTTCCGTCTTCATCAAACAATCCCACACCTTTTTGTATGTGCAACTGATGTAAAGGCGTAAATTTCGCTCCGGGCACAAATTGCATTATGTAAAGCGCAGTGTAATAGTCTTCTATATTATCTTCATGTGCGGTAAAAACAATATGGGCATCAGGCGAAAATATACTTTGGGCAACACTTTTTCGCACATTGCTTTTTAACAGCTCTTCCCTTTCGGCATTCGGATTTTTCATACCGAATGCTTGGCAGATTAGTTCATTTACAACAAACAATTCCTTGATGAATGTAGGTGTATCGGCATTCATTTCAATACATTTATAGCCGCCGTTATTTGCAATGAAATCAAAACGGGCTATTACACTTTCGGCTTCCAGTGTTTTCATTCGTAGTAAAGGAAGCGTTTCTTCCGGATACCCCATTTCAAGCAGTGCTTCATCCGGAATATTACGTAATAAATGGGCTGTCTTAAAATAGATTTTCCCGGCACATTCTGTAGCTATTCGGACTTTTTCGACCTCTTCATCTGTTACTTCATAAATATCATAGAGGGCGTACTCCTCATCATATAAATCTGCCCAAAATTGGTCGATTTTCTCATAAAACAGGCTGCGGTCGCTGTTCGTCATGAATTGCTCAGCTCACTTTCATCTCGGTTACATAAATTACGTAAACCCCACGATCTTCGTCAATCTCCGTAGATGTTACGAGCATTTGCCCAATGGACGGTATATCCACTATGTCTTTCAATAAATAGCGGATCACTTCAAAGTGAGTATTACAAGGAATACGCGACAACAGGCGATAATTTTCACGCTCATTCGGATTTCTGAATTCTATATGTATGCCCCGTTCGCGAAAGTTTTTCTCATCCTCACCGGATAAATTGCGGCCCATCTCCTTTAAAACAAGTACTTCCATATCTTCTTCCATTTCATTCGATACAAGCTCATACTGTGTACCGCGCATAATAAAATAGGTGCAAAGCTGTCTTGCATAAAACTCATCGATTCCTACATTTGTTTCCGTGTATTCATAAAACGGCTCATAATGCCCATTTCCCTTATCTACATAGTAAATTAAACGCTTCACTGTTTTCGCTCCTTAAATTAATAAGATATGCATTTCGCTACAATCCACCCAACCGCAATTGATAACGACAATAACATTGTTCCGACTGCACGATTATCTTCTTCAATCGCCTTTTGAATACTGAATCGGATTGTTATAACTTCAGCTAGGAAAAATACAACTACTTGTGCTACAATCCCAATCGCTCCCCATAACGCCATATCCATTAAAGAAATCGAATATTCGGCAGCTGCGCCTAATACAATTGCCAGTCCGACGACTTTACCACCTAGTAGCATTGCGGCCGATACATTCCTTTGTGCGATCAACTGAAATTCTTTAATCTTTGGTGTACTGAGCGTAAACAGCACCATTCCGATGATTAACAAACCTAAAGATACACCAAGATATGATAAAAAGTTTAAATACCCGTTCATATTATTTTATCTCCCCTATCCTCCATAACTTTTTGTGCCACTGCCAAAACCTGAACTGGTTCTTGCGGCTTTAAAACTATCGCTGTTTTTATAATTTACATAGCTGCTGTCGCTGTTTAATGCCGATTTATTATTGAAGTATCTGCCTCCAAAAAAATAGGCTCCATAATATCCCGAACGGCTTTCGTCACAGCGCCATACACCTTCTTCTTCCGACCAGTCCCAATCCCTGCAGCTTTGGTCAGTAGGCTTTGGCGGTAAACTGCTGTTTGAAGTACCGCAGCCTGCCAAGCTTAAAGTAAGCGCAGTTGCTGAAACACCGGCCATCAATTTCTTCGTCTTCTCCATCTGTCTTGGCCTCCATTCCCTTTCCTATTTATTCTTACGTAACAGCAGTAAAAAAAGATTCTATAAGTTTTTATTTTGGTACTTTTGTAGAATAAAAAAATCCTGTACAGGAAAACAGGATTTATAATATATGTTAATTATTTAGAAACAGAAGAAAATAGCTCCCAGCCCAAACAAACATCGCGATTCGTGTAATTATGTAGACCGCATGTTCGGAAGATGTCAGCTTTTTTTCTTTTTTCATTTTTTTAAAATGCCTGTAAAAATATATACCGCATATAAGAAGGATTACTCCCGAAATTTGAAAGGCATTTTCCAATATATTTTCCAAAACACCCTCTCCTATTCTATTCTCATCATTTCACACAATGAAATATAAACGATTTTGCCTGATTAGTAGCCGGCTGTAACTTGAAATCTTCATAAGTGTTCACTATCGAAAAGCCCGCTTTTTTAAGCGATGACGAAATTTCTTCAAAGCTGCGGAATATTAGCTGGACCTTTGCTTCGTGTGTAATATCCGTGTTAACATTTTTGATTTTTTCATAAAAGGTAAAAACATTACGATCTAATCCTTCATATTCATCCCAATACAGCAAAGGGTCTCCTGTATATACATCTTGAAGTTCGTCTACTGTCTCATCTTTCTGCCACTCTTCCCATGTTTTTGCTTGAGGGTTCCGTGCATCAAAAATAAAGTGCCCGCCCTGCTTTAAAGCTGTGAATACATCTTGCAGTACACTATTCCAGCTCTCTTCGGTAATAAAGACCTGCGCAACATTCGCTGTCATGATTACGGCATCATATGCGTTAGCTGTCAGGTCCTGACTATCGCCGATTATCCATGAAACCGATTGTGCATGAGCTTTGTTTTGCGCACGAAGAACGGCTTCTTCATTTGGATCGATTCCAGTTACTTCATAACCCGCCTTTGCCAATTCTATCGTTACCCTGCCAGTACCACATCCCAAATCGGCAATCTTTTTAGCTTTTGTTAATTGCAGCAACTCCATGAAGAAATCATCTTCTTTCCCCCATGTATGAAGCTGATCGTAGTAATAGGCAATCATTTAACTACCCCTGCCTTCCTTTTGAGCATCCATTCTGTTATTATTCCTACTGCAGCCCCCACAAAGATTGGCAGTAAAGCAATTTCTGTATATGAGAGTGAAATTTTAAATATAAGAAAATTTATATCAGCTAAATAACCGATAAAATATAAAACGGCTATTGTTGCAAACGAGGCAAGTAATGGAATCCAAAATACTTTTCCCATTATTTCATCTCCGTTCTATTCTATTTATTGTCCATTAGCTTTTAATCAACCAAATTTAATTCTCCCTTATACCAAGTCGGTACAGGATTGTTCATACCGTCAAACCATTCCAAAACATTTTTGGCCTGATTTTCCATTATGTTTAAATCGTCTTCCCCGTAATCTAAAGCCCAGGCAAGGGATGACAGCATATTACTGCTAATATAAAAAGTAAGTAGTGAGAAAAACTCCATCGGCGGTGTTCCGTTAAAATAACCGTTAAGCTGCCCTGTAGCAAAGTACGGGCTGATATCGGCGCTCCACACGATCCGGTTAAACTCTTCCCATGGGTCACCATAGTCACTGCGGTTAAAGTCAATTACATACAGCTCTTTCTGCGGAGAAATAACCATATTCCCGACATGGAAGTCACCATGATGAAAACATTGCTCCCTGCCTTCCAAGAGGTGTCTGTTCTCTTCAATATACCGAATAATTTTATCGTCACCAGCTATTTTTACATCACATTCCTGGTACATTTTAATTTTACTGTCCGCTTTACGGTTAAATCGCGTTGCCCATTCTTCCTGCTCTGCCGGTGCAGAAATGCTGTGAACTTCCTTCAGTATTTGCCCTGATTTCACCCCTAGTGAATACTGTTCGGCTTCTGACAGGTTCGGCAGTATGTGCTCCGCGTCTTCACCGTCACACCAAAGGAAAATAGTATAGACACTTTTGCCGTTGTCACACACTCCAAAATCAACAGGCCATGAAACAGGCAAGCCCCTTTCAGCCAAACACTTTATAATTTCATATTCACTTTTCTTTTTGTCATATTCTGCGATATCGCATATGCGAAGCAACAGCCTCTCATTTGTAACTGTTTCAATATAGTACTTTTTATCGTCCGACCATCCCTTATGGATCGCTTCAATTTTTTTGAATGTATTGTAGTTTTTTATATCGACCATAGAGTTCCTCCACTTGTTAGAAATTGTATGTATTAGTTTAACATATTCAAGTACATCATTTTCCAAATCAGTTGAGATTCATATTCTAAAATTTATAGTAAATGCAGATAATATCCGATCAGTCCAAACCCGATTAATATGCCGCATAAAATCTTGAATACAGAAGTTTTTTGAAGTGCGGGATATAAGATTTCCGATACGGTAACTATAAAAATCATCCCCATCGCGAAACTCATGAAGATAGTATTGATTAACGAATGAACAAGAAAACTACCGATAAAAGCCCCTAAAGCTACCGGAACCGATACGATTAGTGAAATTACTAAAACAGTAAATAGATTAAATCCAGCCAAAATTAAAGGAATAAACAAAATTATTCCCTCGGGAATACTATGAAACAAAAGTGTTTGCAGTAAGGCCTTTGTAAGCTCGGGTTGTTCATTGGCCCCTAGCGTGATTCCAATCGGTAAATTGTGAACCGCAAAACTAAGCATTAATATTAAGCCAGTTCGAATATATAATTTCTTTGTTGTGTGACTGTCTTTATCTTGTTTGAAGTGCAATCTGCTATGCAGCACTTTGAACAGCATCATCCCTAGAATAAATCCGATAATCGTACTGAACCAGCCGCCCGATTCTACAGCTTCCGGGAGTACTTCAAAACTGATCAAACCTAGAATTACTCCTGTACAAAGCGCATACATAATATGTGCTCTTTGGTTAATTCCTTTAAAAAGCCAAGCGACCGTGCCACCAATGAATATACCTGCAGAAGTCCAAAAAAAACCTAGGAGCCACATCAATATCACCTTTCACTGAGTATAGTTAGTCGTATGGTTAATGCGGATGATTTATGAACGTAAAAAAACCGTATTTAAGTAGGGGCCTACTTTAAATACGGTAAATATAATTTAATTTGATTATGCTTCCAAAGTTAAAAGTCCGTCTTCCATACGGTAAACTTTATCGCAAAACTCCAGCATACGTTCGTCATGGGTTACCATGATTGCGGCTTTATTGCGTTCTTTAACTTCTTTTCGGATTTGCTTTACGACTTCAAATGCACGCTTAGAATCTAAGCTTGCTGTTGGTTCATCCGCTAAAATGATGTTTGAATTATTGACGAACGCACGGGCGATTGCAACACGCTGCCGTTCCCCACCCGATAGTTCATTCGGGAATTTGTTCAACTTCTCACCTAACCCTAATTCTGTTAATAATGTTTTCGCAAATATTGTATCTTCCGCTGTTACTTTGCCTTTCATTTTGCGTACTAGCAGCAACTGATCCAACACTGTTAAATACGGAATTAAGTTGGATGTTTGTAAAATGAACCCGACATCTGTTAAGCGGAAAGTCGATAGATCTTTTTCTTTCATCTTGCCGATATCTGTACCGTTAACAAGTACTTCACCTGTCGATGGCTGAAGTAATGCCCCAGCAATCGACAAAAGTGTACTTTTCCCTGAACCTGATGGACCGATAATAGCGATGAACTCACCCGGGTTTACTGTAAGGGATACATTTTTAAGTGCATCCACTGTAGAGTCCCCTTCTTTAAATGATTTCGTTACGTTTTTCAGTACTAAACCTGTCATTTATTCCACTCTCCCAATCGCTGTTAAAGGATCAATTTTTGTCACTTGGCGGGCTGAAATAACAGAACCTAAAACGGATACAATCAATAACACAATCGCATATAAAATAACCATTTTAAAGTCTAAGTTAAATGGCATTCCCTCTGGAAAAACAAGAGCTGTCAAGTACGTTAATATAATGCCGGCAATGATGCTGATCAGTGATAACACGAATACTTGTGAAATAATCGATTTTTTAATAAAGCTGTCTGATGCACCAATTGCTTTCATGACACCAAACTGCTGTGTTTTCTGCAAAATGAATACATAGAAGAATACCGCAATAATAATAGCTGAAATGATGAACAGGAAGGCAAGCATCATATAGATTGTTCCGCTTTCTTCTTTATAACCTGGCATTCCCATTACTGCTTCTGATTTTGTAAATATTTCAATTTCATCAAAGTTGTTTTCGATTTTTTCAGCGTCAATTTCTGTACCTTGTAATGCAACGATTGCTACTGGACTCTCTAGACCATTATCTGATTCTGGTGCTGCAAAAGCATAGCTTTGCCAAACGTCCAAGTTTACAAATACACTTGGCAAATGGTTGAATGTTTCACCTTTTGTTATGCCGACTACTGTTAATTCGATGCTAGAGCTTGTCACTTCGATTGTATCACCGATTTCGTAACCTTTTTCTTGTAATGATTCGTCAATGATAACACCCGACTTATCTTCAGCAGACAATTGTTTACCTGCTACAACTTTTGGCTCGATAAACTTACCTGGTTCGATTCCAAGGAATGCTACGTCTACTTTATCTTTCGCATCCGGTGACTTCACGATAACAGTAGATTGTCCAAATTTAGCGGCCTCTTTGACACCATATTGCCCTTCCACATCATCTGCAATCGTACCCGTTACCTTCGTTTTCATCATTGTTGCTTCAGAGCCTTCTTCATAAATAAAAAGATCTCCGTCAATATTTTTCATTGTTGCTGCGGCTAATGACGATAAGCCATTACCTAATCCCGATAAAATAAATACAAGCCATGCGATAAGCATAATAATTGCGCCAATCATCATGAAACGTTTTTTCGCGTGTTTCATTTCTTTAATTGCTAAAAACATTTTAAATCCTCCTTAGTTTATATAGGCACCGATTCTTCAATTGTTCTATTTACTGGAAAACTGACCACCTCTAAATAAGTTATCCTATTTTTAAAAACTATATTTTAATAGTAAATTATAGCTATTAAAAATTGGATAAATTTAATTTTCTTCTATTTCGTTTATAGTATAGACCTTAAATATGAACTTTATATAAACTATTTAATATTTTATATAGAAGTTTTGCGAAGGGTAGTTAGTTATATTAATATAAAAAACCATTCGCTTATTTAATAGATAAGCTGTTAAACGGAAATAAAGTTGTGGACTGTAATAAGTGAAAAGTCTTATATTTAAGTATACTTAAGGTAATAATGTCGCATCCCAATTTCCTAGTTTCATCCATATCAATTTTAGAGCAGCATGAAATAAAGATATGGACTCAATACCTAAAAATTTATTTCTGGTAAGCCACTTATGTATCAAATATTACTACTTTGTATTTATCCTTTTCTTTCCCAACCATTATTCAAAATTTCTTATTAGAGACTTGCATAATCTCCTCTAAATGTTTTTCTGCTTTTGGTTCTAGTTTCCTTAATCCACTAATCGCAAGTATTTTATATTTTTTTATTTCATCATCTTTAAAATGATTTTCAATACATTGATCAATCAAGCGAATTTGATAATCTCCCTTTGATTCTATAAAAGATGAAATATATTTTGCTGATATTGGGTACTTCTCTTTCAACCTCATATCCATACCTATTCTTGTATATAAAGTGAACTGAGTTCTTTTAATTATTTTCCCAGCTTGTTTTTCGTATAAAGACCAATCGTTTAGTATACTTTTGGCTTTCTTTAATAAATTTAAATCTCTTTCATGGTTTATTTTTTCACTTGTTTTACTCTTACCTCTTTGGGAATTCGGTAAGTTTAACTCTAACCATTTGTTGTCATAGCGAGCTAGTCTAGCATACAGACTTTGATTTTTATCATGTAATTCTGAACGAGAATAATTTGGAAATTTATCGAGTATTTTTAGCCACTCTTCCTTATCCGCGTTTTCTTGAATACGTATTTTTTCTTTAAGCTCTTGTTTTTTCTTCATCTTCCCAATTTCTACATAGTTATGGCCTTCTCTTATTCTTCTTAAAACCGTCCCATTACTTATATTTGTTATTTTAGCTATGTCTTTTACAGACATTCCTTTACTAACTAGAATGTCAAATTCTCTCTCCCACTCTTTTCCTTTCGCCTTTACCCTATGATGGAAAGCTTTTATTTCATACGGATTTTTCTCTCCATCATATAAAACATAAGCAAAACCACAACTACATGTAAATAACCCCTGAAACACGTCTCTATTTGTATTGTGAGTAATAGTAGTGTTGGTGAGTACTGCGGAGCGTTTGAGCCAGCAGTGCGGAACTTTAAGCCAGTGAATGCGGAGTTTTGAGCCACCGATTGCGGACAATTGAGCCACTTTTAAGAAAAGGAAAACAACTACTGAAATTGCAGCTAGTTGTTTTCCTTTTTAATTTGAAAATAATCTATCGCTTAAGTGGTTTTAGACCATGGCGCTCGCGCATCGAGACTTCGCCATCAATTAAAATGTGGTAAGAATCATGTACAATACGGTCTAAGATAGCGTCTGCGATTTGGGCATGGCCAAGTTTCGCGTACCAGCCTTCCGGCGCAAATTGAGAACAGAAGATAGTTGAGGCCTTTTTTAAACGAGCCTCCACAATTTCGAAAACGTTTAAAACTTGTTCCTCTGATAGGTCTGTTAAAAGCCATTCGTCTATAATGAGTAAATCGATTTTTTTGTAATGCTGAATAAGTTTTCGGTAGCTGCCATCTGCTTCATATTTCGCTACAGCTAGTTCATCTAGTAGTTCCGGGAGGCGTATATATTTAACTTTGTGAAATTGACGGCAGGCATGAACACCGAATGCATTGGCTATATAGCTTTTTCCGTTGCCTGAAGCGCCCATTAAAATGATGTTGTGGTGATTTTGAATGTAGTTTCCTGTAGCTAATTCTAAGATGAGGTTTTTATCTAAACGGCGATCTGGATGGTATTCAATATCTTCAATGGCAGCCGACGGCTCATTGAACGTCGCTTGTTTGATTAAACGAGCGAGTTTATTCGATTTGCGGCGATCATATTCTGTATCTGTTAAGAGACTAAAAAGATCATTAAAATCCATATCACGATAGGCTGGATTTTGGTTGATTTCCTGATAGAGTTCCGCCATTGCGCTTAAACCCATTTCTGAAAGCTTACGTAGTGTTTCTTGTTTACTCATTTTTTCTCCCTCCCGAAATAAGCAGCACCACGTGTAAATCCGTGATTTTCATTCGAAGTTTTTATGGATGGTACGCTCTTTGTTTTTGAAGCCTGTTTTGTTCTTTCTAATAGGCCTTTTAAAACTGTATTAGAGGGGCTTGATGAGATTTCAAGTAACGTCTTAATGGCTTGCTCAAGTTCTTCTGCCGTATATTTCTTCACCATGTTTTGTAATGTACTTAAAATTTGGAGTGCTTTTTTCTCTACATGATTTTCTAAAATATACGCGACATATTTTTCCGTAAATGAACCGATGGTTGTTGCCCATTTAGTTACGTTTTCAGGATTATGTTCTACGTAAGAACGATGGTGATCTGGCATATGATCAATGTTTGTAGAATATTGTCCTATCTCACCTTTTAATCGTTTATGGGATGCAATTCGTGCTTCTTTAAAGTACACTTCAATTAGATCTGTTGTTAAACGAATATCGACCGATTCACGGGCGTATTCGTAAGGGACGGAATAATACATGCGTTCAACTTGGATGTGGTAGTTCAGTTGAACCTTGGCGGTTTTCCATTCCGTCATTTTGAAGCGTGTTTGAGGCAGTTGCTGGAGAGTGCTTTTCTCTTCTTCCTCAAATACGCTTTTTCGTGTTCCTGGACGTTTTTGAAAATCGGTTGTGTTGATTTCTTCTAATTTTTCAGCGATATACTGATTCAGCTCGTTAATGTGAAAACACTGTGCGTTGCGTAATGCAGCGATGATTTGTCTTGAGGCATGTCCTACGCTACCTTCGGCACTTGGCTTATCTTTTGGCTTTTGCACACGACTTGGCACGATAACTGTACGATAGTGATCAGCCAGTTCACGGTATGCCTCATTTAAAACAGATTCTTCGCGTTTCGCTTTAATGACACCGGTTTTTAAATTATCAGGTACAAGGGTTTCCGTAACACCACCAAAATAATCGAAGGCATGGATGTGTGCTGTTAACCAACTCGTCGATTTCATGTCTAAAAAAGCTTCTACATACATCATTTGGCTGTACGGCAAAGCAGCGACGAATACATACGCAGGCATTTCTTCACCTGTTGCACGGTCTCGAATAGAGAGTGTTGCACCAGCCCAATCGACTTCCATAATTTCACCTGGCTTGCGTCTTAGCGGCATCGTTAGTTTAAATTTTCGCGCATAATGACCATATTTTTCAGCGAATGTCCGATAGGCATAGGGGATTTTCTCTGCTTCCTTTGCAGCTAGCGCGTACTCGTGATGTAAAAGTTTGAGCGTCACATGCTTTTTCTGTAATTCTTTATGCACCTTCTCCCAATCCACAGGATAATAGCCTTTTTCAATTGGCTGTTTCTCGGGGTAAAGATATTCCTCTAGCCAAGCGTTTGTCATCGTGTCGTTTAACAAAGTAATCCTGAGATTTCTCGCACGTTGGATTACGTCAGATATGGTATTGCGAGAGTGTCCGGTGCTAGCGCTAATCGTTCTTTGGCTAATGCCATCAAAGGAAAGAGCTAGTATTTTACGGTAATCAATCATAAAAAATCCTCCTGTTCTGAAGTGTCATGCTGGGTGGCATGCTCCTTCATTATACAGGAGGTTTAAGGGAATATATGTAAGTGGCTCAAAGTTTCCGCACTCGGTGGCTCAATTGTCCGCATTGAGTGGCTTAATGTTCCGCACTAGTGGTCTTTTTTGATCGCAATATTCAGTTGGAAATTACTTCTTCTAAATAATGCTTTGATAATGGATTCATACATGGCCACGGCCCTGTTCCAAATGGTTGATACTGAGGTGTTGCATTAAGGAAATTTTCAACTGATTCATTCAAGGTCATCATTAATAAAATATGTCTAATTGGATGTATATTTTTTAATCTTTCAACACTTAAATGTGATAACCAATCATTTTTTAACGGATTAGAATTAAGTACATCCAATGTTTCCTCATTAAACCTTGCCAGTATTAAATTAGCTAATTTACTTTTTATTTGTATAGGTTGACTTCCAATTCCGCTGATTTTAATAAACTCATAATACTTTTCATAAAGGTCCCTGTAACTTATGGCGTCTACTTTATTTTTAAAGAAATATTCTACATTTCCTGATATATCTAACAATATCTCAAAAACCTTATTTTCTAGTTCAACTTCTTCTGATAAGTTCATATTATGATCTGGCATTATAAATATATTTATAGGATTTTTTTTTATATTTATATTTAATTTGAATAGAGCTTTTTTGTGCTTACTACATACCATTACTCCCGGAACTTGGAATATTCTATTCCAAAAACATTCACCATGATTTTCCAACTCTTCTTTAACGCACTCGCTACAATAAAAGAAATTCTCTTTTTCAGGAATGTCCCAGGTGAACCTTTTTCTACTCTTCACATAAATATCTAAAGAACTTGAAGTAACAGGTCTTCCATTCATAAATGGGGCGTAAAATGGAAAGATGGTATGGTCATATAAAAAATAATCTTCTGTATATTCATTTGAAAAATGTTTGATTTTAGATACAAGTATATTTATGTGGGCAATATAATCTTCATACATAACGGGCCACACAATATCAAATGTATCCTTTATAGCTTTTCTTTTAGATACAATCCCCATATGACTAGCGTATCTAGCAGCTAAGCTATAAATACTTTCATTTTTATATGGTTGAGGAAAATAACCAAACATTAAAGTTTCACCTACTTAAATTAATATATTAGTTTTATACTAACACCCTTTAATAAGTAGCACATACAATTTTTATTTTCATATGGTAGACAATAAAAAGTGTAGAGCACCTGTTTATTAGGTGCTCTACACATCCATAAAAATTTTATTCTCTGGTAAACTAAAAGTTAGCGAAATAAAGTGTAGCTCTCATATCTGCAATATATATCAATATTAGCGTTAATCAACCTGATATTACTTAAAGAGACTCTAAATTTCACCTAGATTCAAAATTTTCCTTCCAATAATAATTACTTAACACTTCAGCAAGAGCTTCCGTTGATCGATGAAGTTCTTCTACCGTATTATCTACTCCCCCAATTTCTATAATTAATGAGTTAGGGGCGAGATCTTGATTATAAATTCCATTTCCCTGACTACTACTTTTTTTAAGTATGCCTTTTGACAAAGCTGGGTATCTATTCTCTAATAGAGTATGTAGATTATTCGCAAACTGAAGATTTTTTTCATATTCCGCATGACCAGTTCCCACTACAAAAAGTAGAGTAGCATATTTTGTTCTATTTATTTCAGTCGTTGTATTTTCTTTTCGTAATGAATCACGGTGAATATCTATAAAGTATTCAAGGTCTTTATTTTCATTTTGTGATAGTTGCACTAGCTCCCTTGAAACATTGTAAGAGCTGGTGTAATCTAAGTTCCTAGAATTCAAAAGTTGTACAATATCTACTGTCTCAACTTTCGTTCCTACTCCCCTTTGGTCCATTGCTCGCCCAAGCATTTTTCCAACTAATGTTATGTTTGCTACTGAATGATAAGCTTCTTCTGGTCTGATTGTATCTTTTAGATAAGGCAAAAAGGATTCCCTACTATGGGAATGATAAATATAAACAACTTCTTTACCAAAAGTAGAGTGGATAGCCGAAATTTCTTTAGGTGATTTCATATTTCCAAAAATCCCCTCAATATTTTTTAATCGAAGAGTTCTGTCTTTTGATACTATTTCCATAGGTGGTTTTAATTCATCTCTATCCGTATTTTCAAAAGTCTTATCCTCTTCTGAATTTTCTATAGAGAAATTAATAGTGGGATCTTTTTTATTTAAAACACTATTTATAACTTCGTTTTCCTCATTATTTTTATTATTAAGATTGTAGGTCATTGCCAACCAAATAGTAGCTATTGCCCAGATAATAAAAAGGAAAATCGCAATATAAAGAAGTAATTTTGCTTTATTATTTCCCTTTCTTTTGTTCTTATCTTCTGTTAATTTAGGAGACATTTTGACCCTTCCCTTGCTATATTTATTAATTTAATCAAGTATTTAAAAACACCCTCAAGTAAATCCCAACTATTACTTGAGGGTGTTTTTATATAGGTTCTTTCTTATTTAATTAGCAATCTAGAAACTTATGTTAGATTACTTCTACTTGTCCCATCATTCCGTTTTCTTCATGTTCAAGAACATGGCAGTGGAACATATATATACCTTTATTATTAAATTTCACGGCTAATTTAACTGTTTGACCAGCTTCAATTGAAATTGTGTCCTTCCATCCCTGCAAGTTTACAGGTGGCTCATTCCCATCTATTGAAACAACTTTAAATTGAGTACCATGAATATGAAACGGATGAATCATGCCACCCATCGCATCTGGTTTATTGTAAATCTCCCAAATTTCTGTTTCACCTTGCTTCTGGGTAAAATCAATTCGATTCATATCAAATTGTTTATCATTAATATATACCATTTTTCCCATACCGAAAAGTTCTAGTTTTTTCGTAACGGATAAACTTCTCTCTTCGTCTGTCACTGCGTAATCATTCAAACTAGTTGAAATTTCTATCGGATTTGTTTTTTGCTCATCAATAATAAATGGTAATAAAATTGTATCGTCTTCATTCAAAAGTGCAATTTCACTTTCAGAATCAAATTTTGAAAAATCCACAATAATTTCTGCACGCTCACCAGGTGCTAATGTAATTTCACTCAATTCAATTGGGCTATTTAGGAAGCCACCATCACTTGCTATTTGTTGGAATTTATCACCCGTATTTAATTTAAATGTGTAGTTTCGTGCATTCGCTCCGTTTAATAAACGAAGTCTCACTTTTTCTTTTCCTATTGTCAGCTTTGGGTTTAATGTACCATTCACTAATAAAGTATCTCCGATAGTGCCATCATCATTGCGTACTGCTTGGTAATCAAACTGTTTTTCGTCAGTGAATTCTCTATCTTGAAATACTAATGGAAAATCATTTACCCCATATTCTTTTGGTAAGGTTAGATTTTTAGAATTAGCATCTTCAATATAAATTAATCCTGCTAGACCTTTATAAACTTGTTCAGCAGTAGAACCCTCCGGATGTGGGTGGAACCAAAGTGTTGAAGCCCCCTGACTAACCGTAAACTTCACGTCTTCCATTGCGCCTGGTTCTAAGAGCTGATGTGGACCACCATCACCTTCACCTGGTATATCTACTCCATGCCAATGAAATGTGGTAGGTTCGGCTAATTCATTTTTTGTTCTAAAAATTACTGATTCTCCTTCATTTACTCGAATAACCGGACCTAAATATGAACCATTATATCCAAATGTTTTAGTTTGAATTCCTTTAAAAATTTCTGTTGTACCTTGTTGAGCATTAATATTAACAATTCCATCTTTCGGTTCAATTAATTTTGGAATAGCTAACTCATTTTCCCCCGTTGAGTTATTAAGTGCAACAAGGTTCGTATGACTTGCATGACCGTTTTCCATATCCATTTCTTCCTTTTCCTCGTCAGTCATGTTCGAATGGTCCATTCCCTCCATGTTTGTCATGTTTGAATGATCCATATTCCCATGTCCGTCAGATTCAGAACTATCTGCACTACATCCCGCAACAATAACACTACTAATTAGTAATGTAGTAACTAAAAAATTAAATTTCATGAGAATTTCCTCCCTATGTTTCGTTACAATTACTGTAACAAATAAATATGGAAAAATTATGGAGTTTAAGGGAGCCACCAAATTTCGTAAGTCAACTGTCAAAGTTTATTCGAACTGTATTTCGGAATGAATTTTTAAATACCCGTTATCATAACTATTTGGAAGCATTTTTATTATTGCAGTATTAAGACATGATATAATTAAAATGTTAAGAAACTCCAATCCATCTAATAGCGAAAATAAAAAGTAGAAGAATTAATACGGGGAATCTTCGGGAGCAACAGCGAAAGAAGAAAGGGGGAAACTATGACGAAAAAAATACGAAGTGATTTATTTTATTTGAAACAATTTGGTTTTAACGATTCACTTTTACAAGCGATTTTTCAGTTGAAATTAGACCCCATCGTGAGTATTTTTAATAACGAAAATGAATTAATTATGGAAATTGAGAGTAAATTTACAGATAAAGATAGGGAATTAGCAAGAGATTATCAGCAATATAAAAACTTCAAATCGGAATTATTTAATACAGAAACTTTTTTAAAAGATAGAAAGAGTAAGATTTATTTTAAATACGATTACAATGAATTGACGGCTTTAATTCCCAAAAAAATCATGCCACTTTTTATGTATTCAAAAGGTGATATTTCACTATTATCCTTAGATAGAAAAAGAGTCGCTATTGTCGGTACACGTA
The DNA here is from genome assembly GCF_038004425.1 of Solibacillus sp. FSL W7-1464. Classification (NCBI taxonomy): domain Bacteria; kingdom Bacillati; phylum Bacillota; class Bacilli; order Caryophanales; family Caryophanaceae; genus Solibacillus; species Solibacillus sp. FSL W7-1464. Next base: position 3,683,939 of record NZ_JBBORC010000001.1, read on the forward strand.
ACCCATCAGAGAAATCTATTGAATTAACTAAGAAAATAACCCAAAAATATGTTAGCGATAATTATATTATTGTGAGTGGACTAGCTGAGGGCATAGATACGGTCTCACATGCCACTACTCTAGATCTTGGTGGAAAAACGATTGCAGTGCTGCCAACAAATTTCAATAAAATTTATCCCAAAGAAAATAATGATTTAGCGGATTTAATATCTGATAAAGGTTTATTAGTAACAGCAATCGGTCCTAAAGAAAATACTTATAAATCAAGCTTTTTAGATAGAAATCAATATGTTGCTAATATGAGCGATTTAATAATAGTTGTTGAAACAAACTTAAAAAGTGGCACTATGAATACTATTAGAAATGCATATGAAGCTAATAAAAAGATACTTTTTGTAGATCAAGGTGATGAAGCGCTAAATAATAAAATTTGTGAATTTGGAGGGGAAATGATAAATGACAAATAAATTGATTCTTATTTCAAAGTTAGTTTTTTTTACTGAAGAAAATGAACTGATTGAGAAAAACTTAAGGATATGTGATTTATTTAGTGATGCTAATATTATATTAGCTATTGTTGCTAGACAAAGTACAATTAATATACTGAAAAGTAAATTACCCGAAGAATATAAGAAGAAAATAAAATTATTAAATCGAAGTAAAGATACAGAAGCAAAAATAAAAGATTTGAAAGAAAGAGGTATAATTATAGGAATGGTAGGTATTGTTAATGAAGATGCTTTATTTTCATTCCATTGTAAAATTCCATTGTTTAACCCAGAGTCGTTAAGTAATAGAGTAACTGTTTCAGAGAAAGTTGAAAAATATGGTTTACCCATATATGACTTTAAAGACGTGATAGATTGCTTAAAGGCATATGAAATACACAAACAAAATTACTTTCAAATGATTTTTGGAGACTCATTTAGCGTTATCAGTTTAAATAACGCGAATACACATTATAGACCTGAAGAAGAAGCAAGAGTTAAAAAGATTTTTGAAACTAATTTAAAGGGTATTGAATCTAAACGTGAACAAAGAATATTACTTCTTTTATTATTCCATCTTATAAACGAAGTAACAACTAATAGTTACTACGAAAAGGTAGATTATTGGGGTACCTTTCCATCTTCTAATCCTCAAAACACATTTACTTCAGTTTCATTCTTAAAGGAAGCTGTTAGAGTAATTCTTAATGGAGGACCAAAAAAAGGACCAGAAATATTACTCCGACATCAACAAATGCCAGCTAAACATAACAGTGGGGCAATTCGTTTGAAAACTAAAAGTAATAATGATTTCGAAACTTTAATTGTCAATCCAGCTTTAAAAAATAACATTAAGGGAAAAGTAATTTGTATTATTGATGATTATATTACAAATGGCTATTCAGCCGAGGCAACAAAACACTTACTGTTGGCTGCAGGCGCTAAAGAAGTGATATTCCTTTCATTTGGTAAATTCGGCAAAAAATACTTTTCAACTGATTATTTAATAGAGGGAGATGTATATTCTAAATATACTTATGAATTTATAAAAGAAAACCTTTATGAAGGTAATTTTGGTAAAGAAATATTTTATAATTCCAATAATGATTCGGAAATTTCAAATTTTGCAGACTTGATTTAAACCTGTTATAAATCTATAAAAGATATAGGTAATTTAAGACCTATTAAATTCATCTTTCAGCATCCAGCGACCGCTTTACAGAGAAATACCAATTCTCCAATTGGACTTTTACTTTCCTTTAAGACTCAAACAATCTTCAACAATCGTGTGCGATTGTTGAAGAAAGAATGGCAACCATATTTTTACTCCCTAAAATGTAAACGGTGTACTGCATTTAGGATATGTTATTCCACAGCTAATTCTCTTTCAGTTACCCATTTATGATTGGTTACTTTTTCACCTGTTGTCGAGATGTAATCTACCATATAAACTGTTGTTTTCTCAACAGAATCGATTATTGCAGTTGCACCTTTCATTCCTTCCATGTGATCTGCTATAATCTTGACTTCTGTCCCAACCTCTATAGGCTCCTTACCAACACCCTCCAATTCCTCTTGGATAACCCATTTATGATTTATTACAGGCTCTTCACCATTTGTAGGAGTATATGACACTGTATATACAGTTGTATCGTATGCCCCTATAATTGTAGCTTCAGCACCTTTCATACCTCCCATATGATCAGCCTGTATGATTGCTGTGTTTCCAACAGGAAAGGTGGGGTTTTCAGCTTTTATTATTCCTTTAGGAACTTCACCTGTTCCAGAATGATTCATATTATGCCCTGTCATTTCTTTACTTGAAGCTTCTTCTTGAGATGATTTTTCGTTATCATTCCCTGCACATGCTGAAAGAGTTAGGATTGCTGTAGTTGTAAACATCCAGATTATTAGCTTATTTGCCACATGAATTCCTCCTATCATATAGCAATAGTTTTTGTATGATACCTTTAAATATACATAAATTTTTATAATGAAAGCCCCTCCATTCATAGAATAGAAACAACTATTCATCATTCCAGAATATTTCCAACTTTAATTTTATTTTTCTAACTCCCTAGTGCTAAACAAATTTATAGTAAGAATATTGACGAAAGATACATAATAGTTAATGTTAAACCTATTAACAATGCTAAAAAACTAATTCCCTTAAGGTCTTCATTCTTTTCCTTTTTTCTATATTCTTTATATGTTAATTCCCCCATAGTAAATCTTAAACCATTCTGATTAGGACTTACTGAATAGAATCTCCCCTCAGTATCTTCTAAAACTGCTTTTGATATCAATGCTCTTCCATCTCCAAAGTTTTCAAGATTCTGAGGTTCAATAATACTATCATCAGCAAGCTCTAATTTTATCATCTTGTACTTTGATTGTTTTCTCATTGTTTCACATATCCTATAAGCCTGCAGTTCAATAAAATTACTAGAAATACACACTTAACTCAACTCACTTCTAATTTAGATTTTAAACATGTTATTTTATTATATTCCTTTCCCTTTAAATTTCTCCTATAATTCAGGGTTTAAAAATTTATAAAAAAGCCTAAGAATTCTTAGGCTTTCAGATTGTTGTAACCGTCAAGTAGAATTAAACAGTTTTTCACAAGTAAGTTTCAACAGTTTTCACCAATTAAGTTTCAACAGTTTGATGTTGGAATAAAGCCTTTCTATATTTCATTCGAATACTATCTGCCTCTTTGTCAAATGTGATAATCTCACTTCGATGAAGTAAGCGATCCAAAATAGCGGTTGTTAATGTTGGGTCTCCTAAAAACTTCCCCCATTCTCCTGGACCTTTGTTTGATGTCAATATAAATGCAGCTTTATCATATAAATCATAGATAAATTGAAAGAATAAGTTAGCTTCCTGAGCTTCGTATGTCATGTACATCACGTCATCAATGATAATCAAATCAGATGTAATAATCCGCTTGTAACGAGTTTTCGACTTGTTGGTATATTCTTTTGTTTTTAAAACATACATGAGTTGGCTCATGGAGATAAAGGATACTTGGTATCCTTTCTCCACGGCGTGTATTCCTAAAGCGATCGACAAATGCGTTTTACCAGCTCCAGTTGGGCCCATCATAATTAATGTGAAATATTCTTCAACCCAATTCAATTCTTTTAGAACATTAAGTTGTTTTTCTCCTATTGCTGATTGTTCATTCAAGTTATATTCTTCAAAAGTTAACTTCTCTGGAAACTCAGCCCACTTCATTAATCTCTCATTATTCTTTTTCTCTCTACAGTTCAATTCGTAACTCAAGATTTCGTGAATCAATTCATGATAAGTCCAATTCTTTGATTCCGCTGCTCGCATTAGATTCGGCAACTCTTTTGCTGTCTCAGCCAGACGTAGGGTGCGACATTTGTCTTGTAATAATTCGAAAGGATGGGTCATATTAATCTCTACCTCCAGCTAAGACTTTTAAATAAATATCTTCAGATCGTTCTGGCGCAATCAAATCCTTATATTTCTGATTCAGTTCAATAGCCGAAGGAGAGCCTTTTTGGCTCTGTATAGATAGAGAGTTGGCAATATCCCGAAAATCATTCGCACTTGTCATATTGAGTTTTTTCACCTCTTCTAATGCCTGATCACAATGATTAGGGTAAACCTTTATTGCTTGTTCAAGTACTTTTAATTGATCAGTTAAATGTCGAGGGTATCGCTCTTTTAATTGATGTATTAACCACTGAATATTTTCTTTATCTAAAAATACATCTTCGATTTGTTTGATTAATAATTCTCGTTTAGATGTTCCGTATTCTCGATGGGAAGGGTCAGAAATAACACGACCTCGTTCACTAGAAATTTTATGTTTTGCTAATATTGAGCCAGTTTGCTTTAATCGAATAATTAACCAACCATCATCTTCTTGAACATATGCAATATTAGGCGCATCTCCTCTGAATGTACCTTTTGGTACACTATATCGATTTCCGCCAAAACGAATGACATTGTCCTTTTGTATACTTCTTGTTATACTAGAAGCGAGAATATTCTCGAAAATATAGGTACCAGAGACTTTCTTTAAGTGTTGCTTTTCGAGGGCGTGCACTTCAGAAGGTCTCTTTTTCGTATTATGATGTACCTTATAGTTTCCTGTTCGTTTGAGCCAGGCATGACAAGATTGATTCCAATCTGTGATGTTACCAAATACACGATGTTTACTGAAGTTATTTTTGATAAACTTAACGACTTGTTCGATTTTTCCTTTCGACTCCGGGTCGCTTTTTCTACAAAGATATATATTAAATTGCCGTGTTTGATGGTATTTGGTAAATTCCGATGTCATAATTAAATCACCTGCATTTTCACTTACTGCTAATAACGCATCCTGATCATAAACAATTTCTTCAGAAATTCCCCCGAAATAATGGAAAGCACTCTCATGCATTCGAATGACATCAGCTGTACGAAACGGACGATCTAACCACTCCGCATATTTATACCTTGAATGAGAAAGTATAAAAGCAATGAAGTACAAACGCTTATTATGACCATCTTTATCCTTTACCACTGTTTGACCAAAGTCTACCTGTATTTGTTTTCCCATTGGTAGTTCTGGAACAGTGGCATATGTACGTTGAGTCAAAACTTTCGGGATATGATAACGATCTCTTAATTCATTTAAGTAATTCCGAACGGTATTTTCAGCGACCTCTTTAAAGTTGAATTTCTCCTCCAACCAATCATAAACCTGTGCTCCTGATAAATCAGGATGTTCACGTAACCATTCAAGTATTTCATCATGAAACTGATCCAATTTTTTCTCCCTAGTCCGTAAGGAACTTATGAACTCTTCAAATTCCTCAGTCGTCATATTCAAATAATCTATGACTGTATTTCTTGATATATTTAACTTTTTTGCAATTGCACTTTTTGAGAATCCCTCTTTATATAATCGGTGGATCTCTATATAATTCATAAACCTGTTCACTCCTAATTCCTCACCTTCAATAAACTTAATATAAGTATATTGAAAGAATGATAGTTTTTGGATAACTGTTTAATCTTATTTGGGGAATTCTGTTGATTTCTATTTGTGGAAAACTGTTAACTCTAGTTTAGCGTTTACAATTGTCGACAAAAGGCATCGAGAGTTCGCCTCTCGATGCCTTTTGTCTTTTCGTTCCCCAAATTAATGTACAGAATTTGGGGAACGTATCTCCTCTTCGAGGGAAGATGCCCTCATCTAAGCTCCTTGCCAAGTCCATGTGGCAAGTTTCTTCAAGTTCATGGCAGCAAAAGTAAGCATCGCCTGCATGGACAATTTTTTAAGGCCCCTTAAAGTTGTCCATCGCATACCATGCTTTTCTTTTGCATCCGCAAAGACACGCTCAACCGTTTCTTTACGTTTCGCATAGATTGATTTAATTTCATGATGATGACGAAGATGTTCCGCTTCTTCTACATATTCGGCCCAAATATGACGTTGAATCAATTTCGTATGATTTTTGCTTTCTGTACATTGTGCTAAAAATGGACAGTTGGCACAAATCGCGGAATTTGATTTGTATTGGCGGTAGCCTTCTTTCGTAGTTGTCACATATGGTAACATCTGATCATTTGGGCAAATGTAGCAATCATAATGTTCATCATAGACATACTCATGTTTACGGAAGAAGCCATCTTTCGTTTTGGGTCTTGTATAAGGAAGAACAGGCAACATTTGATTTTCTAACAAAAAGTTCGTAATCGCAGGCGTTTTATAAGCAGCATCCGCAGCAACAGCCACTGGCTTTTTCACACGATGAATGACCTTTTCAACAAGCGGTTGCAGCATATGACTATCATGGATATTACCAGGTGTCACAATCGTTCCTAATACAAAGCCACGTTCATCTGTCGCTGCATGAAATGAATAGGCAAATTGTTTTGTCCGTTCGTCCTTCACATAGTAACCACTTTCAGGGTCCGTTGTGCTCTCTTTGATTTCTTTCCATTCTTCCTTTTCAAACTTCTCCGGTGGAAACGGCTTTTTTCCGTTCTTTTCACGGTCTATGTTTAGTTCTTCCTGTAGCTTTTCTTCATAGGCACGTGTCTCTTTTCGAACCATCTTTTTATCAAATTTTCGTTTATTCGCACTTGCCTTCACATGCGTGGAATCAATAAAGATATGGTCAGCTGATAATAAACCCGCATCAACGATTTCTTTCAAGATGCGATAGAAAATCTGTTCAAATACATCTGTATCCTCAAAACGCCGCGTATAATTTTTCCCAAACGTCGAGAAGTGAGGCACTTCTGTATGAAAACCGAAGCCTAAAAACCAGCGGTACGCTACATTCGTTTCAATTTCCTTAATCGTTTGGCGCATCGAACGAATACCAAAAACGTATTGAATCATTGTCATTTTAAATAAGACAACAGGATCAATACTTGGTCTACCGAAAGGTGAATATAAGTTTTCAACTAATGGATATACAAAAGAAAAGTCAATGGCTGCATCTAATTTACGCACGAGATGATTTTCTGGGACAAGCTGTTCAATCGTCAACATTTCTAATTGATTGCGTTCATTCATTTGGTTTTTAGTCATCATATCGGGACACCTCTTTGATTTAAATAAACTTTATAAGAAAGAATAGATCAAGTTGATTGGAATGGAAGGGGCGACTTCTGCGGGAAAAGCGGGACTGCCGATACACCGCAGGAGCGTAGCGACGAGGAGGATTGGCACCCGCCCGCGAAACGCGTCCCCTGGAATGGAAATCAACGGTTTTCATTAGTTAACTTTATTTTAAAACAAAAAAGACTGTAGGCAAACTCGAATTTCTTCGAGTTTGTCTACAGTCTGAAAGCCTAAGAATTCTTAGGCTTTTTTTATTTTAGCAATTATTAATCTTTAAAAGTTGAGCATTGATTGCACAAATAATCGTACTCAACGACATAACTGCTGCACCTATTGCCGGTGTAATAACAATACCAACGCTATAGAGAACACCAGCTGCAAGAGGAATTGCAATAATGTTGTACCCTGCAGCCCAACCAAGGTTTTGAACCATTTTTCGGTGACTAGCTTTTGAAAGCTTTAATGTGCTTAGGATATCTACTGGATTACTATTTACTAAGACAACATCCGCTGTTTCAATGGCAACGTCTGTTCCAGCTCCAATTGCAATCCCTAAATCTGCCTCAGCTAACGCTGGTGCATCATTCACTCCATCACCAACCATCGCTACTTTCTTTCCACCTTCTTTTAACGCTTTTATATTATTAGATTTTTCATGTGGTAATACCTCAGCGATAACTTGTGTCATTCCCAGCTTTTCACCTACATAGTTTGCCACTCGCTCGTTATCGCCCGTCATCATAATCGTTTCAATCCCTAAATCCTTTAATTCTTTTATCACTTTATAAGATGATTCGCGAATAATATCAGCTAATGCAATCATGCCTTGTAACATATTATCTTTTAATACAAAAATAACTGTTTTTCCTTCTTGAGCTAGCTTTTTAAAAGTTTCTTCTTCGAATGAAATATTACTTTCTCTTAATACACCTGGACTAACTATTGCAATTTCAAAACTGTTAACCTTCGCTACAAGGCCTTTACCAGTTAAATTTTGATAGTCAGTTACTTGATATACTTCTAAATTACGTTTTTTCCCTTCTTTAACAATTCCCTTAGCTATTGGATGTTCAGACTGCAATTCAACAGAATATGCGAGTTTTAATAGTTCTTCTTCACTGATATTTTCTGCTGGATGAACATCTGTTACTCCAAAATTCCCTTCTGTTAAGGTACCTGTTTTATCGAATACAATACGATTTATTCGATAAGCACTTTCAAATGAAGTACGATTTCGTATTAATAAGCCATTTTTTGCTGCAATAGAAGTCGATCTAGATGTAACAAGCGGCGTAGCTAATCCAAGGGCATGTGGACAAGCAATAATTAAAACAGTAACCATTCTTTCTAATGCAAAATCAAAATCACCTGTAACCGCCCAATAAGCCAACGTAATAAGACCTGCAACAATTGCAACATAAAATAGCCACTTTGCAGCAGTATCGGCAAATCCTTGAGCTTTTGACTTCGTTTTTTCTGCATCACTTACTAATTGAATAACCTGAGCAAGGTAAGTATCACTACCTGTTTTTGTTACATTTATTTTTAATACACCATCATTATTAATAGCTCCACCAATAGCATTCATTCCTGCAGTTTTTTCAACAGGAACAGACTCTCCCGTTAACATTGATTCATCTACTGTTGAATGTCCTTCAAAAATCACTCCATCTAAAGGAATTTTTTCTCCTGGCTTTACTAATATATGATTTCCAGGTTTTAAATCTTCTACAGAAACATCAACAATATTTCCAGAGGCATCAATTTTATGAGCCTCTTTTGGCATTAATTTAATCAGCTCTTCTAATGCCTTTGATGCCCCCATAATTGATTTCATTTCAATCCAGTGACCTAATAGCATAATTACTATTAAGGTTGCTAATTCGAAGTAGAAGTCACTTCCTTCAATAAAGAATGCAGTTAACGTACTATAAACATAGGCAGTAACTATAGCCAATGTAATTAATAACATCATACCCGGGGCTCTTTCTTTTATTTCACTCCATGCGCCAAGTAGGAATGGCTTTCCCCCGTAAAAGAAAACTATTGTAGATAATAAGAATAATAAGAAAGTATCACCAGTGAAATCCACATGATACCCAAATAACATTTGAATCATCATAGATAAATACGATATTGGTATAGTTAATACTAATGATACCCAGAAACGCTTTTTGAAATCTCCAATTGAGTGACCATGGTGCTTATCATGCCCTCCTTCATCATGTCTACGGTGAGTATGGCTATGATGTTCAGATTCATTATGTGAATGATGATTCGGTTCAGATTGAATATTTTTGCTATACTCTTCCCCATAATGATTGGACTTCTCATTTAAACTTTGACTACGATGTTCATGTACCTCATGTTTATGTTTAGATTGGTGATGATCATGATGATGTCCCTTATGGTTATAATCCTCTTTGCTTTTTGATTCCATGTACTTACCCCTTTTCAATATTAGATAGGAAAATTATTAAGAATGGTATTACATACTTAGAATTTAAAAAACTACAATAACCTTAAATTGATAGGCGGAAATAAGTTTTACTACATTAAAAATTTTTCATTAGAAATACTACCCTAAATATAATATACATGTTAATTATGCAAAATTTATCAAAATCAATCCTAGTTCATACATTTACGGAGGTAATGGGCATTCTCACTTTTACCTAACAATTATCTTTCCAACCATCCCCAATTCTTTATGTCCTGGAACTGTACAAACAAATTCATATGAACCAACAGTGGTTGGTATAAATCTTATGCTTTGTTTTTCTTTAGAGTTTGCGTGTAAATGAATCATATTAGCTTTCGAACTATGTTCATGATCTGATTCAATCTCATTAATATTAGGTAGTATTACTTCAATATCATGTTCTACATTATCCTCATTATTTAGTATTAGATTTACTGGTTGATTCTTTTCTAAAATAATTTCTGTCTGTTTATATTTCATATTAAAAGTTTGAATAGTAATATTTCTCGTATCTATAGCCTGATTATTATTCTCTGTTTTGGTATGTGCATGGGCGTTATGTATTAATTGCTCTTTAGCTTTGACCTGTTTCTCTGCAAATGTTAACCCTCCCAAAAAATAAGCAGAAATAAATATTCCAATTAATAAAGGTTTTAAAATCGCTACTTTGCTTTGTAAATATTCCGTACCATTTTTTCGAGGCAGAATAGCAAATAAAAAGATTGTTGAAATTGATAAAAAAAGGAAAATCCTCACTAAATACAGCGACTGATTTTCATTTATCATTTCTCCTAACATGGCCCCCATCATACCACTCATTATTCCAGTCATTGTGCCCTCTAATACAGCTAGCAAACTATAGTTCATACCAATTAATAACCCCGCAATCGAACCTATTAGGCAAGCTAACATTGTCGAAAAAAATAATTCACCTTGATATGAAGCACCAAGGAGTATCCCTACTGTTAAACCAGTGTTCATACTAAAAAACATTGTTATCATCATGCATTGCATCAAATTAATTTTGTTCTTCTCATATCTAGATATCATCAAAACACATATTGTTAGCACTGCCAGTGAGGCTAAAATAAATATTTGATAAAACCCCATCAATCCAACCTTTCTCACTTTTTTAATTTATACCCTTATATGGTATGCATAAATCTGTTATTTAATTAAAGCTTCTTGTTTTTTCTAAAAATGATGTTTGCTTCTTTTAGACCTACAAGATTTACAATTAAAGTAATTTAAACTGTTTATTTGATTTAATCTGCATAATTTTGTTACATAAATGAAAAATTTAATGTGCAGTTTCTATGTTAACCTTACATTATTCATATTAAGTAGTGTTTTTTGAGAGGAGTAAGGTAATAGGTGAAGAAGAAATGGTTACTACCAATATTTGCATCCTTTATGATTTTCACAAGTGTTGGTGCAAATAATACAGAAGCAGCAGCAGTATCTGATTTAACAACTACTGCAAAGAATTATCTTGGAGCCCCATATAAACTGGGTGGGACAAATATTAAAACAGGTGTTGATTGTTCGGCATATACACAATTAGTATTTTCTAACTTGAGTATTTCCTTAAATCGAACTTCAAAAGCACAATATCAACAAGGAACTTCAGTTTCAAAAAGCGAATTGGTAGCTGGCGATCTTGTATTTTTTAATACTTCTGGTTCAGGTGTTTCTCATGTTGGAATATACATAGGAAGTGGAAAATTTATATCAGCAACACCGAGTTCGGGTGTTAAGATTGATAAAATAAATGACCCTTATTATTGGGGATCTCGTTACATAGGAGCCAAACGTGTTGCAGATTTCACAACTGAAGAACAAACTGAAGTTAAAGGTTCTGAAATTGATTTCAGTGTTTATGCATCTCGTGGTGAAGTAGCTCTACAACTTGCACAAGCATTAGGATTAAATACCTCTGATACAAGTTCATCATTCACAGATGTAAAATCATCTTCTGAATATGCAGGTGCTGTAACTGCGTTAAACAAACTAGGTATATTTAGTGGCGATACAAACGGTAAATTTAATCCAAATTCACCTATTACACGTGGTCAACTTTCAAAAGTATTAGTTAAAGCTTTCAATTTAAAACAACAAGGGAATGCAGAAGTATTTTCAGATGTTCCCGCATCTCACTGGGCTAAAGATTATATTTCAGTCTTATCCTCTAATAAAATTACGAACGGTAAGGGTGACGGTACCTTTGGCTTAAACGATAAAGTTACGTTAAAACATTTAGATGCCTTTTTGAATCGGTTAACTAAATAAGTGAACGAATAGAATAGAATAGAATAGAATAAAAAAACATTAATATTTCTCTAAAAAAAACGCTTGGTATAATGGATACCAAGCATTTTTTTATATCCCCCAATACGTAATGGTGTCAAGGATGCCAATGAAAATCAGCACAATTCCTGCAATCCTTTGTATGACTCTTCCTGCCTTCAAACTTCTTCTCATGATTAAGCCCTTTACATCAAAACACCATATTAGCCCTAAAATCAAAATAAGAGGTATTGATGTTGCGATTCCAAATATTGCCGGGAGCACTAATCCATAAGATGTAGATGCTACTGTAGGCATTAGCCAAACGAAAAAGAGGACAAACATTGTCGGACAAAATGCAATTGCAAAACTTGCACCTAAAAGGAATGAGCCTACTTTTCCCTTTTTTAAACCTTCTGCTATATGAAAATTAAAGCGACTTAAAAATTGAAACTTTAAAAATCCTAATAGTACAAATCCAGTAATAATTAATAAGGGACCAATTATTTTACGAAATAATGGAAAGTACTCCGTCATTTTTGTTTCAAATGATTGACCAAAAAACCAGGCTAATAATCCGATGACACTATAAACCATTACTTTTCCAATAATGAAAGATGTAATTACTCCCCAACTGTTGTTTATTTGAATCGTTCGATTTCCATAAAGGGTTATTGCGCTAATATTTCCGGTGAGTTGACAGGGAGCTACGGCGCCAATTAACCCTAGAAGAAGGGCTATAAAAATTGGAGAATGATCATATGAATGTAAAAAAACAGAAACCGGGTTACTGATTATTTGACTTATTTGAGACAAAAAATTATACATTTTATTGTCACCTTCTCTAGTTATTTATGGAATGCTAATTTGCCCCAACTTGAACTTTATCTATAGATTGAAAAATATATCTCCCCCTCATTTACATACATTTTCCTACCTTACCTGCTGTATCTCATAGAACATATCCCTAAATCAATTTCATTGTTGTGATACAAGTACCGTCATTTTCAAATGTAGAAAATTCAGATTCAACCTCTTTTCCTTGATGCTCAATTTTTATTTGGAAAGTTTGTTCACGCGGTAGCCATAAATCAATAAATCCATTCACTTCTGTTCTTAATATGTCATCAACTAGGACATTACCTTTTGCATCCTCAATGTATACATTAAACTCTTCACTTACCATTTCACCCTGACACCCCGTTAAACTATGATTTTCGCAAGGATGTGTTTCATTTATGTAAGGGGCAATCGAAACAAAAAATTCATCTTTAGGAAGGTCATATACTTGCTCATTTCCATCGTTTTCTTTTACTAATAATTGTTTAGATGTTATAGAAGCGGACTCAGCTGTAACATTTCGGGCACTATAGTCTTGAACTAATTCCTTAATTTCTCTACTTTCAGTTTTTATAGAACTGTTTTCCTCAATCTTATTTTCTTCACTACAAGCTGTCATTAGAACAACTGCAAAAATAGTACTAATAAGCATTTTAAATTTCATTTTTACTTTACACCTCTTGGTTTTTATTTAAATTTAAGTCCATTTATAACCGATTCCCCAGACAGTCTTTAGAAATTCACTAGTAGGAAAACCTGCTTTCTTCAACTTTTCTCTCAAATTGCGAATATGGGAATCAACTGTTCGAATATCCGTTTCTGTTTCATAATCCCAAGCCGCATTGAGCAATTCTTCCCGAACATAAACTTTAGAAGGTCTAGACATCAGCGCCTTCACAATAAAAAATTCTTTCGATGTAAGTTGAGCTTTCGAATTTTCGTAATACAAGGAATACTTTTCCGTGTCTAAATAGAATTCGTTATAAACAACATTTTCACCATTACTCTCATCTACTTCTGGAACTCTTCGTAAAATTGCATTAACTCTGGCAATCAATTCTCTTTCATCAAATGGCTTTGTGAGATAATCATCAGCGCCGATATTTAATCCCTTTACTAAGTTCAGTTTATCTGATCTTGCGGTAAGCATAATTATAGGGACTTGTGAGAATTCACGTATCTTTTTACAAACTTCCCATCCATCCATTTCAGGCATCATTACATCTAAAATAACCAAATTTACTTTTTCATTTCTAAGTGTTTCTAAAGCATTTTTCCCAGTTTTTTCTTTTAGACATGTAAATCCGTGTGGAACTAGAAATAATTCAACTAAATCTAACATTCTTTGTTCATCATCCACTAAAAGAACGTTTTGCATTTATTTTTTCTCCTTTTATATCGTTATTTTAAACGTACTACCCTTCTCTATTTTGCTTTCGACCTCGATGGTTCCTCCATGTGCATCTACTAACTCTTTCACAACAGCAAGACCGATTCCTGAGCCACCATACGCACGTGATCTTGATTTTTCAACTCGATATAATTTTTCAAATATAAATTCTATTTCGTTTGATGGAATTCCAATACCAGTATCAATGACAGAAATAACTGTTTTTCCATCCTTTTCATATGCTTTTAAACAGACCTCTGAATTCTCGTTGGAGTATTTTAAAGCATTATCTAATAAATTTAGTAGTATTTGTTCTAATCTAAGAGCGTCAGCATAGATGTGTAAATTGCTTTCACAAACAAAATTTAGTCTGATTTTTTTTATTTCAAATAAAGGGGCTACCAACTTATAAATATTCTCTAAAAATGGTTTGGCCAAAAAGTGTTCTTTAGAAATGGTGAAGGAGTTTTCATCCATTCTTGCCAAATCTAATAAGTTTCTCATTAATTCTTTCATTCGATTTGATTCTTCACTAATAATTTCTAAGTAATATTTACGATCCTTATCACTCAAATCTTCTCTTTTTGCAACTTTCGAGTATCCAATCAAATATGTTAGTGGTGTATTTAATTCATGAGCAATAGAAGCAAGGAACTCATTTCTCTCATTCTTTAATCGTTCTAAGTCATTTGCTAATTTGTGAATGGAATTCGATAAGTCACCTAGTTCATCACTCCCTAAATTCGGTAAATTCACTTCAAAATCACCTTTACTTAATTTCTCAGTTGCTTCTTTCATTCGGATTAACGGTCGAGTAAGAATTTTAGATAGTAATGCATATATAATAAATAAAACGATTAAACCTATAATCCCAGATATAACAAAATGCAAGTTCATGTCATCAACCATTTGATTAATTGATTTTGTACTTTGAAACATTAAGACTACACCTGATCGATTTTGATCTACTACGTATGGGTGTACGCTGACAATGTACGGTAGGTTTCTCCAATCCGAAACTACTATGTAATCTTTTCCACCACTAAAATCGTCTACAAAAAGTTGATACTCTTCTTGCAACATATAGGATTTATCGGAACTACCAATAATGCTTCCTGTCCTATCTATTATCATCACTTTTCGATTTTCATTTTTTTCCATTAACACAATATGTTTTATTGTTGTATCTGAATAATGTTCAATAAGGACGTCTCGATGATTTGCACCATTTGCCAATAATAACGAGAACTCTTCTTCGACCCTATTATTAATCATATTTTGATGAAGGTAATACATTAGAAGCGATTCCATTATTAGCACCACTATGAAAAAACAACCCGCTAATTTTGTAGAAATTTTATTCACTTTTATTTTTGCTCTCCTCACATCAAAATGTCTTAAAACATAAATAGATTGTTAGCTAACTTAACTTTCTTTCTAAAATCCTGTGAATCCACCAAAAAATGGCGTTAATAACGCAATAATTTTTGTCATCCAATCAAAATACAATAAAATTCCCATTATAATCATAATAATGCCACCTATCTTCATAAAAACGTCACTACGTTTTTGAAGAAATTTCATTTTCCCTATAAATAGAGACATTATTAAAAATGGAATCGAAAAACCAAGTACATAAAATAACATATACCATATGCCTCTATTTGGATCCGATATCCCTAAAGCAATAACTCCTGCCAAAATTGGTCCAGTACATGGTGTCCAACCTGCAGCAAACCCCATACCGATAATGATGGTGCCTAAATATCCCTTTGGGCGTGATTTAAATAAAAACTTTTTTTCCGCTTGAAGAAAATCAAATTTGAGGAATCCGAGAATTACTAAACCAAAAATAACAATAATAATTGCGCCGATTTGTCTGAGTAAATCTTGATACTGAATGAAAAGTGTTCCAATAATAGAAGTTGAAAATCCTAACGCCATAAAAATTACAGAAAAGCCTAATAAAAAAGATAATGTATGTAATAATGCTTTGCGATTTAATATGCCCTTTTCTTCTTTGAGTTCGTTAAAGGAGATTCCTGTAATATAAGATAAAAATGCCGGATAAAGAGGTAGTGAACATGGAGAAATAAAAGACAAAAGTCCAGCTCCAAATGCAAGAAATAGGTTTAATTGGGTAACCAAATATTTTCACTAATCCTTTCATAAAATCGTTTTCATTATTTTATTTAGTAATAGCTAATGTTAGTATAAGTAATAAATATGGAGAAATTATGCAGAAAATTAATTTATAATTGTTTTGATTTAATAAGATACATAATAACCTGATATAGAAATATGGTAATTTAAAATAAAAAAAGATGTCCACCTTTTGATGGACACCTTTATGACTTTATTTAGTAGATAGTTCGTTTTCTGTTACCCATTTATGATTTTTTACTTGTTCTCCAGTTGTTGAAGTAAAATCAACCATATAAACAGTTGTTTCTTCAGCTGAATCTATTATGGCAGTTGCTCCCTGCATTCCTTCCATATGATCAGCATTAAGTGTTACTTCTGTTCCCGGTTCTAGAGGTGCTTCACCCGCATCCCCTGTTTCTTCATGAATAACCCACTTATGATTTTTAACAGGTTCTCCTCCTGTAGTCGGTGTATAGGAAACAGTATATACAGTTGTATCATAAGCTCCTACAATTGTTGCTTCAGCATTTTTCATACCAGGCATGTGATCGGTTTGAATAATTGCGTTACTCCCAACAGTAAATGTTGGATTTTGAGCTTCTTTCAAGTCTTCTGGAACTTCACCTGACCCAGAGTGATTCATTGTAGCGTGATCCATGCCTGTCTCACTTTCCTTATCAACTCCGGCTTCCTGTTCCTTTAACACTTCGTTTGTTTCTTCTTGTGTGGATTCATTTTGAGAAGTATTTTCATTACCTTCTCCCCCACATGCAGAAAGTGCTAAGGCAGCAGAGATAGAAATAACTCCAACCATAAATTTATTAGCCATTATAAATCCCTCCTATAACTATTAAGGTATTTACCCATAGTTGCCAAAACCAAACTTGGACTGTAGGATTCATTCTCGCTTTGCCCGTTTATGGGTGGCCTACTTCGTATTTAGATAAATTAGAACTATTTCTATGATCATGTCAGGAACAGTTTAAAATGATACCTTCTTCGTATTGCATGCTGCATATAGCTATAGTGCCTGGGCTTATATTTCTAGATTAATTGCGATTGCAAGTAATAATTCAATGCATAGAAGTATTATTCGTATTTTAAAACTACACAAAAATAGCAAGACTACAAACTTTTCACAAACTTTCTCGCTATACTAACTGCATTGTTTTATCAATAAAGGTTAGGAGAATTTCTCATGAAAATATTTCAAAAGTTAAGTCCCGGTATTGGTATTGATTTAGGGACAGCCAATACATTAGTTTATATTAAAAATAAAGGGATTGTTTATAACGAGCCTTCTATACTAGCTAGAAATACACATACACAAAAAACTATTGCGATTGGGCATAAAGCAAAATCAATGCAAGGTCGTACACATTCTGGTATAGAGACAGTTCGTCCTATTCGTGACGGAGTAGTTGCGGATTTTCAAGCGACAACCGAAATGATTCAGCATTATATAAAAGAGTTGACTCAAAAAAGCTTTGTTGGACGAAAACCATTTCTAGTTGTTACAACTCCCTCTTATCTAACGAGTGTAGAGCGAAGAGCTTTCATTAATGCAGCAATACAAGCTGGGGCTAAAGAAGCCATTATAATTGAAAAAACGTTTGCTGCTGCCATTGGTGCGGGTCTTCCTGTTTGGGAGGCAACAGGATCAATGATTGTCGATATTGGTGGTGGCACAACTGAAGTTGCAATTCTTTCGCTTGGCGGTGTCGTTATCTCAAATTCCATAAAAATTGCGGGAGATGAAATGGATCGGCTCATTATCAAACATGCTAAACATGCTCATCAAGTAGTCATTGGTGAAGCGACTGCTGAACAAATTAAAATCAACATCTTTAAAAACGAAGCAAACGGGACACTGGATGTGCGTGGTCGTGATATGGTGACTGGACTTCCAAGGACAGTAAACATAACGGCTACTGAAATTGGCGTTATTTTAGAGGAAGCGATTGAGCAGATTTGTTTAGTTATAAAAAAAACTTTAGAACAAATACCCCCTGAACTTGCCTCTGATATTATTGAACGTGGTTTAATATTAAGTGGTGGTATGGCACTTTTGCCACCACTTGAAAAAATCGTCAGTGAGTACACGCAATTACCAGTTATTTTAACAGAAACGCCTCTAGAAATCGTTGCAAAAGGGACAGCAAAAATTGTAGATGAGCCAAATATCATTATGTAAAAAAGGAGCGATTAATATTAAAAAGATCTTAGTTGTAGAAGACGAACATTATATGCAAGAACTTATGCAAATCCAACTTCAAAATCAATTCGAATTAACATTAAGTGATAATGGAGCAGATGCTCTACAAATTGTGAAATCACAAAATTTTGATGTCATTTTATTAGATATCATGCTCCCGTATCTAAATGGTTTTGAACTCTGTCAGGAAATTCGAAAGTTTTCTAACGTACCCATTCTCATGTTAACAGCTCGCACAGAACTTCAAGATACAGTAAAAGGACTAGAAATAGGAGCAGATGATTATGTGACTAAGCCATTTGATTTTGAAGTCCTAATTGCTCGAATTAAATCACTTCTTAGACGTTCATCTTTTACGATGGACAATGAAAGTAATATACAAATAATTTCTCTTAATAATGGAACATTATTATTAAACTTGGATAATAGACATGTCATATTTGACAAACAATCCATTGAATTAACTAGTAAAGAATTTCAGCTTTTAGCATTATTAGCTGAGTCTCCAGAGCGCGTATTTACACGTGAGAAGCTCCTTGAATTACTTTGGAATTATTCAGAAGAACGAGAACTTCGTGCAGTTGATTCTCATGTCAAAAACATTCGAACAAAATTCAGAAAAGTCCGTCCTGGTGTAAAAATCATTCAGACTATTTGGGGCATGGGTTATCAGCTCATCATTCCCGAGGCGCATTAAAATGAAAAAAAATAGTGTCGTAACGAAGCTTGGCATTGTGATTATGCTGTTATTTTTAACAATCCTTGTCCCCTTCGCCATTTTAATAGACCGTATTTTCTTAAACGTTTATACATTGTACTTAGATGAAAATGTTCGTGCTTTAGGCGATCGTATTGAAGTTGCCGTGACGGAAACAATGGAGAATGACCCGAATGTATTTGTCAAAATCCATTCACTAACAGATCATGATTTAGCATTCTTTAACAAACAAGGCATCATTGAGTCAGAAGGGTACCTCGAATATCATAAAGGCAGTAAAATATCTGAAGACTGGATTACACGCTTACAGTTAGAGGAATATCTAGCAGGAGAACGTGTGATTCCAAAAACAGGAGAAAATATTTATTATATTGTAAAACCCTTCATTAAGGATGGCGAATTTAATGGCGGTGTTGTTATTTTTTCATCCATTAGTGAAATTCATGCCAAAATGCACGATGTACGTGACTGGGTTATTCGAGCTATAGTAGGTGCCATTGTTTTAGCTTTAGGTTATACAATTTTCCTTTCATGGCGTCTGAGTCGTCCATTAGTTGAAATGGAAAAGGCTACGCGTGAAATTGCTAAAGGAAATCTTAAAACAAAGGTAAGTGTTTCTTCAAGTGATGAAATCGGCTCTTTGGCTACGGCCATTAATGACTTGAGTGTTGAGTTGAATGATTATCGAACTAACCGTAGTGAATTTTTAGCTAATATTTCACATGAGCTTCGAACACCAACATCCTATTTAAAGGGATATGGCGAAATCATTAAAAATAAACGCTATGAATCCAATGAAGAACTTGAAAAATACGCTGGCATTATTGAGAATGAAGCGAATCGTTTAGCAAAGCTTATTCAGGAATTATTTGAGCTTTCGAAAATGGAAGAAGGCAATGTACATCTTTATTTTCAGTCTGTTGATATTGAAGATCTTGTAGAATCGGTTGTTGAAAAAGTCCAACTAAAAGTAGAAAATACTAACAATCAAATTCGAGTAAATATTGAAGAAGGGCTACCTGAAATTGAGACAGATGGATTACGGCTTGAACAACTTTTGATCAATTTAGTTGAAAATGCTGTCCATTATACCGATGGCAAAGAAATTGATATCACCGTAAAGCGGCAACATAAACATGTACACTTTATCGTTCGAGATCATGGCCCTGGCATCCCAGAGCAAGATTTACCGTTTATTTTCAACCGCTTTCACCGAGTGGAAAAATCCCGTGCCCGCAATCTAGGCGGCTCCGGTCTGGGGCTTGCTATTGTAGCAGAATTAACCAAGCACTTGAAAGGGGACATTCGAGTTGAAAGCACACTTGGAAAAGGGGCTTGTTTTACTCTTTCTTTACCACTGACCTATCATGATAAATAAAGCGAATTGATAATAATTAATTTGTTTGCTTACCTGTTTATTCTCCATATTTTCTACAAATTCCTTCGCTACACTACAAAGTATCAAGATTTTAAGAGGTGTAAAAATGTGTGGATTTGTAGGATTTATTCATGGATCGCAGCCCATGCCATATAAAAAAATTATGGAGCAAATGCTTAAAACAATCGTTCACCGCGGACCAGACAGTGAGGGTATTTACTCAGATGATAAAGCAACATTAGGTTTTCGTCGTCTAAGTATTCTTGATTTAAGTTCAGCTGCTAGCCAACCCTTTTCATCAGAAGATGGAGAAGTAGTGCTCGTTTTTAATGGGGAAATTTATAACTATCTTGAGCTACGGGAAGAACTTAAGTATTACGGCTATAAATTTGATACTACATCGGATACAGAAGTATTATTAAAAGGTTATCTACATTACGGAATACATGTTTTACAAAAGCTACGAGGAATGTTTGCTTTTTGTATTTGGGATAAAAAACAAAATTTTCACTTCATCGCACGTGACCCTTTTGGCATTAAGCCGCTTTATTATACGCAAAATACCACAGACAATTCTATTTTATTCGGCTCTGAAATTAAATCATTTCTTCCGTATCCTAAGTTTCTAAAAGAGTTGAACGTTCAAGCACTACGACCCTTTCTAACGTTTCAATATTCTGCGTTAAATGAAACTTTTTTCAAAGGGGTTTATAAGCTGACACCCGGTTCATATATGCTCGTTCAAAATGACAATATGCAGATTAAATCGTACTGGTCACATCAACTTATACCGTCAATAGATACACTGGAAACACACGTCCAAAACATTAAAGAGACATTAAAAGAATCTGTTAATAAACACACTATTAGTGATGTAAAAATAGGTTCATTTTTATCGGGAGGTGTCGATTCAAGTTATATTGCAAAGCTTTTAAAGCCAGATACTACCTATAGCGTGGGATTTAAAGGTTATGAATCCATGTTTGATGAAACATCTTTAGCAAAAACCTTATCAGAGGAATTGCATTTCGAAAATAAGCAAAAGCATATTACAGCAGATGAAGTGTTTGAGGCCTTACCGGAAATTCAGTGGCATATGGATGAGCCTGATTCTAACCTTTCTTCACTCCCTCTTTACTTTTTAGCAGAGCTGGCGAGTAAAGATGTGAAAGTCGTCCTTTCTGGAGAAGGTGCCGATGAACTATTTGGTGGTTATGAGTGGTATAAACCTTCTGAAAAAATGGAGATTTATAAAAAAGTACCAGCTTCTATACGCCATATGCTTGCAGTGGTTTCAAAAGCTTTTCCATCAAATAAGTATACAAGGTTTTTTAAAAATGGACCTAAAACGATTGAGAATCGTTTTATCGGACATGCATTTGTTTGGCAAGAAGACGATGCACTTGAATTATTAACTGAAAAATACCACGTTGGACCTTCAGTGTGGGATGTTGTTAAGCCCTATTACGGTAGAATACAGGGTGCTGATGATGCTACGAAAATGCAGTACCTTGACCTACATGTATGGCTACCAAATCAGATACTATTAAAAGCAGACAAAATGAGCATGGCCCATTCGCTTGAACTTCGTGTGCCTTTTTTAGATAAAAAAGTCTTTCATGTGGCAAGTGGTATTCAAACAGATTATAAAATAACATTAGCTGATACTAAAATTGCACTCCGAAAGGCTGCTTTAGAGGAATTGCCTGAAGAATGGGCAAAGCGTAAAAAACTTGGCTTCCCCGTTCCAATGCGACATTGGTTGCGTGAAGAAAAATACTATCGCAAGCTAAGACAAACTTTTGAAAAAGCTTATATTCGTGAATTTTTCGACCAACAATTATTACTAAGCTACTTAGAGGAACATTACGAAGGGAAAGAAAATCATTCACGCTACGTTTGGACAGTTTATGTATTTTGTGTATGGTATGAAAAATATTTCCCTGAAAATTGTGATTTACTCGATTGGCCATACTAAAATTATCATTGAGAATCGATTATACTTAGGCAAAAAACTTAAAGGAATCTATATGGAACAATTATTTTTTGACATTGTACAAAATGAAAAAACCTTCGCTTGGGTATATCAATTTTTAATCATGGTGCTTGTTTCAATGATCCCATTTGCACCGATACCAGTAGTCGCTACATTTGTTGCTAGTAATCATGGTTTTCTCGCTGGTTTTCTAATAAATATACTTGGGACAACAATGGGCTCTACCCTTTTATTTTTACTAAGCAAACGTTTGCTACGACGTATTGCACTGAAATATTTAACGAATCGAAAATATTTAACGAAATATCTTAAACTAATTAAAGAAAATGGATTTTCAGCAGTATTACTTGGGCGAATCGTTCCGATTTTACCATCAGCTGGCATCAATTTCATTGCTGGTATTTCAAATGTTCGTCTCATACACTTTGTTACCGCAACCTTTTTAGGGAAATTACCAACTATTCTAGCCTTTACATTCGCAGGGCAACAAATAGCAGCAGGCAACTGGTATACTGTATTAATTATTGCCATTTACTTATTCGCTTTATTTTTAATTGGGAAAAAAATAAAGCAACAGTGGAGTAAATAAATAGAATCCACTTGTAATTATCCAAATAGATTTACATGTCCCCTCCCTCTATAAATGTTGATATATCAATGGCTTACGCCATTTTTAAGCGTCCAAATAGCCCTGCATTCCAAAATGGACAACTAAATTATATGATTATCATATTCAAAAAGCTAAGGACTTGAAATGGTTTGAGCGGATGATCGTGTTTTAAAACATGGAGTTTGGAAAGTATTTATAATCGTAAAATTTCTAAAGCAACAGGTACAAAAGAAGTAAAGGAGCAGACATATTAGTCACGACTAATATGTCTCGCTCCTTATTTTTTATAACTTTTTGAATTATGTCTTGATAAGTTATAAGCATTCAATCTTAATATTAAACTTAAACTGGCGTTCAAGGTATTAGAGCATTATAGTGTCACCTCTAACTAATTAACGCTGCAACTGTAGGTATTGCAACTCCACCCACAGTAAATTAACGGTTGCAGGTACAACCTAATGTTTAATTTTCAATAGTAAATCAACTGGGGACAAATTTTTCCTATTTCGTTAAT
The DNA here is from genome assembly GCF_038004425.1 of Solibacillus sp. FSL W7-1464. Lineage (NCBI taxonomy): Bacteria > Bacillati > Bacillota > Bacilli > Caryophanales > Caryophanaceae > Solibacillus > Solibacillus sp. FSL W7-1464. The sequence continues at coordinate 3,707,605 of NZ_JBBORC010000001.1, forward strand.
TCATCCGCACTGAACACCTTTATACGAAGTATAGAAACCCCTTCTCCAATACCCAGTGATGTTGAGCGTATATTTAAATAGAAATTAGCACAATTCCCTATTATAAAATAGATTTATTAAACCTTTTTATACCGATTCAAGAAATCACTTCCACCCATACGTTTTAAAAATTTATGGAATGCTTCCCGCTTTTTACCTAGTTCTGAATATTCGATAATAATTTTTTCTACGGTATTGTACAATTCTTCCGGAGTAAGATTCTCCAACATCAATGAACCAACTTCTGCGTCTTTCCCTTTTGCCTTTCCACCTACATACAAATTGTAATGGTCTCTAATCTTCATAACACCGATGTCGCTTAACATAGGTTCACCACAACCAATTGGACAACCTGTATAAGCAACTTTCAAGGTAAATGGAACAGGCTTTCCAGCAATACGACGATTTAATTCTTTTGCAATCGGCATTCCTTCTTCTTCTTCCCCTTTACAGAAATTACAAATTCTTAGGCTTTTTACAAAGTTGCCAACTGGATAACAAGCTAATCCTACATTCTGAAATTCTTCTATAATTTCTTCTATCAAATCTTCCGGTATTTCTATATAGAGTTGTTGAAATGTAGTTAACTCAAGTTCTTCGTCTGCATTCATATATTGTAATATGGTAATAAGTTGTTTTGAGTTGAGTTTTGCTCCAAATCCAATTCCTCCATTAATGGCAATCTTAATTTTTTTACCGCTATCTTCCATATAAATTTACCACCTTCCATAATCATTAATCACAATGATAAAGGTAAATAATTGTCAATATTAGACCTGTCACTAAATATAGTGACAGGTGATATTGATTATTTTATTTCTGTAATTTAACTCTTTGTAAGCGTAAAGCGTTTAATACAACTGACACCGAACTGAATGCCATCGCTGCACCAGCTACCCACGGTGCAAGTAACCCTATTGCAGCAATTGGAATTCCAATCGTATTATAAGCAAATGCCCAGAATAAGTTTTGTTTAATATTACGCATTGTTTTTCTACTCATTATGATTGCATCCGCAATACTATTTAAATCTCCCCTAATAAGTGTAATATCTGCAGCTTCCATGGCTACATCCGTACCTGTACCGATGGCCATTCCTATATCGGCTGTTGCAAGTGCAGGTGCGTCATTAATTCCGTCACCAACCATCGCTACCTTTTTGCCCTGTTCTTTCAGCTTTTTCACTTCTTCAGCTTTCCCCTCAGGGAGCACTTCTGCAATAACTGAATCAACACCTACTTCTTTACCAATTGCTTGAGCTGTTCGTTCATTATCGCCTGTCATCATAATCACTTTGATACCCATTTCTTGTAATCGATGTATTGCTTCCTGAGAAGTATCTTTAATTGTATCCGCTACTGCAACTAGCCCTGCATATTTGCCATTAATTCCGGCTAACATAGCTGTTTTCCCATTGCGTTCTAATTCTTCCATCGCAGGAAGAACAGATTGTATATCAATACTGTATTGCTGCATGAGTTTACGAGTGCCAACAATAACTCCTTGACCTGAAACTGTTGCTTGAACACCATAACCCGGAATTGCTTCAAAATATTGAATATTACCAAGTTCAATGCCTTTACCTTGTATCCCTTGAACAATCGCTTGTGCTAATGGATGCTCTGATTGTTTTTCTGCTGCACCTATTAGTGATAAAAATTTCTCTTCATCTTGAGCTTCTACTACTAAAACATCTGTTAATACAGGTTTACCATGTGTTACAGTTCCTGTTTTATCCACTACTACTGTGTCAATGCTTTGTGTTTGCTCTAAATGTTCGCCGCCTTTGAATAAAATACCAAATTCAGCTGCTCGACCTGAGCCTGCCATAATGGAAGTTGGTGTTGCTAAACCAAGTGCACAAGGACATGCAATCACCAGGATTGCAATTAATACTTCAAGTGCCGGTGTAAATTCACCAGGCTGAACCCATATGAACCATACTAGGAAGGAAAAGATAGCAATCCCTACTACAATGGGTACAAAAATACCTGAAATTTGATCCGCCATACGTTGGATAGGGGCTTTTGAGCCTTGTGCATCTTCTACTACTTTAATAATCTGGGCTAACGCAGTGTCACGACCAACTTTTGTTGCTGTCATTTTGATAAAACCATTTTTATTAATGGTTGAGCCGTATAATGTATCACCTGACTTTTTATCTACTGGTAAGCTTTCCCCTGTTAACATGGATTCATCAACAGCAGATGCACCTTCTATTACCTCACCATCAACAGGTATTTTTTCACCCGGCTTTACTAAAATAATGTCCCCTATTATTACTTCTTCTAATGGTACTTCTTTTTCAATTCCATCACGTACGACAATAGCTGTTTTTGCTTGAAGACCCATTAATTTTTTGATTGCTTCTGATGAACGACCTTTTGCCTTTGCTTCAAATAATTTACCCAAAAGAATTAATGTGATTAATACTGCACTTGTTTCAAAGTATAGGTGTGGTCCATGGTGTGTTCCAGCAGTTACAATAGCTTGGTATACACTATAAAAATAGGCTGCTGAAGTCCCCATAGCGACAAGTACATCCATATTTGCACTGCCATTTCGAAGTGCTTTATAGGCACCTACATAGAACTGCTTCCCGATAATAAATTGTACGGGTGTTGCTAATATCATTTGAATCCACGGATTCATTAAGAAATCTGGTACATACAAGAATGATGTAAATGAAAAGTGACCGACCATCGTCCATAATAATGGCAATGATAAAATCGCTGAAAATATAAATTTACGTTGTTGATCCTTAATATGCTTTTCTCGGTGATCTACTTGTTCTTTTTCATCTTGCTTTTGGTGCGCACCGTAACCTAGCTTTTCTACCTTTGCAATAATTTCTGAAATAGTTACTTCCGAAGGGTTAAATTCAATTGTTGCTTTTTCAAGTGCTAAATTGACGTTAGCAATTGCAACACCTTCCATTTTGTTTAATCCCTTTTCTATACGTGTCGCACATGCAGCACAAGTCATTCCAGTAATCTCGAATTCCGTTTTTTGTTTGACGACCCCGTAACCAAGTGCTTCGATTTTCTTTTCAAAATCAGCTTCATTTAGTTTTGAAGGATCATATTTAATCGATGATTTTTCCAGTGCTAAGTTAACGGTTGCTTGCTCAACACCTTCCATTTTATTTAATCCTTTTTCAATCCGTGTTGCACATGCAGCACACGTCATTCCGGTAATTTGAATGCTAGCTTCTTTTGATATTGTACTCACGAATTTCTCGCCTCCTAATACCTCATGGGGGTATATTTTTTTGAAAATGAGAGAGTGCTGTGAAAGCACTCTTATTTTACATCGTACCCTTGGTCATCAATCGTTTCTTTAATGGTATCAATAGATACTTGCGTTTCATTAAATGAAACTTCCACTTGTGCAACATCTAATTTTACTTTTACTTCGTTAACTCCTTCTAATTGACCAACACTTCCTTCGATAGCCTTTACACAATGCCCACATGACATTCCCTGTACATTTAATGTTACATTTTGCATTTATTATCTTCTCCTTTAAATGAAATTTTATTTATTCAGAACTTAAATACCCAGAGGTATTTTTAAGTTTTTATTTTTTCATTAACTTTTGAATTGTTACCACTAATTCGTCGAGTACCGCTTCATCACCTTCTGAAAGTCGATCAACTACACACCCTTTTAGATGACCTTCTAAAAGAATTTTGGCTACACTATTTAATGCAGATTGTGTGGCAGAGAGTTGTGTAATTACATCATCACAATAAACATCTTTGTCTATCATTCCTTTGATTCCTCGAATTTGGCCTTCGATACGATTTAATCGACTTGTTAAATCTTTCTTTACACGTTCCGGGTGATGACTTTTCCTGCATGCTTCATCAGATCCAGTATGACCTTCCACATCTTTCACTGAGTTTTCCATTATCATAACCTCCTTCCTTTAAAAACAATATAACATACCCCCATACCGTATGTAAAGTAGGCAGATAAAACAAAACAAATTCATTACTTTATTAAGTATTAAGCATAGAAATTAACTTACTGCTTTTTAGTCTCAACAATTTAAGAAATTTTACTCTATTATTGAACATTTTAAACAGGTCTACTTTAAAAAACCCTTAATATTTAAGACTTTCTTTAAAATCTTGCACCTTCTAAAAAAATCCCCTATTTCTTGTATTTCGGTTATTTTAAAACCCAATTGGGGTAATATAATACGGAATTAATCAAAGGAGGGAAATATAATGGCACATGAAAAATACCAGTCTGTAATTGATTCACTTCATGAATGTATGATTGCGTGTAACCATTGTTATGATGCTTGCTTAAAAGAGGAAGATATTAAAATGATGGCAGAATGTATCCGCCTTGATAGGGAGTGTGCAGATATTTGCGCTTACTTCGAACAAGCGATAGGAAGAGGTACGCCGTTTATTTCACAGTTTGCAGAATTGTGTGCAACAATTTGTGAAGCATGTGGTAATGAATGCAAAAAACATAATCACGAACATTGCCAGAAGTGCGCTGAGTCTTGTTTTAAATGTGCAGAAGCTTGTAGAAAACTCATTGCTTAAATTCCCCTATAAAAAAGGAGGGCATTTCCTACAGGATACACTTCCTTTTTAACATGATTAAAACAGCCAACCCTTTAAAGGTTGGCTTATTTTAATTGTTTATACGCAACTATGCTCTCCGATGGTAAACGTAGTTTGGAAGCTCAACTCTAGCCAAAGGTTTTAACCAATTATAATTATATAACGCTTGAAATTAACCCAAAATATAACGAAATGATGCAGAATATTCCCATGAAAAAAGGAACAACTGCTTGCGTTCTTTTCTTGAAACTATAAATGCTTAGCACCATAAAGATTGTGGCAACAATGAAAAACAATATATTAATTGTGTTAAATCCAAATTGAAAACTCATCGAAGCGTCTATGGTGCCTGAATAAAAATAACTGAAAACAGGCGATGGCCCACTACTTGCAAGCATAATCTCGATACTATGTGGGGGCTCCTGTTGACCTAAAATTCCAGTTGAAACAAACGTAAAGAATAGGAGGACACTTTCAAACTTCAACCATGGTATAGGGTTAATTTGCTCTCGTCGTTTCAACTTATGCCTTATCCAAAATCCATTTATAAAAGCAAAAATTAGTACTGGTATAATTGAAAGATGCTTTATTAATAGTGCTTGCCCATATGGTACCATCCATGAGTCTGCATACTCCCTAATATCGATAACCAGTGTCATTAGTAAGAATCCAGTTCCTGAAATAGTAATAAAACAAACGATTGCTAAAGGGGTAAACCACTTTAGAAATGAGAGCCAATTTTCTTGGCTTTTAGAGCACCAACCAACAACTAATAAAATCCCAACCCATATAATAACGGCTAGAAAATGCAAAGAATGAAAAACTAGTCCACTCCATTCAGTTAATGATGCTGCATGACTAGCCCACCCCAATGCTAACAGAAAGGCAAGAGTAAATATTAATGAAATACCGGACAGCACTTTGCTCTCTAAAACCGGGAATACTGAAACAAAAAAATAAAAGAAAACTCCAATTATGACTGTAATATTCCAGGCCATTCCTACATCAAAGCCTCCTAGAACATTTATCAATGTAGTTCCTAGACCGATATCTTCATAAAGAAAAAGAACGATTCTTAATACAGATGCAACCGAGAAAATCACAATCCCTAATATTGATAATTGAATTAACCTTTTAGGGATAACTAACTTAGGTTTGCACTGTTCTGGTATAAATTGAATTATAAATGAACCAATAAGTAACGAAAAGCAGAGATACAATAAAGTTTCAGAAATATAAACCAAAATCACTTATTTTGCCCTCTTCCTATAATCCAACCAAAGAAACCTCCAGCTATGGTAAATAAAACCACAAGAATTACAACCAGTATGTCATTTGAAGCTAATTTTGTTGAGGATTCTATTGGCAGTTCTATTTTTTTTTCTTCTATTTCTTCTCCAGGTATATCAGATGGTTCTTCCGTATCTTCAGCTTCTATCTGATTTTGTGAGCCTTCTCGATTTACTGTAAATGGATATTCCCCCTGTATTGGGTGGCCATCCACACCAATAATCTTCCACTCCACTGTATATATACCATTGTCTAACGGTGTCATAAATCCCCCTGTCATTCCATTATTGCTTACTAACACGTTAATACCTATTTCCTCATTTTCCTTATTAATGACTTTTACCGTACCAGATTCAATTTCTGTATTAAATTCTAATTTAACTTCATAGATGTCCTCAGTTATTACTTCACCATCAGAAGGCGATGATTTAGTTAAACCAGTATGTGCATAGACACTCGCTGATAATGTAAATATAAAAATTAGTGTCGAAAAAATTATTCTCTTCAATTCAATTTTTCCTTCCATTATAAATCTTCAAAATAATATTCTAATTATGTAAAGAGAGTTAAAAAACAAATATATAATTATTCGCCACATCTATATAATGATTTATCTTTAAACATCCTCCTTTTAACCTCTTCAATGAAAAAGGGCTTTCATATTTCGAAAGCCCTTATCATTATTCTTTCACTCTCATAAGCCGTAAACTATTTAGCGATACCAAAAGTGTGGCCCCCATATCTGAAAGAATGGCAATCCAAAGTGTTAACCAACCTGGGATTACTAAAAGTAGTGCAAGGAATTTAATACCTATCGCAAAAGCAATGTTAACCTTGATAATATTTAATGCTTTACGACTTAACTTTACAGTGAATGGTAGTTTCTTTAAATCATCGCCCATTAAGGCAACATCAGCGGTTTCTAATGCCGTATCGGTGCCAGCACCACCCATGGCAATACCTACTGTAGAAGCTGCTAATGCTGGTGCATCATTAACGCCGTCTCCTACCATCGCTACATTTCCAAACTGGGATCTTAATTTTTTAATAAAACTTAATTTATCTTCGGGCATTAAGTCTGCTTGTATTTCAGATACCCCAACATAGTCACCGATTGCGCTTGCAGTCCCTTTATTATCACCCGTAAGCATAATTGTTTTTTGAACACCAAGTTGGTGCAATTTATTAATTACCTCTTTGCTCGATTCACGGACTTCATCAGCTACGGCAATTATTGCTAGTATTAATTTTTCAGTTCCAATTACCATTACTGTTTTACCTTTATTTTGAAGTTCCGTTACATCTTGTTCTAAATTGTGGCTAACATTTACCGAACCCATATCCTTAAATAGCTTTGGACTACCAATATAATATGTTGTTCCCTCAATAGTGCCCATAACTCCTTTACCTGTAATTGAAGTAAAGTCTTCTACTACAACATTAGAAAAAGAAATTGAATCCTTTTCTGCCTTTTTAACAATTGCTGTAGCAAGTGGATGTTGAGAACGAGTTTCTAACGCAGTAATTACTGCAAGTAAATCTTTTTCATTTACGTTATTTTCTATGATTTTATAATCTGTTACAACGGGAACACCTTTTGTTAAAGTACCTGTTTTATCAAATGCGATTGCTTTTAAAGCGCCCATTTCTTCTAAATAAACGCCACCTTTTATAAGGACACCCTTCTTCGCCGCATTTCCGATTGCGGAAACAATTGAAATTGGTGTAGAAATTACGAGTGCACAAGGACAACCAACTACTAAAACGGATAATCCTTGATAGACCCAAGTTTCCCAACTACCATCAAAGAAAAGAGGTGGTACTACAGCAACTAATCCTGCGATTAGCATAATGATCGGTGTGTAATACTTTGCAAATTTATCTACGAATGCCTGGGAAGGTGCTCGTTCAGCTTGTGCTTCCTCAACTAATTCAATAATTTTTGAAATGGTTGTATCTTCAACTAATTTTGTTATTTTAACTTCAAGTAACCCTTCTTCATTTAATGTACCTGCAAATACTTCATCATCTAATGTTTTACTGACAGGAACAGATTCACCCGTAATAGCTGCTTGGTTTACAGAAGAATAACCATTTACCACAACACCATCCATCGCAATTTTTTGGCCAGGTTTTACAATCATAATGTCCCCAACTGTGATTTCATCTACATGGATTAATATTTCCTGACCATATCTTCTAACAAGGGCCTCTTTTGGAGCAATATCCATTAATGAACGAATTGATTGTCTTGCTTTATCCATTGAATAGCGCTCAAGTGCTTCGCTGATTGCAAAGAGGATCACAACAATTGATGCTTCTGCCCATTCTCCAATGAACGCTGCACCAATTACAGCAACTGTCATTAATGTTTTCATATCAAAATCCAGACGACGCAAGTTTTGGAAACCTACTTTAAAAAGAGAGAAACCTCCTATAACAATCGATGCGATAAACAGTAACGAAGTAATGAGATTATCTTCCCCATTTACGAACTGTGAAAGATAACCAAAAATAATAAAGAGAACAGCATACAATAAAGTACTGTGCTTTTTGTAAAAGGGTATTTTTACCTCTCTAATCTCTGTACTTTCGTTCTTAGTATTTCCCACTTGTCGATCAGGCTTTTCAGGCAACACCTTTAGATTTTCAAAAGCACCTGCTTTTTCTAAATCTTCAATTGTTGCTTCGCCTACAACACTAATTTTTGAAGCACCAAAGTTCACCTTTGCCTCTTGTACCCCAGGAATTTCTTTTACGTTACGCTCAAACTTCCCTGCACAGTTTGCACAAGAGAAGCCTTCCACCCGGTAAACATTCTTTATTTCTTTTGGAGTTATTTGACGTTTTGGCTTTTCTACAGTGACTTTTAAATTTTCAAAAGCACCAGCTTTTTCTAATTCCTCAATTGTTGCATCACCATATACACTAATTTTAGAGGCACTAAAGTTTACTTTCGCATCTTGTACTCCAGGGATTTCTTTTACGTTACGCTCAAACTTCCCCGCACAGTTTGCACAAGAGAAACCCTCAACTCTAAATACCTTTTTATCCTCTAATTCTTCGGCTGAATTATTCAACTCGAACACCTTCCTTTTGATGGGCAAATGCTACTTCTATGAGTTGCTTAACATGATCGTCATCCAACGAATAATAAACTAATTTCCCTTCTTTACGGTATTTAGCTATTCCTAGATTTTTAAGTAATCTTAAATGATGTGATGCCGTAGCTGTAGTTGCTCCTACAATATTTGCAACGTCACAGACACACAGTTCATTTTGTGACAATGCATAAGCAATTTTAATTCTTGTGTCATCCGATAAGGCTTTAAAAATTTTGGCTACTTCTATTGGGTTTTCCGTAGATAATTTTTTTTGAATCGATACTACATTTTCTTCATTTATACACGTGATTTCACACACATCGTTTGCTTTCTGCAAATTATTCACCCCTTCATTCAAATTATTATTTGATTGTATATATACTATGCTATGCTTTTACATCTAAATAGTCAAATGCATATTTGAATATTGCGATCAAAAAAGACCACTAGTGCGGAACATTAAGCCACTCAATGCGGACAATTGAGCCACCGAGTGCGGAAACTTTGAGCCACTTACATATATTCCCTTAAACCTCCTGTATAATGAAGGAGCATGCCACCCAGCATGACACTTCAGAACAGGAGGATTTTTTATGATTGATTACCGTAAAATACTAGCTCTTTCCTTTGATGGCATTAGCCAAAGAACGATTAGCGCTAGCACCGGACACTCTCGCAATACCATATCTGACGTAATCCAACGTGCGAGAAATCTCAGGATTACTTTGTTAAACGACACGATGACAAACGCTTGGCTAGAGGAATATCTTTACCCCGAGAAACAGCCAATTGAAAAAGGCTATTATCCTGTGGATTGGGAGAAGGTGCATAAAGAATTACAGAAAAAGCATGTGACGCTCAAACTTTTACATCACGAGTACGCGCTAGCTGCAAAGGAAGCAGAGAAAATCCCCTATGCCTATCGGACATTCGCTGAAAAATATGGTCATTATGCGCGAAAATTTAAACTAACGATGCCGCTAAGACGCAAGCCAGGTGAAATTATGGAAGTCGATTGGGCTGGTGCAACACTCTCTATTCGAGACCGTGCAACAGGTGAAGAAATGCCTGCGTATGTATTCGTCGCTGCTTTGCCGTACAGCCAAATGATGTATGTAGAAGCTTTTTTAGACATGAAATCGACGAGTTGGTTAACAGCACACATCCATGCCTTCGATTATTTTGGTGGTGTTACGGAAACCCTTGTACCTGATAATTTAAAAACCGGTGTCATTAAAGCGAAACGCGAAGAATCTGTTTTAAATGAGGCATACCGTGAACTGGCTGATCACTATCGTACAGTTATCGTGCCAAGTCGTGTGCAAAAGCCAAAAGATAAGCCAAGTGCCGAAGGTAGCGTAGGACATGCCTCAAGACAAATCATCGCTGCATTACGCAACGCACAGTGTTTTCACATTAACGAGCTGAATCAGTATATCGCTGAAAAATTAGAAGAAATCAACACAACCGATTTTCAAAAACGTCCAGGAACACGAAAAAGCGTATTTGAGGAAGAAGAGAAAAGCACTCTCCAGCAACTGCCTCAAACACGCTTCAAAATGACGGAATGGAAAACCGCCAAGGTTCAACTGAACTACCACATCCAAGTTGAACGCATGTATTATTCCGTCCCTTACGAATACGCCCGTGAATCGGTCGATATTCGTTTAACAACAGATCTAATTGAAGTGTACTTTAAAGAAGCACGAATTGCATCCCATAAACGATTAAAAGGTGAGATAGGACAATATTCTACAAACATTGATCATATGCCAGATCACCATCGTTCTTACGTAGAACATAATCCTGAAAACGTAACTAAATGGGCAACAACCATCGGTTCATTTACGGAAAAATATGTCGCGTATATTTTAGAAAATCATGTAGAGAAAAAAGCACTCCAAATTTTAAGTACATTACAAAACATGGTGAAGAAATATACGGCAGAAGAACTTGAGCAAGCCATTAAGACGTTACTTGAAATCTCATCAAGCCCCTCTAATACAGTTTTAAAAGGCCTATTAGAAAGAACAAAACAGGCTTCAAAAACAAAGAGCGTACCATCCATAAAAACTTCGAATGAAAATCACGGATTTACACGTGGTGCTGCTTATTTCGGGAGGGAGAAAAAATGAGTAAACAAGAAACACTACGTAAGCTTTCAGAAATGGGTTTAAGCGCAATGGCGGAACTCTATCAGGAAATCAACCAAAATCCAGCCTATCGTGATATGGATTTTAATGATCTTTTTAGTCTCTTAACAGATACAGAATATGATCGCCGCAAATCGAATAAACTCGCTCGTTTAATCAAACAAGCGACGTTCAATGAGCCGTCGGCTGCCATTGAAGATATTGAATACCATCCAGATCGCCGTTTAGATAAAAACCTCATCTTAGAATTAGCTACAGGAAACTACATTCAAAATCACCACAACATCATTTTAATGGGCGCTTCAGGCAACGGAAAAAGCTATATAGCCAATGCATTCGGTGTTCATGCCTGCCGTCAATTTCACAAAGTTAAATATATACGCCTCCCGGAACTACTAGATGAACTAGCTGTAGCGAAATATGAAGCAGATGGCAGCTACCGAAAACTTATTCAGCATTACAAAAAAATCGATTTACTCATTATAGACGAATGGCTTTTAACAGACCTATCAGAGGAACAAGTTTTAAACGTTTTCGAAATTGTGGAGGCTCGTTTAAAAAAGGCCTCAACTATCTTCTGTTCTCAATTTGCGCCGGAAGGCTGGTACGCGAAACTTGGCCATGCCCAAATCGCAGACGCTATCTTAGACCGTATTGTACATGATTCTTACCACATTTTAATTGATGGCGAAGTCTCGATGCGCGAGCGCCATGGTCTAAAACCACTTAAGCGATAGATTATTTTCAAATTAAAAAGGAAAACAACTAGCTGCAATTTCAGTAGTTGTTTTCCTTTTCTTAAAAGTGGCTCAATTGTCCGCAATCGGTGGCTCAAAACTCCGCATTCACTGGCTTAAAGTTCCGCACTGCTGGCTCAAACGCTCCGCAGTACTCACATATTTGAATGTTTCTTTTTATTTTAGTCCCAACTAAATGTAATAAATTATCATATAGATGGGACTAGGATGTTCTTAAATAGTTGAAGTGATTCAGTTTTATCATAATTTTAATATCAAATGATTTAACGTATACACCCAAGGATTGTTATATTCTATTTTCTTTAACAAGAATTATTTTTCTATACATTCCATTCAGCATTACAGAACTATCTTCTTCTACTTGTATATTTTGATTATTTGTTGAGATTATTTCTTCAAAACTACGACCTATATCCGTTCCTAGAAGCATAATAATCGGTCTTATTAGAACTTTTGTAAACGAAAGTTTCTTGTTTTTAGGTATAAATTTATCAAACACAATAATCTTTCCCCCCTTTTTTAAAACCCTTGTCATTTCTTGAAAGCATTTATTTGCATCGGGTACAACAGAAAGAATTAGGCTTGCTACTATATAATCGAAAGATTCATTTTCAAAAGTCAAATCTTGAGCATCCATTTCAATAAATTTTATATCAGAATTAATAAATTTAGCTTTAGCATTTTCTAACATTTCAGGTGAATAATCAATTGCTACTATATCCAAATCAGAGTAATTGATTAATTCTAAATCTGCACCTGTACCGACACCGACAAATAACACCCTTTGTTTCTTTTTGAATGCTATTGAATCAAGTATTTGTCGTCTAGCTTTTAAGAAGATACCCGTATTAAAAAACTGATCATATATAGGTGAACCGATTTTATAAATAAATTTATTCCATAGATTGTTCATTTTGTTCACTCCAACTGTTCATGGTTATGGGAATAAAAAAGGTCGAATCATGTTAATTTCTTTCACTTTCCATTTGAAGATTCCTTTACTTAATTCTTTTTTTTAAAAACAACAAAACCATGCAGATACTTATTAAGGTAAATGCGATTAAAGCTAAAAAAGGTATGGTTATAAATTCAAACCAATTTATGTATTGAGCACTACATGGTACTCCACTTACACAAGGTTTAATTCCACCAAAACCAGGGATTTTTTGTTCTAGATAATGAAAAAATGAGATAACCCCTCCAAAAATTGATAGAGGTAAAACATATTTTCTTACAGATATATCACTTTGGAATGTTCCAATACCCAAAATTAAAACCAATGGATACATAAAAATACGTTGAATCCAACATAAATCACAAGGTATAAACCCTCTTATTTCACTAAAATAGAGACTTCCTAAAGTGGCTATAAGTGATACGAACCAAGCAAAGTATAATATCCATACCTTTTTATCACTTTGAGTTTGATCACTATTCATTTTTATTTGCCCCTAATTCACCATCAATTATCTCCTTGATTTCTTCGTAATCAAACGGATTCTTAATAGTAATTCCATTAATATTAATAGTTGGTGTTTGAGTTACTTTATGTTTCATATATAGATTTTTATCAATATTAACTTCATCTACTGTTAATTCTTGGTCAATATTTTCTTTTAATTGTTCTTGGTTAATAGAAGGAAATTCACTAGCAATTTCAAGTAACTTTTCAGTCGTTACCCATACATCATCATGCATTGCCGCTTCAGGTTGGTTAGCAAATACTTTTTCATGAAAATCCCAATATACTTCTGGATTTAGCTTGTAAACAGCTTCGGCTCCCAACGCTGCCAATGTCGATTCCTCCCCATGGAACAAAACGTTTATATAAGAGAACTTAACATCACCCGATAAAACATATTCTTCAACAAGCTGAGGATAAATTGTCTCTCCCCAAGCTTTACATGATGGGCATTTGAAATCCCCAAATTCAACCACTGTTACAGGAGCATTATCTTCCCCTATTATTGGTTGTCCCTTTATGTTTACATCAAGTCTCACATCTTCTAGTTCATCTGATATTTGATTGTTATTCACAATTACAATTGCTGCAAGCAAGGCAACAGCGACTAATGTAAGAATAACTACAAACTTCATACTTGATTTTTTCAAAATAAAAACCCCCTTTTTTGTATTTAATCTTAGTTTTATTTAGTGAACAAGTGATAACTTTTGCTCTAAATTTTACCATCACCTTTTCCAATTTAATCCTTATTGTAACAAATTGCCTTTCTCATACAAATATTTATTTGATTGTTTGATTGACAATTCTGTGTCTTCGTATATTTAGTAGATCGCGTATTAAATAGGTTAATTAATATAGTAATTATGAATTAATAGGAGCATAGGGGATAACTAAGTCTTTTTTTGAAAATAATAAAGATTAAAATACATACAAATGGGGGATAGCTCTTCTGTAAGGGATTAAATTCCGTATAATCTTATGCCTACGCTATGTATAATGATCCTTTGTATTTGCCTATAAATAGGAAATAATTCAAATTACTATTGATATGAGTTTAGATAATCAAATAAGTTTCATGTTTTTACAAAAGGTGTCTTTCTTTTTTTAGGAAATCTAACATATATTAAATAAAATTTTAAAAACAGGGGGTAATTAAAGTAGGAAGGGGGTTGAGTCCAATGGACAAACGCTTACAGAAAATGTATACTAATCAAAATAAAAGAGAATTGGGAGTGGTGGACTTGACGGTAGAAATTCCAGTAAAACCCACTGAAAAAGTTGATAATAAGGTAACAGAAAAAATAAAATCAATTAAATCCAATAACAAAAACAATATCCATGAAATGGTCGAAGCTTTAGGTTTAGATGGAAAAGCTTTTGGTCAAAATTTGATGGATGTTTATAGGCAAAGTAGGTAAAAAATGACTACAAACAACCCTATTAGCATTCAAGCATCTAAATATTATATAGATGCTTGTTTTCTTTTAACTTTAACGCAACCAAATGATAAAAGACACCAAACTGTAATTGATTTTATTCAGGAAACCGGAAATAGGAATATAACATACGCAATTAGTAATCATGTTTACACTGAAGTTTATAATAATATTTTTAAATTCATCATTAAAAGAGCGTTGTCAACTTTTCTGAAATACCAAAGAAAAATACATGCTAAACATGGGAAAATTGACTTTTTAACTGATAAAGAAAAGGATTTTCTGATAGAATTAGAAGCAGTGCAGTATCTCAATAAAGTAGCCTCTCATAATTTCGACTATTATAATCGAAAGCCAGAAAACTTATTTATTCAGGACTTGATAAAAGTTGCAAAATTAAATGCAAATAAAGTTCAATTATTGGATTGTTTCTATAATAAAGCCAAGGATTTATATGATGGAATAATTCTAATAATTGAAAGCCAAGGAGTAAATTTCTCACACTTAAATTCAAGTGAAAATGATTTACAAAATGCTATTAATTACCAGCTACATTATCAACTTGACTCAAGTGACTCTCTACATCTAGCCATTGCAATCAATAACGGTTGTGATAAATTTGTAACTCTTGATGGTGATTTCAATCACCCTACTCTAGCATTGAATGTACCATTGGTAATTGACAAAATAGCATGATTAAAACAAGCCAACCCCATTAAGGTTGGCTTGTTTTAATGTTCCTAATATATACTGTCCTAAAAATATTTTGCCTTTTATAACTGCGTTTTATTTTATCTTTTACTACTGATTATAAATTAATGAGAAGAATTTACAATTCACGTAACCCTAAAGAATTAGACAATTTCGTTTCTATATTAAGATTAATTTCATGATCTAATTTAGAGTAAAAAGATGCTTTTATTCGTAAGCGTCAAATAGCGGCCACCTAGTTTTAGGCAGCCGCTATTGTTATGTTATCTATATAGTTCGTTTTGGTACGTGGCAGTTGGTCGGAATTTTATCTGACCAAGGCATCAACGCATCTAACGCTGCGTCGTCTGTTCGTTCAATTAACGGCAGCTGTTCCAAGACATACGTTAAATATTTCAGCGGATCGAGTTGGTTCTCTTTGGCTGTTTCTACAATACTGTAAATGACAGCACTAGCCTTTGCGCCTTTTGGAGAACTCGCAAATAACCACGCCTTGCGACCGATAACGAACGGTTTAATCGAACGTTCGCCTCGATTATTATCTAACTCTAGACGACCATCCTTTAAAAATACCACGAGTTTTTGCCACTGATTTAAACAGTATGTAATGGCTTCACCTAATTTTGTTTTTGGTGCGACACGGGCTTTTTCTGTTTTTAGCCATACTAAAAAATCATCTAATACAGGTTTACTCTGCTTCAGACGTTCATCGTAGCGACGTTCAGGTGTACAGTCGTCCATTTTATTAATCTTTTTGTCGATCGCAAATAAACGATTACAGAATTGAAGGCCTATTTTTGCGGCACATGGCTGCTCTGTATTTTGTAGATTTGCTGGTAAGGATTTCAGTGCTTCATCATATTTTCGACGCGCGTGCGCCCAGCACCCGACCAACTCGACATTTTTCAAGTCGTGATAACCTGCATATCCATCGACATGGAGATAACCTGAAAAACCTTGTAAAAATGCTTTGGGATGTTTACCCGAGCGTGTAGTTTGATAGTCATAAAGCACGATGGGCGCTACTTCTCGACCTGTTCGATACATCCACATAAACGATTTGCTTGTCGCAGCGCGACCAGGTTCATTTAATACTTGTAAACTGGTCTCATCCGCATGGGCAATATCCTCTTGTAGTAGTTTTTTATGAAGATGATGATATAAATGGATAAGCCATGTGTTCGCCCCATACATCATCCAGTTCGCCATCGTTTGACGTGAGAGTGAAATGCCCATTCGCTCTAATTGTTTTTCTTGTCGATAAAGCGGAAGACCTTCACAATATTTTTGGCTCATCAAATAAGCCATCGCTGATGGCGAAGCTAAGCTACCTGGATACATAGGCGCTGGCATTTTCGCTGTGACGATAGGTGTTTCTGTTCCTTCTTTTTCACAATGACGGCAGCTGTAAATGTGTTGAACATGTTCGACCACTTCGACTTGTGCCGGAATGATTTTCAATTCACGACGGATTTGTGTACTCATTTCGTGTGTCTTTTCACCGCAACACAAACAAACCTGCTCTTCTTCGCTTAAACGATAGTGAATCGTTTCGACAGGCAAGTTTTCTAACATCGCTTCGATTTGACCCGAACGCTTTTTACGTTTATAGGTAACCGTTTCAAGCGTCGGTTCTTCGACCGTGTTATCTGACGTCATTTCCATTTCATTGAATAGCGTCAGCGTAAGTTGATCTTGGTTGGTTTTTTCACTTGAAGCACCATACTTCTTTTGTTGGCTCAGGCGGAACTGTGCTTCCCACCAGTTGAGTTTAGCCAGTAGGGCTTCATTTTGTTTTTCCAACGCCGCATTCTTTTTTGCGAGTTCTTCAATTGTAAGTGTTGGAGTAAGTTCGATTTTTACCATAGATAAAGAAATTCGACCTGATTAGCCGAATTCCTTTTTCAAATGACAACTTTAGCAGAAATCTTCATATGTGAGGATTTTTGATTCATAGGTAACCCTTCGAGTAACCATTTAAATTGCCTGCCTGAAATTTTCAATGGCGTAGTCGCTTCATCGGGCCAGTCAAACAGGCCATCTTCTAAACGACGATAAAAGAGCCAAAATCCATTATGGTCCCAGTGAAGGATTTTTAATTTATCCTTTTTTCGGTTACAGAATACAAAGAGATGCGATGAAAAGGGATCAAGCTGAAAGCTTTCTTGTACAATTGCAGCGAGACCATCCACGGATTTCCGTAAATCTGTTGGTCCACACGCAATGAACACTTGATCCATTCTTAAATTAGTGAACATGATGTTGGACAACCTGAAGGACTTTCGTTAAAGTCGCTTCATCAAAATCGGGTGGACAGTCAATGGTGATGCCATTTAATTTAATCGTAATGGGAATCGTTTCAGGTAGAACAGGCTCTTGTACAACAACAGGTAACCACTGAGCAGGTTGAATTTTTGTCTGCGTCCGTGATTTACGCAGCCACTGATACATACTTTGAACAGGTACATTTTCTTTTGCGCACCAAGCAGCAACGCTTGCTTCACCACTCGTGTGGAAAGCTTGAATACGAGATTGCCACATCAGCTGACGTTCTGATCGTTTCATAAAAAAACCTCCAACTTCATTCATTGTCATGATTGTCTCATGGCCATTGAATTCGTTGAAGGTGTGCTATATTTGGCGCTTACTTTTATTCCAGCTTTTCGCCTAATTCTCCATAGCGATAGGTCTTCTAAATCTAGATGCTCTATGGACCACTTAATTCGTCTCTTCTGAAATTCTTCTAGTGACTCACTTACATCATCTATATATTCCTTAGTTAGAGGCAGCTTATGTAATTTCTTTTCTAATAAGGATAAATGTCTAATTGTCGTTCCTATTTTACTTAGAGTTAACCTTATAGGTTTTTGACTGTTTCTTAATTCAGCAACTGCTACTTTAACTTCTTTTAATATTTGAAGATCTCTTTCATGCCAGTTAACTCTAGTTAGATTATTTTCTTGCTTAACTTTTGCAGGTGAATTTTCTAACAGCCATTCTTTATCATAGCGATAAAGTCTCATATAAAGTGATGGGTTAATTTTTCTTAATTGTGTTCTTGAATAATCCGGAAATTTATTTCTCAATTCTAGCCAAAGGTTCTTAATTTTATTTTTTTCATTATTAACGACCTCTATTACTGTTTTTTCTTTGCTCTTGGCATATTTAATGACTGTTTTTGCGTCCACTTTTAATATTCTCGCGCAAGCACTGTAACTTAATTTTTCTTGATTAATCAAATGATTAAGCTTTTCAAACCATGTATCACCAAACTCTTTTATTCGTCCAATTTTTAATTTATCTTTTGTTGTGACATCAGGCCCCCTCCTAGAATACACAAACCCACATAGACAATGAAAAGTTCCAACAGGTTTCTTCGTATCACAACATGTTGTTACATTTAAATCTGTAATTACAGGCTTTAAATAATGTTCTGCAGCAGCATTTAAACAGAGGAACGGTCCTATACCAAATGGGTTATAAGCAGTATTATGATGGTCATAAATTGTATCTACAGATTCCCCAAAAAAATGAATAATTAATAAATGTCTAACGGGATGAAAAGATTTCCTCTGCTTTCTAGTTATCGCTCTTAACCAGCATTCTCCATCTACACCACTAGGTAACGATTGCATTAATTTCAAAAAGCCTAAACCATAAAACTTTATAAAATCTTCTTTTAATTTTATTTGGTTGATGTTACCATTTACATTGATATATCCATTTTTTCTTAAAATAGCGCGGTAAATAGCTGATAAATTATCTGGGCAAAAATTATAATTTTTAATTGTAATTTTATAACTTTCCCTTGCTAGAGAAAATAAAAAATGGGTGTTTATCTTTGAAAATTTTTCTATATTCTCCTCTTTTAAAGCACAAATATTAATATTTGTATTAGTAAGTTGGGTATTTACTTGTCTGAAATACTCCATGCTCTCTTCTAGAAAAGACATATGATCGAGACATACAAACACACTAGGTAGCTGATGATACGTTCTCCAATAAGTTTCGCCGTATTTATCCGTGTCTTCTTTCCAACACTTCGGGCAATATTTAAAATACATAGATTCTTTTACTGTACTCGCTACTTGTCCAGTCAAGTAATGTAATTTATTTTCACCATTACCATTTATCATATATTCCTTTATTTTAGCTTTAACAGCATCTGTATTGAAATTCGTATAATAATTGTAAAGCGTATGATTATTGATCCAGTCATTAATACTTCCTTCTGTAAAGTGGCGGGCATTTCTAAATAATAGTTTTAAATCTGTAGTTAAATCTGGAATAATATACTTTTTCTTCCCAAATAAGTCCTTTGTAGTCTGAGTAATTGATACGTTTCCTGAATGATGATGGTACCTGCTTATTACACTATAAATTAACTCATCTTTATAGAACATTGGAAAGAAAGGTATCACATATATTCCCCCTATAGCATAAATTCATCTAAGGGACTTTTAATATATCCCTCTTCCATTAATGCCTCATAAGCGGACTTTTTATTCTTTTTTCCATTATTAATGATTAATTTTAATTTATTATTTCTAGATGTTTCCTTTCTAACAGTTCTCTTCTTTGGTTCATCCTCTATATATTGAAGTGAAGCGGTCATTAACTCCTTTATATTTAAATCAGGATTCTTATTTATTAAATATTTCGCAGTCTTTTCTGCAACCTTCTCATCAATTTCCAAATTAATTAATGACATAACTAATTTTTCAGTAAGAGAAACTTCTGTTATTAATTTCGTTTGTCTCAACTTTTCTTTCTTTAACTTGGCCTGCTCTCTTATATCAATTGCAGGTATTCGATTTAGAAGATATTCTTCAATATCTAAAGGAATAATATCCTCAAAATTTGCTATTTCTCTAGGATTTCCTGATTTAAGAGCATCTAAGGATGCCCGCATTAATTGTAACTCTTCTTTTACAACCTTCTTAATTAAAGCTGGTGTTACTTTTTCGGTCCCTGTTTCGATTGCCCTAGATTGAGCAAGAATAAAAATTTTAACGGCAACATCAATAATTCCTTGGCTTTCATAATATATAGTATCAATCATTTCACGGTTTAGTTCTATTGGATGAGTAGTCCATTGATAATCCCACATTGAAGTAATCAATACTTCCCAATCATCATTATTTTCCATCTGTTGCCAAACCATATCCCCTTGTCCACTACTTCTACGTGCTTGTCTAAAATCTTTTTGTAATAATGCTCTTGCCTTCATCGTTCCAATAAACATAACCGGAATGCCAATTTCATTTACTAATGTGACAAAGAAATTTAACATTGTTTCAGAAGCATTTCCTTTTGCTGTTAGTAAATGTTGAATTTCATCAATGATGAGTACTCCTATGGCATGTATTCTTGAAATTTGTGCAATTCTTATAACCATAGAACTTATTGAATTTCTGTTTTTCCCATATTTATCATAATAATTTGTACCAATTAGTGTATCTATTTGTTGAAAGAAATTTATACATAATGTCTTAATATTCCCATCATGTGGGCAATTTAATTTTAGCCAAACAATTTGTATCGTATTTAAAGGATGTTGATGTAAAATTACTTGTGGATATAAAGATAGAATTCGTTCGATAGCAGAAGTTTTACCTATACCAGGAAACCCCATTAAGGTAAAACTGGACGCTGATGACCTCTTGTCAGGAGATATTTCAAGTTCTTCATCTGTTAAAAGTTTACCGTGCAATTCATTAAGTAATTGTACATGTTTCTTATTTAAAGGATTTCTATTTGTATAGCCATGCCTAATAAACCTGGAAAATTTCTGTTCTAAAGTTATCGTCTGATTTATCGGTTGGAAAAATTGAGTTAATCGTATGAGCGCATGATAACGATGTGTTGCAGAGAGATTTCTTTCTCTTTCGTGATAAGGTGGCAAAAAGTATAATTGATCAAACGATTCTTCACGCGATAAAATAATAGGCATTGCCTCAATTAGAGGATTTCCATTATAATCTACTATCCCTTGATCTCTGTACGTTGCAATAGGAATTTCTCTTCCATTTTCCAACATCACTATTCTGGCTTTTTCCATTTTAACTCCTTTTTTATTTATTATTTTTTTTCCTTCTTTGATTAAATAAATCTTTAATCGAAGGAACTTTTGCTTCTGTACTATTTTCCTTTATTTCTTTAATCTCAATAACTTCAGCACTCCTATCTTCTGAATTAATTGTTAAGTCAAACGCTTCTTTATCACGTTGTATAGATTTTTCAATATGTCTGTTTACCCTAATACTTTTTGTTTTTTG
Source organism: Solibacillus sp. FSL W7-1464 (assembly GCF_038004425.1). NCBI lineage: Bacteria > Bacillati > Bacillota > Bacilli > Caryophanales > Caryophanaceae > Solibacillus > Solibacillus sp. FSL W7-1464. The sequence continues at coordinate 3,729,424 of NZ_JBBORC010000001.1, forward strand.
GGCTTTGCTTAAATTACTTGTTTGAGTTTTGTTAGCATCCTTCACTGCTTCCTCAATAATCGACTCTATACGACTATAGAAGTTAATTTCTTCTTGCAAGGTAACCTGTTCATTATCTTTGAAATCTTTATTTTCTCTTTTTCTTAAATCTTCAACTTCTTCAATAGCTCTGTCTATATATCTTTCTTGATGTTTTAAAAGTGCACATGATTCGAAAATTCTTTTATCATTTGTATGCATATAAATATTGTTAACGCTTCTTGGATCATATGAAATATCAACTTTCCATGATTTATTAACTCTAGATTTTACAAACCAAGATTCTTTTAATGCTGTTTCACAGCTATAAAGCATACCCTTAAATTTTATTCCTTTTGGGGTTACAGTCGCTTTATCTTTTGGCATCAAGTAAAACTTAATAATATTATTGTCGACTACTCTTAATTTTCCCGCTCTATTTTTTATTCCCCACTTCCACAGTTCTAATGGAGTAGGCTTGATATTCTCTTCTATCATTCCAGTATCTCTTGTATAGCCTTTAGCATAAAAATTCTTGTTATAATATAATACGAAATTAATAATTAACTTAGTATATTGTTCAAGAGTTAGTTTTGCTTCTAACCGATAATCTGTTGCTCCCCTTTCTCCAAAATCTTTTTGAATAAAGCCGGGAAGAAATGGCTTAATTTTAGATTGTGTTGTATCAAATAGCTTTTCTACAATTCCTTTCCAATCTGGTCGATATGAGGGAGTATTTTCAATAGATATATTTAAACCTTCTATTAAATTATTTACGTTATGTCCTTCTAATTCTCCCCTGTCACCTAAAATTATTTCTGGTAAATGTGCAGAAGGCCACCAATCCTCTAATATGTTTATTCCATATTTACTGCAAAATTCTTTCTTGTTTGAAGCAGCATTGGCAATTGCCATCATCATGCCTGCCCAAGATGGTCCTTCAAAACCTATATAAATACCTGTAATCATCCTTGAATAAACATCTACCACATAATAGACAATAGGTCTACCTACTATCCAATCGGAGTTATAATTCGAAACCAAGTATACATCCGCAATTGTCGCATCAATTTGATATCTTGAACCAGGGCCTAACGTTTCATAAGTTGAAGACCCTAATATGGCTCTATTGTTTCGTTCAAAACTTTTTATACCTTCACGCTCTTTTTTTACATGTTCAATACTAAATTCTTGTTTATACCAATACCTAAACTGATCAAAAGTAGGAATACTATTCTTATCCAAAATAGTAATATATTTAACACCATCCTCATATCTGATACCTGATGCAAAGAAATCCCTAATCGTCATTTTATATGCAAATACTAATGTATTTTTCTTGTCTGACAGATAATATTTCCTTATACCTTTTCGAAAAATCTCCTTAATATCCTCGGTAATATTAATTCCTATGGTATCTCCTAATCTTGGGCGTCCTCTTTTTTTCTCGCTAGTTCCTCTTTGTTTTCCTCTGGCCCCCGATTTGTTGTACATTGGCACTAGAGTATTTATTGTCTTTCCCCCCTGCCAATATCTTCTTAAATATTTATATAAACTTGTTTTAGCAAATTGTTTTTTGCTTTGTAATTTTCTAATTTCTTTGCCTCGTAACTCAGTGATATAAATGGATGGTTCGTTTTGAACCAATTCTTTAATTAAATCCCATGCTTTATTTCTAATTTCTACCTCCCTCTATAAATGTTGATATATCAATGGCTAGCGCCATTTCTGAGTGTCAAAAAAAATTTTTTATGACACATACATCTATCGTTATTTTGTAATTCTTGATTTTTTTTACAATGCGTCCGAACGCTTCGCTAAAGGATGATCCATTAATTGGTAATAGCTATCCTGATCCAGTACCGTATATTGATGCACATTTGGATCTCTGCGTTGCTTATGATGACGGACCCTCCCATGTCTCTAGGCGTCTAATTGCGCGTACATTCCTTCGTTCGGTCTATTCATAAGGCAGAGGCTGGCGATGCTCCTTTAGGGACTCATTTGAATTCATTCAACGGTCGGATGGTGAAAATAATGCCGGCTTCTCCGTGTCATCCTCTTGTTTTTGACTTCTACTAGTGATATTAAGCAGCCGTTTGAAGACTAGCGAAATCGGTCATCATTTGATGTTCGTTAAACATTGTTTTCTTTTTGCATAGGGCATGTAAAATCTTCAGTAACTTCCCACATAACACGACGATGGACTGCTTCTTTCGAAGCGGATTGATGGTGCGTGTAGTGTAATATTCATGTAGTTGTTTGAACGCTGGATTATGCAAGATTAAAGGCATCATTACTCGAAAGAGGAGGGCACGAAGTTTTCTTCTCCCTCGTTTGGAAATCCTTTTTTGTCCCTTTTGCTGACCAGAAGAGTTTTCACGCAATGTGAGTCCCGCTAGTTTAATTAATTGGCGTGGATGTGCATATTGCGTTAAGGAACCTACCTCTGATAATAAATCGACAATTGTAACATCACCGATTCCAGGTACCGATGCTAAATATTCATAATCCGTCATTTGTTTGGCTAACTCTACGAGCTGAGTTGTTAATTCATCAAGCTGAACCTGCATCAATTTGTGCTGTGAAAGAAGCGTGGCAATTTCGAATTTGGCCATCACTAAACCTTCTGTCAGTCCGATTGAGCTTTCTGCAACCTCGACTAATTGCTTTGCCTTTGGTAACTGCGGGCATTTCATACCCTCTACCTGCCGATATAAAAATAGTAATTCTTCTGGTGATTTGCCTACAATATCTGTTGGCAACGGTGTCATTTCAAGGACCGCATACGCCATTTTCCCAAAGCTTTTAAACACTTGTGTGAATTCAGGGAAAAAGCGATCTAGCCAACGGATAATGCGATTTTGTAGGGCATTTAAATCTTCTTGAACCTTTGAACGTAAAGTCGTTCCATTTCGTAACTCAGACTCGATTCCTTCAAGATGTCGGGGATAGCTGAAACGACCGTCTCTCATAAGGCGAGCAATGACTAGCGCATCCTTTTGATCATTCTTCGTTTGCAGATTGTCATCTAATTCTTTCGAACGATTGACGTGCATTGGATTGACCATCACAAATGGAATCCCATAGTTCGTTAAAAAAGCAGCTAAGTTCATCCAGTAGTGACCCGTTGGCTCGAACCCAACGAGAATTTCATGTTTATCATAAGTTGCTTTAAGCGCCATTAGGCGTTCATAAAGGTTTTCAAAACCAATACGTGATTGCGCGATTGGAAATGATTTTTGGAGCACTCGACCTCGATCATCAATTGCACATGCATAATGTTTATGTTTAGCAATGTCGATGCCGATAACTAGAGTATTTTCAGAAACTTGATTAATTTTCTCATTCGTATTAAAATTCATTGGAATGGAGTCCTCTCTGTAGATGTATGAGTCAATGACCGTTGACACTCAAGCATCATACAAGAGGGCTTTTTTATTTTCAAGTCCCCGAAAATCTTTCTAACAGGAATGCTCCTTATTACTCAATTCATTAAAAAGTCTTTTTTGAGAAACATTTTGTTCAAGCTTTATAATTTCCCCATCAATAATTTCTTTAGACAATTCGTCTATTTTCTTTAATTTAGGTAAAGCTTTAGGTGAATCTATATCTATTATATAAGTAATTAAGTTTGATTCATCAATCCATAAAATTCGATATACTTGCTCGTTTGTTATATTTTTCACTAAGTCGTTAACCGCTAATGGAATCAATTTTATCTCCTCCATTCTCTTTAAATGTTAATTCACTCACTTTAAACTTCCTTATATCAAATTTCTCATTCATATTTAGGCGTATTATTTTTCTTGCTGTAGAATATTTAAAATACGAAAGGGCGGTTCCTGTTTCTAAGTTGTACTCTTCATCGAATTTATTACAAAAATCATTAATTTTATAGCTTACATTATATTCAGTTTGTTTTAATTTTTCCAAAAACTCTAACGATAATAATTTATCCTCATCAGACTCAAGCTTGAAAAACTTGTGTAACCACTGAATATTGTTTATCATATCCGTTGGCAACTCTTTCTCCGTAATAATTGCCCAACAAACTCCTTTTCTCTCCCAATAATCACGTTCTATTTCAAATTTTTCAATTACCCTTGGGTTTTCTAATTCTATACTTGGTTTTATCGTCCGAGCTAAATATGTCTTATTTCCATTCTTCATAATAGTAAGGAGAAAATCTGTTGTCATAGGAATTAGTGTTCCTGTAGTTTCATCAATTGAATGAGTAATTCCTTTTTCCCCTGCAATTTTACTAGTAACTTTCCAATCCAAAGGATATTGCTCTCTAATATCTACAATTTCATCCGCCCATTCCAACAGAAAAAAATAATTTCTTTCTAAATTTGAAAAAAATTCATGTTTTCTATTTGTTTTCCATCCCTGTAGCCTAGTAACATTCCCTCTAGAAGAAAAATCTTGTACCTTTAACCAGGGGATATACTCTGATAATTCTCCTTGTCCTCTACCTTCATTTAAATAACGTGTAATTTTTTCTTTTGTCCAGCTACTTTTCCTCTTAGCCATTATTTCACACCCCATTTCTTTGAAATAAAAAAAAAATCGTATTTAAAGTTAAATCACTTTAAATACGATTTTACACAAATAAAGAAAATAGTATATAGTATTTTTTTAGTCCACAACTTTATTTTCTAGTCCATAATTTTATTTTCTAGTCCACTACTTTGTTTCTTAGTCCAGTACTTTATTTACTTTTAACATAAGCGAATGGCTTTTATATTCAATCCTATTCAACCGTAACTGATTTTGCCAGGTTACGAGGTTTATCAACGTCACAACGACGGTGAAGTGCAGCATAGTAGCTGATCAATTGTAATGGTACAACAGATACAAGCGGCGTTAATAGTTCATGTACTGAAGGGATGACTAAACGATCTCCCTCTTCTTCCATGCCTTCCATTGCAATAATACATGCGTTGGCTCCGCGCGCCACTACTTCCTTCACGTTACCGCGAATATTAAGCGCCACACCTTTTTGTGTAGCTAAAGCAAAGACTGGTGTACCCTCTTCGATTAATGCAATCGTACCGTGTTTTAACTCACCACCGGCAAAACCTTCTGCCTGAATGTACGAGATTTCTTTAAGTTTTAAAGCACCTTCCAATGATACACAGAAGTCCATATTACGACCAATGAAGAATGCATTGCGTGCGATTTTTAAATAATCTTCGGCAATCTGCTCCATTTCCTCTTTAGAGTCGATAATTGTCTGGATGCCGTTTGCAACAATCGCCAGCTCCTGTTTTAAATCAAAGTTCAGTTCAACACCTAATTCCTTTGCCACTGCATAGGCAGCTACTGCTAAAACAGCTACTTGCGCAACATATGCTTTCGTAGATGCTACAGCAATTTCCGGTCCGGCATGCAATAGTAATGTATAATCCGCTTCACGTGAAAGTGTCGAGCCCTGTACGTTCGTTACAGTTAACGCCTTGTAGCCAAGCTCTTTGATTTTCACTAATACTTGACGGCTATCCGCTGTTTCACCTGATTGTGAAATGAAGATAAATAAAGGTTTTTTCGATAGCAATGGCATATTATAGCCAAACTCGCTTGAAATGTGTACTTCTACTGGAATACCGGCGATTTTTTCGAAATACTGTTTCCCGATCAGGCCGGCATGGTAACTCGTACCTGCTGCAATAATATATAGACGGTCAGCTTCCGCTAATGCTTTTAGAATATCTTTATCAACCGTAACATCTTCACCCTGTTCATATGCTTGAATGATTTTACGGATAACAGTAGGCTGCTCATCCATTTCTTTTAACATATAGTGAGGGTATGTTCCTTTTTCGATATCAGAAGCATCCAATTGTGCTGTATATGGTGCACGCTCAACAACGCGGCCATTTAATGTTGTAATTTCAACTTTATCTTTACGTACGATTACAACTTCTTTATCGTGCAATTCGATAAACTGGTCAGTTACTTGCAGCATCGCCATTGCGTCTGAAGCGATAACGTTGAAGTCTTCACCTACACCTACTAATAAAGGTGATTTGTTTTTCGCTACGTAAATCGTTTCCACATCTTCATTATCTAAAAGTGCTAATGCATAAGAACCGTGCACTAACGATAATGTTTTACGGAATGCTTCCAGTGTAGATAAGCCCTCTTTTGCAAATAAGTCGATTAACTGTACGATAACTTCTGTATCTGTATCAGAGTTCATCTGAATTCCTTTAAGATAAGCTTTTTGTAATAAGTGATAGTTTTCGATAACCCCGTTGTGTACAAGCGTATAACGGCCTGAAGCACTTGTATGAGGGTGTGCATTTAAGCGGTTTGGTACACCGTGAGTTGCCCATCGTGTATGGCCAATCCCAACAGCTGCTTCTACATCGCCATCAACTGCTTTACGTAAATCTGCAATACGCCCTTTTTCTTTGAAAACTGTTACGCCTTCTTCATTGTGTACAGCGATCCCTGCAGAATCATAGCCACGGTACTCTAGTTTCTCTAAACCTTTTAATAAAATCTCTTTCGCGTCCAATACGCCGTTATATCCTACAATTCCACACATAATCCGTTTCCTCCAATGTAATCGCTGCATCGAAGCACAATTTGGCAACACAAAAGCAGACTACGAAATCTGCCTTTTTTCGCCTAGTGCGCTTTACGGAAAGTTAGTTCGAAGGTGATGTTTGCTCTCGTTTAGCAAAGCTAGCACGCATCGGTAACATTCCTGCTCTTTTTTAAAAGGTGATGTAGCTGAATATTATTTTTAATTGTATGCCGTTTCGCTTTTCTGTCCAGAAAATCACTTCTCTGTTTTAAAACGAAAGTTACAACCGGGCATGTGCGATCGGGAGGCATCCGCCGAAATTTCGATAAACCTCCACCTCGTCAACTAAGGATTGCGTCCGCTCGATTTCCTTAGTTCTGGCGCTATAATTGTTTTCCGATTTTGTATGCGCGTTTTTCTCTCCTTTTGCGCAGCTCAGCCATTTCCTATATCTGAGCATTTACATCATACACATAAACAATTTCACCGTCAATCCTACGCTATCATTGTAAGCGCTTCACAGAAAAACTTTTTCTTTAAGAAGAGTATGGCTGTTTCCCTACTTGTGTGAATTTTTCCCGTAAGAAAAAATATCCCGTTTTGACCTGGGAAATGAGGTTTGTAACAGCAGTAAGTTGTCATTCCCACTGATTACAAGACTCACTCCACATGACATCAAAACGGGATATGCACTATTTTCTATCGTATGCAAAGAGCTCGATTAAAGCCCCTTCTCTTCTAATAAATTTACAATTTCTCGGTTAAATGCAGGTAAGTCATCCGGTGTACGGCTTGTTACAAGCTGTTTTTGACAAACGAATACTTCTTCATCATGGAAGTTTACCCCTGCATACTCCATATCGACTTTAATCGATTTATAACCTGTCGCATCTCGTCCCTCTAATGACTTCGCCGTAATTAGCAGCTGTGGTCCATGGCAAATTGCAAAGACAGGTTTCTTTTCATCCATAAAGTACTTTGCAAATGCTACAACGCGCTCATCATCACGAAGTAAATCCGGTGAAAAACCACCTGGAATAAATAGCGCATCAAAGTCCTGCGGGTTCGCCTCTGCTACCCCTTTATCAATCTGAACTGTCGCTTCGCCATTTTTACCTGTAACCGATTTATTACCTTCTTTATCGATCGTAACAATTGTATGCCCTGCAGCTTCTAGTGCCTGTTTAGGACTTGTGAACTCCACATCTTCAAACTTGTCAGTAATTAATGTTGCAATTTTAGCCAATGTAAAACACTCCTTCGTCTTATTAGGATACTCTACTTAGTTTCCCATATTTCTTGAAATTGAAACATATTTGCACGAGACACGTTCTTTTATTAAAACAAATGTAACTAGTTTCAAATCCATTCCCTCAATAGCAGAACAGTTTAAGTATTCATTAGAACCGTAAAATTTATAACTGGTTTTAAGCGGTAAAAAGACATTTAGAGCTAACTATGCGTTCTTTTTACTAGAAGAGTTGGAGGTGGTATTAGCAGAGTTGCACCCGATATTAGAACTTCTCATATGGATACTCGAAAACTTGAGATACATATTAGAACATAGGACGCCTTTATTAGAAGAACGAGATTTTATTAGAACTTTTTTATTTTTATTCGAACTTAAAGCCCGCATATTAGAAAATCCGCATTCTGCCAACGACAGCATGCAAAAAAACACCGGAAGCAATGTCTCCATCACTTCCGGTGCATCTATCAGTTTTATTCAGCTAAACCCATTTCTGTACGTACTACATCAGCAATACGTGTAACATAGTTTTCGCAAGCCTCTTCAGAAGCTGCTTCCACCATAACGCGCACTAAAGGCTCTGTACCTGAAGGGCGTACTAATACACGACCATTGCCTGCCATTTCCGCTTCTACTTCAGCAATGACAGCTGCCACCTTTTCATTTTGTGTTACTGCATGTTTATCTGTTACACGTACGTTTACTAATTTTTGCGGATAAATTGTCATTTCCCCTGCAAGTTCAGAAAGCTTTTTGCCTGTTGCCTTCATAATATTCACTAACTGAATACCTGTAAGCAGACCGTCGCCTGTTGTATTGTAATCTAAAAATACAATGTGACCTGATTGCTCGCCACCTAAGTTGTAGTCATTTGCACGCATCTCTTCCACAACATAGCGGTCCCCAACTGCTGTTTGAACACTTGTCATTTCATTGTCTTCAACCGCTTTATAGAAGCCCATGTTACTCATAACTGTAGAAACAATCGTGCCTTTGTTTAAGCGACCTTTTGCCTGCAAATATTTGCCGATGATGAACATGATCTGATCACCGTCAACAATCGTACCATTCTCATCTACAGCGATCAAACGGTCTCCATCTCCATCAAATGCTAAACCAACATCCGCTCCGCGCTCCGCGACGAATGCAGCTAACTTTTCAGGATGTGTTGAACCGACACCTTCATTGATGTTCAGTCCATCCGGAGAAGCACCCATTGTTGAAATATCTGCCTCTAAATCTGCAAATAAATGTGTTGCTAGAGAAGAAGTCGCACCATGTGCACAGTCTAATGCCACATGTAATCCTTCAAAATCTTCTTCAACTGTTTGCTTTAAGTATGAAATATATTTTTGCCCACCTTCAAAGTAGTCTGTTACTGAACCAACAGCAGCACCTACTGGACGTGGTAATGTATCTTCTTCTGCATCAAGAATACGTTCGATCTCTTCTTCTTGTGCATCCGTTAATTTAAAGCCGTCTGGACCGAAAAATTTAATGCCGTTATCTGCAACAGGGTTATGTGATGCTGAAATCATAACGCCTGCTTCAGCATTCATAACACGCGTAAGATACGCAACACCTGGTGTACTAATTACACCTAAACGCATAACTTCTGCTCCAATTGAAAGAAGACCTGCAACAAGTGCACCTTCCAGCATCTCCCCAGAAATACGTGTATCGCGTCCAATTAATACTTTCGGGCGATCTTTAGCATCCTTCGTCAGCACATAGCCGCCAATACGGCCTAGTTTAAATGCCAACTCTGGTGTTAGTTCACTATTTGCGACACCGCGAACGCCATCTGTTCCGAAATATTTACCCATTTACTTTTTCTCTCCTTCAACGCTTGAAATACCATACGTTTTTAAATTTACCACCTAAAGTGGATTGCTTTGTTTATTGATAGTTAGTTTCCATCTGTCTCTTCACTATTAGAATCTGCATCTATATCTGCTTCACTATCTTTTTCCTGTTCACGAACTGGTTCTCCGCTCACAGTTGCATTTACCTTTAGTTTCTCTTGTGATAACTTAGTAGCCCCTGTAGGAAGCTGAATTTTAAATTCGTGAGAACCGGATTTTTTTATTTTTGAAACATCCACGTCTACGACAACTTCTTTTAATGCATCCACTACAGATTTCGAACCATATACCGTTATGTTAGATTTTTCCGGGGATAAACTGTCAATTATAAGCCCCTCTACTGGTTCCCCAATTTCATTGATCTTAATCGGGACTTCTCGACTATATTCATTAATTTCTACTTTTACATTGACCTTATCCGGATTAATGCTGACATCGAGCTTATTCAGTTCACGATCGAGTACTTTTACAGCCGCTTCCTGTTCAAATGATTTATTCACATCTTTCTCACCTGAAACCGTCGCCTTTACATAACTTATGTTATCAATGACACTCTTCGCGCCTGTTACCGCTACTTTTGACGGTTCTGCCGTCATCTCGTTCAGTACAAAGTTCTCAGCTAAAAGGCGGTTATTCATCTCAGGCTCTATACGAAACTGTTCAGTAACCTTTTCTTCAATTGTTACATTAATTATTCTCGGCTCAATGGATACATCCAGTTTTTCGGAAAAGTTTTCTTGATGTATTGTAACGCTATGTTCACCAATTAACAATGAGTTTAAATCGACAAAAAGTTTGAAATCCTTTTCAAGCTTTGTTTTCATTACAATTTGTTTCGGTCCTGAAATTTTCACATCAACCGTTGCAGGGAGCCCTGTAACAAATAAATTATCGGAATCATAATAAACTTCCAATGGCACATTTGTGATGACATCTGTTTCATTGGATGTGCTCGAGTCCGTTTCACGTTTTTCCTCTGTTTGAATATACAGGAACAGTGCCACCGCTAAAAACAAAGCGGTTAAACGTAGCATCCATGAGCTATCAAATATTTTATCCATTCTTTTTCCCTCCCCAAGTCCACTTAGATGCTAAGTTAGAATCTTGTTCAGGACCAAACCATAGTTTACGCAGTAATTCTTCAAATTCTGTAATAGTGAGATTACGGTGTAAATTACCGTTAGCTGTAATACTAATCGCACCTGTTTCTTCAGATACAACAATTGTAATTGCATCTGTTACTTCACTTAATCCAAGTGCTGCCCGGTGACGTGTTCCAAGTTCTTTGGAAATAAACGCACTTTCCGATAATGGTAAATAACATGCCGAAGCGGCAATTTGGTTTTTCTGTATAATTACAGCCCCATCATGAAGGGGTGTATTCGGGATGAAAATATTAATCATTAATTCAGAAGAAATCGCGGCATCCATCTTAATGCCTGTTTCTACATATTCATTTAATCCTGTATCTTTTTCAATCGAAATAAGTGCTCCAATTCGTCGTTTCGCCATATAATTCACTGATTTTTTCATCGCTTCAATTAAGCGTGACTGCTCATCTTCCTGCTGGTTATTAGTGCGTTGGAAAATCTTGCCTCGACCAATCTGCTCAAGGGCCCGGCGAATTTCCGGCTGGAATATTATAATAATGGCTAAGAAACCCCAATCAATTACTTCTTGCAGCAACCAGTCTAGGGTGTCTAATCCGAAAACGTAGGTAGCAAATTTCGCCAACACCACAATTAATAACCCTTTTAATAATTGAACGGCTTTCGTTCCTTTTATGAGGGTCAATGCTTTATAAACTACATACCATACGAGCAGTACGTCCAGTACTTTAAAAATCATATCTACAGCAGCAATGTCTGTAAATTGTTCAATTATTTGCATGTGGCATCCCCCACCTTTACTTGCTAATCCATCTTGGTTTTAGTATAGCATAATTCTGTCAGGGATTAACTTTCCTAACAGAAAAAAGTCTACCCAAACGAGTAGACTTTTCTTTCTATACTAAAACGGCTTTTTTTGAGAAAAGTTCCGATTTATTCAGGAAATATTATTTCTTGATTTAATGGCTTTGACGACAATTGTATGTCGTTACTCATTAAAAACAGCAACTGCTTTTTTGAAGCCATCTTTAATTTTGTACCATAGCCACTCGAACATTTCATCGATTTCCTCTACTTGCCCTGTAACAACTGCCGTAGATGCCATGTAGTTGCCATTGATAACCGTAATATTGCCGTCCACTTCCCCTTCGACAATAATATCACCGTTTTTCACAACAATATCACCTTTTACAACTTCACCGACCGGCACTTTTACCGTTTGTCCTTCAACGACTAAATTAGGCTGTTTCGTCACAGAAAATTGTTCATCGTTTGGAAAGCTGCCCAGCATCGTGGCACTCATACATAAAAAGAATACTGCAGCAGCAACAAGCACAGGATGCTGACGGAACCAGCGTTTGATCCCGGCAGAACTTTTAAGTTTCGGTAAGCGACTTATCACTTGATCCTCAAAGCTCGGAGGGGCAGTAATATGTGCTGCACTCTTGATAAACGCAACCGTGTCACTTAATTCATGCATATGTTGTTGGCAATCAGGGCATGTTTGTAAATGCTGCTTCAAAATTTGTTCATGCTCACGACTAATATCACCATCTAAATATTCGTGCATATAATCCACGAATTCTGATGCACACGTTTTCATGCGTATCTTCCTCCTACAAATTGTTTAACTGCTTTCTTAACGCTTCACGGCCACGGTGAATCCGCGTTTTTACTGTTCCTAAAGGCATATCCAAAATTTCGCTTATTTCCTGAAGGGACAGTTCTTCAATATATTTTAAAACAATAACCGATCGATACTTATCGGGGAGGCGGCTAATTTCATATTGTATTCGGTCCTGAAGCTCCATCTGTTCAATTGCCTCTTCCGGCAATTGCTCATCTGCTGCAATCTGTGAATACATATTCAGCCCTTCTGTCCCGGCTACCTCCGCATCTAAATAATAATCGGGCTTCTTTTTACGAATTCGGTCTATGCAAAGATTTGTTCCAATTCGGTAAAGCCATGTTGAAAATTTTCGATTTTGATCATACGAATGTAAATTAATATAGGCACGTATGAATGCCTCCTGTGCAATATCTTCTGCTTCCTGTTTATTTCCAAGCATTCGATAGCACACTTGATACAGCTTGTGCTGGTAGAGGTTAACGATGTCGGCATATGCGTTTTGATCACCTTTAAGCACTTGCTTTATTCTTTTATTAACTAACGCATCCATTTGTCTTTCCTCTCCACCTTTTCAGCTGTTCTATATATACGGATTGCTTTATAAAAGGTTTCATTTTCTCTAAAAAATTTTTTCCACCCATAAATATGTGCCTTTATTATAACAAACTTCGTAACGACCAATCGATTTTTTTCGTAATAATCATACTAAAGTTTCGCCAAATAAAGAGCCGATTAAGGCAACCGCTACATCTGCTGTTTTATTTCGTTCATCTAGTATAGGATTTACCTCTACAAACTCCGCCGATGTCATTAAGCCGGATTCCTGGATCATTTCCATTGCTAAATGACTTTCGCGGTAAGTGATTCCACCTGCTACAGGTGTCCCCACGCCAGGAGTATATAAAGGATCTAATGCATCCAAATCAAGTGATAAATGGAGGCCGTCTATTTCCGATTGTTTGAAGTATTTAAGCGTTTCTTCCATAACATATGTCATTCCAAGCCGATCAATTTCGTGCATTGTGTATATTTTAATGCCTCGTTTTTTAATTAGCTCCCGTTCCCCTTCATCGATAGAACGGCCACCAATGATAACAATGTTTTCGGCTTTGATTTTAGGTTCTGCATGTAAAATTGATGTTAGCCTTTGATGTCCTAATCCAATACTTGTCGCTAACGGCATCCCATGAATATTTCCGGATGGCGTCGTTTCCGGTGTGTTTAAATCTGCATGGGCATCAAACCATATAACGCCCAGATTTTTATATTTCATCGATAGACCTGCCAATGTACCAATTGCAATACTATGGTCGCCTCCTAATACAAGCGGTATGTACTCCTTTTTTACAACACTCCATACTTTTTCGGCCAGTGCTGTATTGACTTTAATTACTTCTTCCAGATTAAGCAGCTTTTCATCTTTCTGTACAGCTGCATCCCCCACAATGACTTGAATATTCCCTTCGTCTTCAACATCATACCCAAGATCAGCCAAACGCTGCTGCAATCCTGTATATCTAATTGCACTCGGTCCCATATCTACCCCGCGGCGCTGTTGCCCATAATCACACGGTACCCCTATGATTGAAATTTTCTTATTCACCATTTCTGCATCCCCTAACGTGTCATATAATTTTTTCTATTCTCTTCTCCGCTCATCCTCCTATAAAAATTTCGAGCAACTAAAGGATTTTCCCTTTTTATATGCAAAAAATCCTTTACTTATATATAAGTAAAGGATTGTTATTTGATATTTAAGTGCACTTCTAAGTTTATAAAATAAAAGTGAGCCATGAAGGACTCGAACCTTCGACCCTCTGATTAAAAGTCAGATGCTCTACCAACTGAGCTAATGGCTCATAAAAAATAAAAAAAATGGCTGGGGTACCTGGATTCGAACCAGGGCATGACGGAATCAAAATCCGTTGCCTTACCGCTTGGCTATACCCCAAACATTTTATAGATGGTGGAGGGGGACGGATTCGAACCGCCGAACCCTAAGGAGCGGATTTACAGTCCGCCGCGTTTAGCCACTTCGCTACCCCTCCGACAAATGATGCAACACTGTTAAAGTTTAATGGTGGAGGATGACGGGCTCGAACCGCCGACCCCCTGCTTGTAAGGCAGGTGCTCTCCCAGCTGAGCTAATCCTCCATACATAACAAGTGTTACTGCTTTATTTTTTTATGAAGCCTTAAATGGTGACCCGTACGGGATTCGAACCCGTGTTACCGCCGTGAAAGGGCGGTGTCTTAACCACTTGACCAACGGGCCGTTATAAGTTGTTCTCTTGAAGACAAGATTTATAATATCATCATTTTTTACATAGTGCAAGCCTTTTTCAAAAACTTTTTTAAAAAAGTTTTATTATTTATTTTTAATAGTAAAAAGGCAAAAAAAATGGCTCCGAAGGCAGGACTCGAACCTGCGACCTGCCGGTTAACAGCCGGATGCTCTACCAACTGAGCTACTTCGGAACGTTGCTATTATACAGTTTGTACAAGTCATCTTTCGTACATTTATTATTATAGCAACGATTTAAATTTATACAAGTAGTTTTTTGAAATAATTTGAACATTTTATTTATGAGACTTTTCCTCCATTGGAAAAGCCTCATTATAATGAATAATTGTTTTCAACTACTGCTTTATAAACTCGGTAACTTCATCAATCAGGCCTTTAGTTAGCGGTAAGTCAGGGTTGTAATAGCTCGCAATATTTTGTTCTCGATCACCTTCTATATCTTTTAACACATGATTCATCTTATCGAAATAGTGTATTACCGCATCATTATTTGCTGCATATAAGTTTTCCGCATCTTTTTCGGTTACTTGAATATCTTTTTTCCCTTGAAGAATGATAACCGGAACATTAACCTTACTTATTTCATGCTGGGGATCGTATTTAAGCCATGAAATCATATATGGCTGAACAGACGGTCTAAATAAGGATTGAAGCTGTGCTGATACTGTTTCCACCTCTTTACCCACTTTTAATTGCTGCAGTATTTTTTCCGACTCCATCAATAAATTCGGAGGTAAGCTTGCTGACAATTGTTCCATTAAAACTTCATCTGCCGGTCTTCCAATACCTGCTACAGAAATTAGAGAGGCTATGTCATTTTGCTGGGCAGCAATGGTCATAATTAATGCACCTTCACTATGTCCTAATAAATGAATTTCATTAAAGCGATCATCCTTTTTAGCATAGTCTACAATAGATTTAACATCCTCTATATATACATCAAATGTTAAGTCCGCTTCATTTTTTATTAATGCACTATTATCACCGACTCCACGCTTATCGAAACGAATGGAAGCTACCCCTTTCTCCGCTAAGCTCTCTGCAATCATCTTTAAACTATTATTGGAACCTGCTCCTATTGTGTTGCCGTCTTTATTTGTAGGACCCGACCCTGCATGGATAATAACAAGCTCTCCCGTGGCTTTATCAGGCATTTCCAATGCTGCTTTAAGCTCTCCGCCGGAAACAGGAATCAACAGCTCATCATACGTAACAGGGGTCGCTGTATAAGGCTTTAACGTGATTGGATAGGACTGTCCATTTTGCGTAAACGTCCCTTCTATCGTCCCGTTATTTAGCGTTCCGGTAATTTTAACGAGAGATCCGGCTAAATTAATAGTGATGGCCACATCCGACCCATTATAATTAATTGATTCAAATGCAAAATCAATGAGTCCTTGTGCAGGTACGGAAATGCTTCCACTCGCCTCTTCCAAATTTAATATGATTTCAAGAGGCGACTGCGGAATTTCAATCATTCCTTGCCACTTTCCTAATAGCGCTTCCTCCATCTGCACAACCTCCTGCTTTGTTTGTTCTTCCGCTGTTGACTTATCTGTCCTTTCACTATTACAAGCTGACAGCAATAACACAACAGCTAAACTATAAACAATCTTTCGCATGACTCTATCCTCCCATTCAGTCTTTACTTCCTTTACGGTCGGAGTAGGGAAAAGTTTCAAAATAAAAAGCCATCAAAACGATGACTTTTATTTTAAATTAAATTACGGGCAACAAATTCCTGAAGTTTTTCATAGTCACTGACTCTTTGATTACATAGTTGTGAGTCATCACAAATGTAGTTGCTGTAAGATGTATAATTATCCCCATTGCCCTTTACTGTAGCTGTAAACAAATGAACTGCACTGTTCTGATTACAAATTGAACAGACACCTTTAATCGGGTGATGTGCGTCTATAACTCCACGTAATGCCGTGTAGTTGCCGTCCTTTTCCAGTACAATATATTGGCGGTTTGTTCCTTTATCCAACCATGATAGATAACTGATTGCCTGCCAGTCAATTGTCTCCAGTTTAGGTAGCTTCAGCTTCTTATCTTTTTTAAACAGCTTTTGCAGACCTTGCTCGGAAATTGGTTTAAATGGAATAGTATATGATTTCAGGCTTTGGAAAAATAGTTCTGCCCCAATAGTATCTTCAATCGTTTCCACTTCTTTAATTATATCTTCATCTACATGTGTCAGTCTTTCTCTTAGCTCTGTAATTGCCAGCTCCCGTACAGCTGCAACAATCTTTTTGTCATTCGATGCTAGCTTTGCCTTCAGTATTTTATTTACTTGCTGCTCGATTAATCGTAAGTCCACTACTGTTAAAAATGGTGCTGTCATGTTACTTCCTCCGATGTTTTGCTTTGTAAGAACTTTTACATTCATTAATCGTATTTCTTTCTGCTTTATTGGTCAACTACTAGAGCAATCCTCATATCAGGCAGACGAAATTTAGATAAAAGAAAAACCAAAGCAGGGTCCATTTTCAGGGCACCTTCTTTGGTTTAATTTATTATGAGTTCCTACTATTTTTTTATAGTAGCGATACAACTAATATAAAAAAGCCACTACTGACTAAATCAGCAGCGACTTTTTGAGCGAAGCGACGTCCTACTCTCACAGGGGGAAGCCCCCAACTACCATCGGCGCTAAAGAGCTTAACTTCCGTGTTCGGTATGGGAACGGGTGTGACCTCTTTGCCATCATCACTTCACTTGCACATGGATGTGCTGGCGTCTACGTTACCACAGGACGTGGTGCTTTTAGTAGACGTTCCTTAATTGGCTTCCAATCCACTAGGTGTCTTGAAACCCTTGAAAAAATGTTCATTCTTTCAAAACTGGATAAACGTTTCATTGAGTTTGTGCAATAAAATGTGGTTAAGTCCTCGACCGATTAGTATTCGTCAGCTGCATGCGTCACCGCACTTCCACCTCGAACCTATCTACCTGATCGTCTTTCAGGGGTCTTACTTACTTGCGTAATGGGAAATCTCATCTTGAGGGGGGCTTCATGCTTAGATGCTTTCAGCACTTATCCCGTCCATACATAGCTACCCAGCGATGCCTTTGGCAAGACAACTGGTACACCAGCGGTATGTCCATCCCGGTCCTCTCGTACTAAGGACAGCTCCTCTCAAATTTCCTACGCCCACGACGGATAGGGACCGAACTGTCTCACGACGTTCTGAACCCAGCTCGCGTACCGCTTTAATGGGCGAACAGCCCAACCCTTGGGACCGACTACAGCCCCAGGATGCGATGAGCCGACATCGAGGTGCCAAACCTCCCCGTCGATGTGGACTCTTGGGGGAGATAAGCCTGTTATCCCCGGGGTAGCTTTTATCCGTTGAGCGATGGCCCTTCCATGCGGAACCACCGGATCACTAAGCCCGTCTTTCGACCCTGCTCGACTTGTAGGTCTCGCAGTCAAGCTCCCTTATGCCTTTACACTCTACGAATGATTTCCAACCATTCTGAGGGAACCTTTGGGCGCCTCCGTTACTCTTTAGGAGGCGACCGCCCCAGTCAAACTGTCCGCCTGACACTGTCTCCTACCCCGCTAAGGGGCATGGGTTAGAAGTTCAATACAACCAGGGTAGTATCCCACCGACGCCTCCTTCGAAGCTGGCGCTCCGAGATCTCTGGCTCCTACCTATCCTGTACAAGTTGTACCAAAATTCAATATCAGGCTACAGTAAAGCTCCACGGGGTCTTTCCGTCCTGTCGCGGGTAACCTGCATCTTCACAGGTACTATAATTTCACCGAGTCTCTCGTTGAGACAGTGCCCAGATCGTTACGCCTTTCGTGCGGGTCGGAACTTACCCGACAAGGAATTTCGCTACCTTAGGACCGTTATAGTTACGGCCGCCGTTTACTGGGGCTTCAATTCACAGCTTCGCTTGCGCTAACCGCTCCTCTTAACCTTCCAGCACCGGGCAGGCGTCAGCCCCTATACGTCACCTTACGGTTTTGCAGAGACCTGTGTTTTTGCTAAACAGTCGCCTGGGCCTATTCACTGCGGCTTCTCTAGGCTATGCACCCAAAGAAGCACCCCTTCTCCCGAAGTTACGGGGTCATTTTGCCGAGTTCCTTAACGAGAGTTCTCTCGCACACCTTAGGATTCTCTCCTCGACTACCTGTGTCGGTTTGCGGTACGGGCACCTCTCACCTCGATAGAGGCTTTTCTTGGCAGTGTGAAATCAGGAACTTCGCTCATACGAGCTCGTCATCACAGCTCAACGTTATAGTATGCGGATTTGCCTACATACACGCCTTACTGCTTGAACACGCGCAACCAACGGCGTGCTTACCCTATCCTACTGCGTCCCCCCATTTCTCAAACGGTGAGGAGGTGGTACAGGAATATCAACCTGTTGTCCATCGCCTACGCCTATCGGCCTCGGCTTAGGTCCCGACTAACCCTGAGCGGACGAGCCTTCCTCAGGAAACCTTAGTCATACGGTGCATGGGATTCTCACCCATGTTTCGCTACTCATACCGGCATTCTCACTTCTAACCGCTCCACCAGTCCTTCCGGTCTGACTTCAACGCTGTTAGAACGCTCTCCTACCACGCATACTCAAAGTATGCATCCACAGCTTCGGTGAATCGTTTAGCCCCGATACATTTTCGGCGCAGCGTCACTCGACCAGTGAGCTATTACGCACTCTTTAAATGATGGCTGCTTCTAAGCCAACATCCTGGTTGTCTAAGCAACGCCACATCCTTTTCCACTTAACGATTACTTGGGGACCTTAGCTGGTGGTCTGGGCTGTTTCCCTCTTGACTACGGATCTTATCACTCGCAGTCTGACTCCCGTGTATAAATATCCGGCATTCGGAGTTTGTCTGAATTCGGTAAAGCGAGATGCCCCCCTAGTCCAAACAGTGCTCTACCTCCGGTATTCTCAATCACGAGGCTAGCCCTAAAGCTATTTCGGAGAGAACCAGCTATCTCCAGGTTCGATTGGAATTTCTCCGCTACCCACACCTCATCCCCGCACTTTTCAACGTGCGTGGGTTCGGGCCTCCAGTGAGTGTTACCTCACCTTCACCCTGGACATGGGTAGATCACCTGGTTTCGGGTCTACGACCACGTACTAATTCGCCCTATTCAGACTCGCTTTCGCTGCGGCTCCGTCTTCTCAACTTAACCTCGCACGTAATCGTAACTCGCCGGTTCATTCTACAAAAGGCACGCTATCACCCATTAACGGGCTCTAACTACTTGTAGGCACACGGTTTCAGGATCTATTTCACTCCCCTTCCGGGGTGCTTTTCACCTTTCCCTCACGGTACTGGTTCACTATCGGTCACTAGGTAGTATTTAGCCTTGGGAGATGGTCCTCCCGGATTCCGACGGAATTTCACGTGTTCCGCCGTACTCAGGATCCACTCTGGAGGGAATGAACTTTTGACTACAGGGCTTTTACCTCGTTTCGCGGACCTTTCCAAGTCGCTTCGTCTAGTTCATTCTTTTGTAACTCCGTATAGAGTGTCCTACAACCCCAAAGAGCAAGCTCTTTGGTTTGGGCTCTTCCCGTTTCGCTCGCCGCTACTCAGGGAATCGAATTTTCTTTCTGTTCCTGCAGGTACTTAGATGTTTCAGTTCCCTGCGTCTGTCTTCAACACGCTATGAATTCACGTGAAGATACTATCCGATTAAAGATAGTGGGTTCCCCCATTCGGAAATCCCCGGATCAAAGCTTACTTACAGCTCCCCGAGGCATATCGGTGTTAGTGCCGTCCTTCATCGACTCCTAGTGCCAAGGCATCCACCGTGCGCCCTTATTAACTTAACCAAAAGTTAACACTTGGAACGAGTCCAAGATTTAAGTTTACACGTCAATTGCTT